>CALQHT020000160.1 GCA_943330455.2 Nitrosovibrio sp. Nv4 | reverse complement strand
TGGCCAAGAGGCCATCCTTGACAGCCGCCATCCCCGGCGTCCTTGGATCGTCAGGCCGGGACGGAGAAACGGCGCCCAACCGAACAGAGAAACACTTGAGGAAGACCGGATTGGGTCGTTACCACCCACTCCAAACAGCGAGGAGGCCGGAATTCTGAAGCCCCCAGTCCCACCCCCAGCCTCGGGGAAGTCCGATATCGATGCGATACTGGCTCAGCCACTATTCCCGCCTTCCCGTGACATGCCAATGCGGTTTCGGCCGATCTCCCTCACCCCACCCCGTCCTCCCGATACTCCTTCACCGTAAACCAAACCCAAACCAGATTCGCCAGCAGCAGCAACGCCGTCATCGCAAACACCCACCGGATCCCGAAACTCGCCGCCACCAACCCCCCCATCAAAGGCCCCAGCGAGTTCCCCAAAAACGTCGCCGAAGCCGTCATCCCATAAACCGACCCCCGGTTCTCCCGCGACACGCTCCGCCCAATCAGCGCATTCGCCGTCGGCAAAATTCCCCCAATAAACAATCCCACCGCAAACCGCTCAACGCAGAACAGCCAGTAGCTATCAACGAAAATCTGCGGAATGCTGGTCACCGTCGCGCCCGCCAGCGAGATCAGCAGCACCCGCCGATACCCGATAACATCGCTCCGATTGCCCAGAAACGGCGCCGCGATCAAATTCGCCAGCCCGGTGATCGAAAACGCGATCCCCGCCAAAGTCGCGATCTGCGGCGGGGAGCCGATCAATTCCTGCACGAACAACGTCACCACCGGCTGCACCGTGCGCACGCTGAACTGTGCCATCAGCAGCACGAAAAACAGCGCCATCAACCCCGCCGATCCGGTCAGCAGCGACAGCCCACCGAACAGCGATTTCGATTTCCCGCCTGCTTTTGGCGGCGTGAAATCCTCCTGCACCACCCACCAGACCAGCGCCAGCGCGATCATGGTCATGCCCGAGGTCAGAAAGAACGGCATCCGATAGCTGCCGGTCAAATCGGCCAGCGCCCCGCCGACCACAGGCCCGATCAGGGAGCCGACCAACTGCCCGGTGCTCAACCACCCCAACGCCCAGCCCAGACGCCGTTCCGGCACCTGGCTCGCCACCAGCGCGATGGCCGCGGCGGTGAAGCCGGCGAACGCTCCCATGATCGCCCGCGCGCCGAAGAACTGCCACACATCGGTGGCCAGCCCCATCAGCGCAGTGAACAGGCCGATCGCGAAACTCGACCGCAGCAGCGACAGTTTCCGTCCCCGTCGGTCGGCGATGCGGCCCCACAGAGGCGATGCGAACGCCGCGACGAAGGAGGTCGAGCCGGTGATCACCCCGGTCCAGATTCCAATCGCCTCCACCGAATCCACCCCCAATTCCGGCAGCATCAGCGGAATGATCGGCGTCAGGAAGCTGACCGAGCAGGTCATCACGAACTGGATGGCAACCATCGCCCAGAGCGTGCGCTGCCAGGTCTCACTGGACGGCGGCTGCGTGGGTTGGCTGGAGGCGGGCGGCGTTTCGGTCATTCGCTCGCATGGTAACGGAACCCGGCGGCGTGGGAAGCCGCTTGGCCTGCATCGATCGGTCCGTTGCAAAGGCGGCGACGGGCCCGCCCTGACCATCGGGACGGCGAATCCCGGGCAACCCCGTTTGACACGGCGGGACCGCTTTGAAACAGTCCGTCCGAACTCCGGGAAGGAGAACGGATATGCCGTCGCACGCGGGATTGCGCAGGATCGGGCTGTTGCTGCCCTCCTCCAACACGACCCAGGAGATCGAGTATTGGCGGGTGATGCCCCCAGGCGTCAGCCTGCATGTCGCGCGCCTGCCGCTGCGCAACGTGGAGGCCGACTCGACCGTGCGCATCGTCGCCGACATCGAAACCGAGGCCCGCAAGCTGGCCGACGCCGATGTCGATGCGATCGTGCTGGCCGCCACCGCGCCGAGTTCGCGCCGCGGCATCGGCTATGATCAGGAACTGATCCAGCGGATCACCTCGGCATCCGGCAAGCCGGCAACCACCGCCTCGACCGCGCAGATCCAGGCGATGGCGACCTTGGGCATACGCCGGATCGTCATCGCCGCGCCCTGGGGCGAAGACGTCAACCGCTTCACCGCCGCCTTCATCGAGGCCAGCGGCTACGACGTCCTGGCGCATCGGGCGCTCGGCCTGGTCAGCAACCTCGACATCGGCGTGCTGGACCCGAAGACGGCACTGGACCTGGGGCAGGCGGTGGATCGGGCGGATGCGCAGGCGGTGATGCTGGCCTGCGGCAACTGGCTGACCCTGGATATTGTGGACGCGCTGGAAACCGCCATCGGCAAGCCGGTGCTGACGACCAACCAGGTCAGCCTGTGGGCGGTGCTCCGTCTGGCCGGTTACACGGCCCCGATCCCAGGTTGGGGCGCTTTGCTGCGGGACCACATGGCGGCAACGGAGAAAGTGACATGAGCGCAACGATGGCGGCCCCAACCGGCCACGGCATTCCGCCCAGCGGCCCTCGTCCGGACGATACACGCCGGTTGGAGGAGGTGGGCGGCGTCGAGATCACCGACCTCGATCTGTCGCAACCGCTGACGGCCGAGCGCAAGGAGTGGCTGCTGCAAACGTTCCGCAGCCATCCGATCCTGGTGTTCCGCAACCAGCGCCTGAGCAAGGAACAGCAATTCGACTTCACCGCCAATTTCGGGGAGATCGAAACCCGCCATGTCGGCCGCTTCGTCGACAGCCAGCGCTATACAGCCGTGCATACAGTGTCGAATTTGGACGCGGACGGCAATCCCTCCGAAATGCTCAGTGAGCGCGGCAACTATTACTGGCACTCCGACAAGTCCTATCACGCGGTGCCGTCCTTGCTGACCATGCTGCACGCGGTGGAACTGCCGCCGAAAGGGGGCGAGACGCAGTTCGCCAACCTGGCGATGGCCTATGCGGCGTTGCCGGAAAAAACCAAACGGGACCTGGACGGGCTGCGCGCGGAACATAGTTGGGAAGCCAGCCGGATCAACTCCGCCAGCCGTCCGGCGACCGAGGAACAGAAGCGCGAACGCCCGCCGGTGCAGCATCCGGTGGTGCGCACCCATCCCGACACCGGGGTGAAGACGCTGTATCTGGGCAATCACGCCTCCCACATCGTCGGTCGGCCTTACGAGGAAGGGCGGCCGGTGCTGGTGGACCTGCTCGCGCACGCGACGCAGGCGGCATTTGTCTATACACATCGCTGGCGCCAGGGCGATCTGGTGCTGTGGGACAATCGTTGCCTGGTGCATCGCGCCTTGCCGCATGAAGACATGGGCCGGCACCGGCGTGTGCTGCACCGGACCGTGGTCACTGGAACGGTGCCATATTGATATGAAAATCGTCATCCCCGATGAATACCAGGGCATGGTCCCGGCGCTGCCTTGCTTCTCGCTACTGGCCGGCCATGAGGTCGTCAGCTATCGCGAGCCCGCCGCCGACTTCGAACACCTGGTGCAACGCCTGCATCCGGCCGAAATCATCGTTGCGGTTCGCGAGCGGGTCGAATTCACCCGCGCCCTGATCGAGCGCCTGCCCAATCTGCGCCTGATCGCCCTGGTCGGGCGCAACGCCACCACGATCGACTATGCGGCGGCCACCGAGCATGGCGTCCTGGTGTCCACCGGCGCCAGCAATTCCCCGCATTCTCCGGCCGAACTGACCCTGGCTCTGATCGTCGCCAGCCGGCGCAACATCGTCGTCGAGGCGGAACGGATGCGCCGCGGGGCGTGGCCGAACACCTTGTCGCATCGCATCAGCGGCTCGACCCTGGGGATTTTCGGCCTGGGCGCGATCGGCTCGATCGTGGCACGCGGCGGTGCCGGCATGGGCATGAACGTGCTGGTCTGGGGCCAGGAACGCTCCGCCGCCCGCGCGCGGGAGCTGGGCTACAATGTCGCCGCCAGCAAGGCGGAACTGTTCGAGCAATCCGACGTGCTGTCTCTGCATGTGCGCCTGCGCCCCGACACGCGCGGCATTGTCGGGCCGGAGGATCTGGCGCGGATGAAGCCAACCGCGCTGCTGGTGAACACGTCGCGCGCCGAACTGGTCCAACCCGGCGCTCTGCTGGACGGATTGCGGGCGGGGCGGCCCGGCTACGCCGCGGTCGATGTCTATGAGCAGGAGCCCATCGTCAACGGCGACCACCCGTTCCTGTCGATGCCCAACGTGGTGTGCACGCCGCATCTGGGCTGGGCGGAATGGGACAATTTCGAGCTGTATTTCCGGGAAGCGTTCGAGCAGATCGTCGCCTACGCCGCCGGAACCCCGATGCGCCTGGCCAACCCCACGGTGGTCCCGCGCCCCGGATAGCTGATCCAAACCACGGCCAACCGCTGCCCCGACTGCTGCCCCAACCGCTGCCACGGCAAGGCCCCGACACCAGGCTGACGCGGAGTGTCGTCGTCAGCCCAGGGCAACGCCGCACCAGCATCGTTTCGAGGTCCGAGCTTGCCAACGCCCGTCCCTGGCGTCAATCTTGTCCCGAAGAACGGGTCATCGGATAGATGCCGGTACAGCGCGTCAACTGTTCCTGAATCTTCGCATCACCTGATTCCGGAGACATCCCATGCCAATCACATTCGCCATCCCCTCGCTTACCAACAAGACGCAGATCGCCGGCTTTCAGGGCGACGTCCGCACCGCCGCGCTGAACAACGGCGGCTATGTCTCTGCCTGGGAAAGCAGCATCTCGGGCACCTACACCGTGTATTTCCAGCGCCACGACGCGCTTGGCAACCACGTCGGCGCAGTGACCGAGGTGGTCACGACGGGCAGCATCGAGAACCAGCTTTATGACATTGCCGTGGCCACCAACGGAACCTTCTCGATCCTGACGCGGGGCAGGATCGGGAACCTCATTTCAGACCATCGCCTGGTGGTGCAGTCGTTCTCGGAGACGACCGGCGGTCCGACTGCCGCGCCGACCGTGCTGAACACGGCGGGGCTGTCGCCGCTCGGTATTTCCGGCGGTCAATTGCTGGTCAATCCGGCGGTCGCCGGTTCGTTGATCGTGGCGGGTCTGGCGATAGACGCCGCCTTCAACAATGACCTCGTCAGGGCTGTCGTCACGACGGCGGGCGTCATCAGCAGCGCGCCGGCGGCGGTGAACCAGAACGTCACGGGCTCGTCTGATCTGGTCGAAATGGTCGGAGCCCCGAATGGAACGGAGTTCACGGCGACCTCGTCATCGATCGTCGGTACCGATGGCACACCCGCACTGCCCACCAACCTGAAGGACATGATCTCGATCGCACCCGGGGTCGTCGTCACGGCATCCAACACCGCCGCGGCTTCGGAAGTGACCCTGACCATGCGCGCGGGCAACGATTCGGCTATCACCACTTACGGCTTCAGCGGTGCGGTTGTAGGAACGCTGATCCTGGGCGGCACAGTCACCGGGTCGCAGAGCTTCGCCATCGAACTGGTCAACCTTGGCGGCGGGCGCATCCTGATCGTCTGGGTTGCGGACTCGGGCGACTCTTTCAATGTCAATGCGCACACTGACGGGGTCTATGCCCAAGTCTACAACATGAACGACGGTGCAGCCGAAGGCAATGCGACCCTGATCCGGGGTTTCGGCACGGGGAGCAACGACGGGCTGTTGGCAGACATCGACATAAGCGCCGACCTGATGGCGGACGGGCGCGTGGCACTGGGCCTGTCCTATCCCAACGGGCTGACCGGGCAGGACGTGTTCAGCACGGTTCTGGACCCGCGCAATGCGGGGGTCACGGTGGTGTCGTCCTCGACCTTCGCCGAAATCTTTGTCGGCACCGAGTTCAACGACACCTTCACGGGCATCAGCACCGGCGATCAGATTTTTGGCGGAGCAGGCGTCGATACCGTGGCCTTCTTCGCCGGCAGCAATACCGCCCGCAGCGTCGATCTGCAGACCCCCGGCAGCTTCCCGAGCAACAGCTTTGTCCTGTCCGGGATCGAGAACCTGACGGGAAGCGGCGGTGCCGACCTGTTTCGCGGCGACGGGGCGGCAAACCTGCTGTCCGGTCTGTCGGGCAACGACTCTCTGTACGGACGTGACGGCAATGACAGCCTGCTTGGCGGGGCCGGCGATGATCTCCTGTCCGGTGGCAATGGCGGCGACTTGCTGGTCGGCAGCACCGGGAACGACACGCTGTCGGGCGGCGCGGGCGACGATCTGATGTTCGGCGACTCCGGCGACGACTTTCTGGTGGGAGGTGCTGGCGACGACGAGATGTGGGGTGGTGACGGGCTGGACACGCTTCGCGCCGAGGTGGGCGCGGATTGGGTTTATGGCGGGGCCGACAACGACACCATCTTTGCTCACGTGGGCGTCGGCCTAGTCGATGGCGGAACCGGGACTGACACGCTGCGGATATCTGGCGCGCTTGCGGCGAACACCGCCGGGGTGCACGTCGATCTGACCGGGATGTTCGACCTGCTGGGGCTGGCGGTGCCGCTGACGCAGTTTGTCGGTGATATCATCGGGATCGAGAATGTGACCGGCGGCACCGGCAACGACTTCATCACCGGTGACGGTCAGGTGAACGTGCTGCGCAGTGGCGCGGGCAACGACACGCTGGTATCGGGCGATGGGGCCGACCGTCTGTTCGGCGGCGCGGGAGCGGATCTCTTCGTGTTCACCGGCACAACAGGCGGCGCGGACGAGTTGCGCGACTTCGACTTCAGCGCGGACCTTATCGGTCTGGTCGATGGTGCCTTCGGCGACATCAATTCGTTCAACATCGGCAGCCGCCTGACGATCAACGCCACCGGAACGGTCGGGGGAACGGCAGTGGCTCAACTGATTTTCGACAACGCCGGGACAGGGTTTGGCCAGCTTCTCTATGACGCAGACGGGAACGGTGCCGGGGCTGGCGTGCTGCTCGCGACGCTGACGCCCACGACCGGGACCCTTGTGGCGATAAACGCGGCGGACTTCCTGTTCATCTGAAGACGCGGGGCTGTCGCTAGCATCGTTGAATTTCCGGGACCAGTCCCGTATTCTGACCGCAACGACACAATTTTCGCGACACGCAGCGACGCGGGACAGGGGAGCCTAATGGCCGGTACCACGACCAACAGCGCCACGATCACGACCGGAATCAGCCTGTCCGGCGATGACACGCTGACCAACACCGCCACCGGGCTCGTCACCAATGCTGGCATGGCCGTGTACGGCACGGGGGCCAACACGCCCAACACCGTGGTCAATGCCGGCAGCATCGGCGGCACCAGCGCCGGCGTCTCGCTGAACTCGGGTGGCGCCGTTACCAATCAAACCTCCGGCGAGATTTCCGGCACCATCGGGATCGCGTTGTCGAACTATGGCGGCTCGGTCGTCAATCGCGGCCGCGTCACCGCGAGCGGTTATGGCGTCCTGATCCAGCCCGGCGGGTCGGTGAACAACCAGGCCGCCGGCACCATCATCGCCGGATCATCGGGGATCGTCCTCGGGGGCGGCGCGGGGCGCGCGACCAACAGCGGCTCGATCCAGGCTGGCGGCGCCGGGATCGAGTTGCGCGCGGGGGGCACCGCGACCAACCTGGGCACGATCACCGCCGTGGTTGACGGCATCTATGTCTCGGCCGGAACGGCGATCAACGCGGGGGTCATTAACGCCACCCGCCACGGCATGTTCCTGAATGTCGGGGGCAGCGTCACCAACCGCACCGGAGGCGCGATATCGGCCAGCCAACAGGGCATCGTCATCTACGGCGCGTCCACCGTCACCAACGCGACCGGCGCCACCATCGCCGCGCGATACAACGCGCTGGACCTCAGCGAGGGGCCGGCCACCGTCACCAACGAGGGCACCCTGATCGGCACGATCGGGTTCGGCGCCCGCATCCGCTCCCCCGGCACGGTGATCAATGCGGCCGGCGGCGTGATCGCGGGCGGGTCGGGCGGCGTCGCCATGACCGCCGGCGGCACCATCGTCAATGCCGGTTCGATCGCCGCCAGCGGGGCTGCCGGCTACGGCGTCAGCCTGACCAATGGAGGCGAGGTCACCAACGCCTCCGGCGGCACCATCCACGGCTACGCCAAAGGCATCATCGTTTACGGCGCGTCCGGCACCGTGGTGAACCAGGGCCGGATCGAGGCCACCGGCGCCGGCGCTCCCGGCGTGCAACTGGCCGAGGGAGGGGCGGTCAGCAATGCGTCCTCCGGCGTGATCCTGGGGACCGCTCGCGGCCTGTTGATCGATGGTTCGGCTGGCACCGTGGTGAACCAAGGGCGGATCGAGGGCACCGACAACGGCAGCAACGGCGTCGATCTGTTCGCCGGGGGCACCATCACGAATGCGGCCTCCGGCACCCTGGCCGGTGGGTTCCACGGCATCTACGTGTCGGGCGCGACGGGCACGATCGTGAACCAGGGGATCATCACCGGCACCTCGGCCAGTGGCATCGGTGGGACGGTCACGGTGGTGCTCACCAACGCCGCCACCGGCACGATCACGGGCCATTACCAGGGCGTGAGCACCAACGAGGCCTTCGTTTCGGTGGTCAATTCCGGTGTCATCCAGGGCCTGGACGGGACGGCGATCCGCGCCGGCCTGGGGGGCGTGGTCACCAACCTGGCCGGCGGATCGCTGATCGGCCGGTCCGGGGCGGTCGGCATCGGCGGCGGCTCCGGCACGGTGAACAATGCCGGGATCATCCGCGGCACCTACAACAATCCCGGCGTCTATCTGTTGGCCGGCGGCATGGTCACCAACGCGGCCTCCGGCACGATCGGCGGCTATGGCGGCGTTGGCATCCGCGGCGGCTCCGGCACGCTGGTCAACGCCGGATCCATCGACACCACCGGCAACTACGCGGTGCGGTTCGAGGCGGGATTTACCCACCGCCTGGTCTATGTCCCGGGCGCGACCTTCTCGGGCACAGTTTCCGGCGGCAACACCGTCGGCGCCACCGCCGTCAGCACCCTGGAACTCGGTTCCGCCGCCTCCACCGGCACGTTTTCCGGCTTCGGCTCCCAGTTCGTCCGCTTCGGTCAGGTGTCGGTCGCATCAGGCGCCACCTGGACCCTGGACGGCGACACATCGCTGGAAGGGGCCGCGCTGACCGTCGCCGGCTCCCTGACCAATACCGGAGCCCTGACCGGTGACACCGGTGTCACTCTGGCGGCCGGCGGCACGCTGACCAACGCGGCGACGGGGCTGATCTCGGCCAGCGGCACCTCCGCGGTGGTCAGCGGGACCGAGGCCACGGGCGCGCGCGTCGTCAATGCCGGCGTGATCCTGACCTCCGGCACCTATGACACCGGGGTAAGCCGAGCGGTGTTTTTGGGAGCAGGGGGGGCGGTTACCAATCAGGCGGGCGGGACGATCGCCGGCTATGTGGGCGTGCGGATCGACACTCTGGCCGGGACGGTGGTGAACACTGGGCTGATCGAGTCGAACGACCCGAGTGGTATCGGCGTGGTCCTGATCGGTGGCGGCGGCAAGGTCACCAACCAGGCCGGCGGCACCATCATCGGCGGGAGTGGAGTCGGCTTCTACGGCGCCGTGGGCACGGTCATCAATGATGGGGTCATCCGGGCGACGGACACCGAGCGAGCCGGGGTTTATTCCGACACTGGTGGGTCGGTCACCAACAATGCGACCGGCACGATCGGTGGCGGCGGCGGTGTCGTGGTCCTGGGCGGGCCGGGCACCGTCGTCAATGCCGGTCTGATCGCTGGCGACAATCCGGACCGGTACGCCGTTTATTTGGACAGCGGCGGCAAGATCACCAATCAGACGGGCGGGACCATCTCGGGCGGGATCGGCCTCTACAACCAGCCTGCGACCGTGGTGAACGCCGGGCGCATCCAGGCCGGCGGCACCGAGGCCGTTGCCATCTTCATGAAGGCTGGCGGCAGGGTCACCAACCAGGCGAGCGGGGTCATCACCGGCTTTTCCGGGATCGTGGCCGGCGGTGGAGGCGCCACCATCATCAATGCCGGCATGATCGCTGGAGTAACGACCTCCGCGTCCGGCGTCTATCTGACCGATGGCGGCCGTGTCACCAACCAGTCCGGCGGCACGATCAGCGGCCGAGCGGGGGTGCGGGCTGAATATGGCGCTCTGACCTTGGTCAATGCGGGCGCGATCCTGGGCGATGCCGCATCGACCGTCGGGGCCGGGGCGCTGCTGAAGGTCGGCGGTCTGGTCACCAATCAGGCGGGTGGGACGATCAGCGGCCGCGACGGGGTCGCGATGACCGATGTCGCCGGCACGCTGATCAATGCCGGGCTGGTTCGCGGAACTGGCACGGACCCGTTCGCGGCGGCGGTGCTGCTGGCGGCGGGCGGGATTGTCACCAATCAGACCGGCGGGACCATCACCGGTCGGACCGGCTTGGTCATGAGCGACGTTGGCACGCTTTCGAACGCCGGGCTGATTGCCGCGACGGGCACCGAGGCGGCCGATACTGGTGTCGTGATGGAGGCGGGGGGGACGGTCACCAACCTGACCGGCGGTACGATCAGCGGTCAGGACGGTATCCAGTTTACCGCTCAGGCCGGCACGGTGGTGAACGCGGGCCTGATCCTGGGACTGGGCACGGGGAGCAGATCCGCCGGTCTTTATCTGGGGGCGGGTGGTTCGGTGACCAACCAGTCCGGCGGCGCGATCAGCGGCGTGCTCGGTGTGTATGGGTATGACGCGGCGACGATCACCAATCAGGGGGTCATTGCCGGCTCTTCGGTCGCCGGCGCTGGGATTGGCCTGCGGCAAGGTGGTGCGGTCACCAATGCTGGCGGCGGCACGATCAGCGGTGCCGCGGGCGTCGTGTTCGGCGGCGCGGCCACGCTGTCGAACCGCGGCACGATCATCGGGTCCGTCGGCACCGCCGTCAGCTTTGCCGCCGGTCATGCGAACCTTCTGTCCCTCGGCCGGACCGGCGTGTTCCAGGGGCTGGTCGATGGCGGGAATAGCGCGGGCTCCACGGTCGCGAGCACGCTGGAACTGACCGCTGGAGGCATCGGCACTCTGGTTGGGCTCGGTTCGCAGATCGTCAATTTTGCACAAGTGACGATTGACGCAGGCGCGGTCTGGGAGTTTGCGTCTAGCTCGACGATTACCCATGGGCAGACGGTTACCAATGATGGCAGCATCGTTGCCCCTGTAACCATCGGCACGGGCACGCTGATCAATAACGCGGTGGGCAAAGTCGGCCACCCGACGTCCACGGACACGGCGATCGTTGGCCTGGCTGGCGGCACGATCAATGTCGTCAACGCAGGGTCCATCCAGGGGCGTGCCACGGTCATTACAGCGGCCGGTGCGGGCGTGGTGACCAATCAGGCCAGTGCCGTCATCAGTGGGTACAACGTCATCGGCATTGCCGGGGCCGGCACCGTCGTCAATGCGGGCTTCATCACAGGCGTCGAGGCATCCCAGCCGGGCGGTATTGTCAGGACACTTGGGATACGGCTTGGCTCGGGCGTGGTCGAAAACCAGGTCGGTGGCACCATCGCCGCGACAGGCGCGGTCCAGATCGCGGGAGCCGGGACAGTCGCCAATGCCGGGGTAATTCAGGGCGATAACTATTACTTCGGCGTCCGTATCGGCGCGGGTGGTTCGGTCACCAACGACGGCTCGATTTTCGGCGGAACCGGTGTTCAGGTCACCACCGGGGCAGGAACGGTCGTTAACCGGGCCAACATCGGCGGAGCCGTCGTAGGTTCGGCCGGATTCGGCGTCAAACTGGGTGGCGGTGGCTCGGTGACCAACGAGGCGGGCGCCACCATCTCCGCCGGCTCCGCGGTCGCGATCAGCGGTGGAGCCGGCACGGTCGTGAACCGTTCGCTCATCGATGCCAGGAGCACGGACATCGCCGTGGGCGTCGCTCTGGCGGGCGGCGGTCAGGTCACCAACGAAACCGGCGCGACGATCAGCAGCCAAGCGTATGGGCTGACGGCGGGCGGCACGCTTTCGTTGGTCAACGCCGGCCTTATCACGGGTGAATCCGACGGCGTGTTGATGGGCGACGGAACCGTCACCAACCATGCCGGCGGCATCATTCTGGGTCCGCATTTCGGATTGCAGGGCGGCAACGTCACCCTGGACAATGCAGGATCGATCCAGGGCGGCACCATAGCGCTCGGCTCCGGGTTGGTCACAAATCGGTCCACCGGAACGCTGACGAGCGAATATCTCTACGTTACCAGCGGTCCCGGTATCATTTCTAATACGGGAACGATCTCCGCAGTGATCCGCATGGGTGGGGGCGGGTCAGTCACCAACGCGGCGGGCGGCGTCATCAACGGCGAAATCGCTATTCGGGGAGCGGCCGGGACGGTCGTGAACGCGGGCAGCATCACGAACGGGTCAGGCACGGGCGTCAGCTTCGCGGCCGGATTCGAGAACCGATTTGTTCTGCTGCCCGGTGGCGCGACCCAGGGTATCGTCAACGGTGGCAACACCATCGGTTCCTCCATCGCCAGCACCATGCAACTGGGATCAGCCGCCAGCGCTGGCACCATCACCGGCCTCGGAACCCAGTTCATCAACTTTGCCCACACCACGATCGATCTCGGCGCCAATTGGTTCCTGACCGGGGCGAACAGCATCGCCGCGCCGGGCATGATCACCAACCTCGGCACCCTGACGTTGGACAATGCGTCGCTGACCGGTGGGGCGTCGCTGTTGAACAACGGTCTGGTCATCCTCGATCCCAGCACCCTGGCCATCGGCGATCTGACCGGCACCGGCACGGTCGAGATCGACACGGGCAGCACCCTGTCCGTCGGTGGCACTGTCGTTGCGACTGAAACCATCGACTTTCTGTCGTCGTCCGGCACGCTCTCCCTGGGCACGCCCACCGGGTTCGCCGGCCTGATCGGCGGCTTCGGCGCCGGGCGCTTCATCGATCTGCCCGATGACGTCATCGTCCAATCCGGCTCCATCCTGGCCGGCAACACGCTGGAAATCGTCATCACCGGTGGCGGGGTGCTCGATTTCCGCCTGGACCCGACCGAGAGCTTCCAATTCCAGTCAGTGGTTGTCAGTAACGACAAGATCACCCTGACCCCACCCTGCTTCCGCGAAGGCACCCTGATCCTGACCACACGCGGCGAAATCGCGGTGGAATCGCTGCAAATCGGCGACCAGGTCATCACCGCCGGCGGATCGGGGCCGGCCGAACAGGACGTGACCTGGGTGGGATATCGGCGTGTCGCCTGCGCGTCGCATCCGAAACCGCGCGCGGTCTGGCCGATCCGGGTCCGGCGCGGCGCCTTCGCTCGGAACGTGCCGACCCGCGACCTATGGCTCAGCCCAGATCATGCGGTGTTCGTGGGCGAGGTGCTGATCCCGATCAAGCATCTGGTGAATGGACAGACAATCGTCCAGACAGAGACCGACGCGGTCACCTATTACCACGTCGAACTGTCCCGGCACGACGTGCTGCTGGCCGATGGGATGCCGTGCGAGTCCTACCTGGACTCGGGCGACCGGGCGAGCTTCGAGAATGGCGGCATCGTCCTGCGCCTGCATCCGGAATTCGGCATGCAGCGGTGGGAGGCAGAGGGTTTCGCCCCCCTGCATGTCACGGGCTCGATCGTGGACGCCGAACGCGTGCGCCTGCAAAGGCGAGCGGCGTTCGTGCGGCGGCGGTCGGCCGAAGCCATGCCGGAGCCGGGTGCCGCGGGATCGGGCAGGGCAGGGGACTGATCCGACGGGAGAAACCCCCGAGTCTGGCCGGTTGCGGGTGAGGATGCCCCTGCTGGCCGACACGGGCTTCATGCTGCCACGAGACCTCAATGGGTTTGGCTTGCCGAGCGGTTTGGGGTTGCGGCTTGAGTGAGATCAGCGAGTTTTCCTTGAGCGTATCATGCTCGAACTCGTCACGTTCGGGGTGGCGAGGCTGGACCGACATAAGGCGGAAGTTGAACCGACACTGCCTAGGTGGAACACCCCATCGAACTTGGGCCTCGATCCGCTCCTGTAGATCGACGCGCAAACACCAACCGGTCGAAACAATGACCCATAGGCCTCGCCTCACCGTCATTGCCGGACTTGATCCGGCAACCAGCAATTCTCAATGCGGACGAATCGCAGTCGCATTTGCCGCCGGATGATCGGCGACGGGTTGACCGAGTCCGATCCGCCACAGTCGGAAGACAATCGTCCCGGTCGCCCAGATAGGGGATTCGCAAGCGGCTCGGTCTCCGGTTCA
>CALQHT020000159.1 GCA_943330455.2 Nitrosovibrio sp. Nv4 | reverse complement strand
GGGCAGGTGCAACCGGTCGGCACGATCCCGATTGAGCGGCCGCGGCGTGAATGCGGGGCGCCGGGGCGAGGACCCAGGTGGGGGGATATTCCTATGGCGGCAGGAGGGCGAATTTAAACCGGACAGCCGTGGGCTCGACCCGGCAACCCGCGCTTCAACTGTGGGGGGTGGGTTGCCGGGTCAAGCCCGGCAAGGACGGTGAGTGGGGTGGTCCATCAGTCATCGTTTCCACCGATTGGTATGACACCTCCCGCCTAATCCACTGAACCGCCGCCGAACCCTCGCCCGGAAGCAATGCCATGACCCAGCTCACCAAGGAAGAATTCGATACATTGGCGGCACAGACAGGCCTGCCGCTGTCGGACGCCCAGAAGGCGACCATCTTCGCCGTCTACCCGACCTTGCAGGCCCTGATCGCCCGGGCCGCGGCGCCGATGCCGCGTGAGGCCGAACCATCCCTGACCTTTACGGCGGAGATACGCTGATGGCCGATTTCCTCACCATCGCCGAGGCCGGCAAGCTGATCGCCGCCCGCAAACTGTCCCCGGTCGAACTGACCAAGACCTGCCTGGATCGCGTCAAGGCGATGGACCCGGTGGTGAACGCATTCCTGCTGGTGACCGAGGAACGCGCGCTGGCGGATGCCAAAGTCGCCGAAACGCGCGCCATGGGCGGCACGTTGAAGGGGCCGCTGGACGGTATCCCGATCGCGCACAAGGATATCTACAACACCGCCGGCATCCGCACGACGGCACATTCCAAGCTGCTGGAAACCAATGTGCCGACCGCCGATGGCACGGTGGTCTCGAAGTGGGATGCCGCCGGCACCGTCATGATGGGCAAGCTGGCGACGCATGAATTCGCCATGGGCGGGCCGTCTTTCGACCTGCCCTGGCCGCCGGCGCGCAACCCCTGGAACCCGGCGCATTTCCCCGCCGGATCGTCGTCCGGCACCGGCGCGGCGGTGGCCTCCGGGATGATCCTGGGCGGCACCGGGTCCGATACCGGCGGTTCGATCCGCGGTCCGTCGGCGCTGTGCGGCATCGCTGGCATCAAGCCGACCTATGGGTTGTGCAGCCGCTCCGGCGTGCTGCCGCTGTCCTTCACCATGGACCATACCGGCCCCATGGCCTGGACGGTCGAGGATTGCGCCCTGCTGCTGCAAGCCATGGCCGGTTACGACCCGGGCGATCCGGGCAGCGCCGACCGCCCGGTCCCCGATTTCACCGCGGACTTGTCCAAAAGCATCAAGGGTCTGCGCATCGGCGTCGTGCGCCATTTCTACGAAACCGACAGTCCGGTCAGCCCCGCCACGAAACAAGGCATCGATCACGCCCTGACGGTGTTCGAGCATCTTGGCGCCGAAATCCGCGACGTCACCCTGTCACCGATGATGGACTACCACGCCGTCGGCTCCGTTATCCTGACATCGGAGGCCTATGCGGTGCATGAGCCCTGGTTGAAGGAACGCTTCAACGACTATGGGGAGTTGTTCCGCGATCGCATTGCCCTCGGCGGCTTCATCCGATCGGTGGACTATGTGCAGGCGATCCGGCGCCGGCGGATGCTGATCCAGGAGCTGAAGGATGCGATGGCCGATCTCGATATCCTGGTTTCCGCGTCGCAAGTCGGGGAAGCACCGCTGATCACCGAGGTGCCGAAATGGACCAACCTGGAGAAGCCGTCCCTGACCATGCCCTTCAACGTCACCGGCTACCCCGCGATGAGCGTCTGCACCGGTTATGGCGTCGGCGGCCTGCCGGTCTGCATGCAGTTGATCGCCAAACCGTTCGCCGAACCGACCCTGTTTCAGGCCGGCCACGCCTATGAGCGCGCAATGGATTGGCGGTCCAAACGACCGGAGATGGCCCTGGCGCTCTGATGCCGGAGCGGGGCATGACCGTCTGGCTCGCCCCGCTTCGTTACGCCGGAGCATGATGACCATGCTGGCACCGCCTCATACCAACCCGTCGAAACCATGACCGCTCGGCCTCCCCTCACCGTCATTTCCGGGCTTGACCCGGCAACCCGACGTTGTAGCGCGGGTTGCCCGATCGAGTTCGGCAATGACGGCGAGATGATGCTATCGGTCAATGGTTCGGCGAGTTGGTATCGCTCAACCACGATCATATACGTGACTCGCACACAGGAGGCATCTCGCCCATGAGTTCCGACCTGCATTTCATGACCATCGCCGAAGCGTCCGCCCTGATCAAAACGGGCAAATTGTCGCCGGTGGAACTGACCAAGGCGTTCCTCGCCCGCATCGCCGCGTTGGACAGCCAGCTCGACTCCTATCTGATGGTGTTGGGCGAGCAGGCCCTGGCCGATGCCGGTCGGGCCGAGGCCGAGATCGCGGCCGGTGGGTGGAAAGGACCCCTGCATGGGATCCCGATCGGGCTGAAGGACATCTACAACACCGCCGGCATCCGCACGACCGGGCATTCCGCCCTGTTCAAGGATCACGTCCCCACCGAGGACGCCGTGACCGTCGCCCGCCTGCGGGCCGCCGGCGCGGTGGTGCTGGGCAAGCTTGCCACCTGGGAGTTCGCCATCGGTGGCGCCTCCTTCGACCTGCCTTGGCCGCCGGCCCGCAATCCCTGGAACCCACTGCATGAACCCGGCGGATCGTCGTCCGGCTCCGGCGCCGCGGTGGCCGCTGGTCTGGCGATGGCGGCGATGGGCACGGATACCGGAGGCTCGATCCGCGGCCCCGCGTCCTGGTGCGGGATCGCCGGGCACAAGCCGACCTATGGCTATCTCAGCCGGCGTGGGATTCTGCCGCTGTCATTCTCCCTGGATCATGCCGGCCCGATGTGCTGGACCAGCGAGGATTGCGCGCTGATGATGCAGGTCCTGGCCGGCCACGACCCGATGGATGCCGGCAGCGCCAACGTCCCCATCCCCGATTTTGCCGCCGCTCTGGGTGGCAACATGACGGGCATGCGGATCGGCGTGCCACGCCACTTCTTTGAATCCGACGTGACCTGCGAGCCGGAGATCCTGTCCGCCTTCAACGGCGCGATGGACGTCTATCGCTCCCTGGGTGCCACCGTCACCGATATCGCGCTGCCGCCGTTGGGGCTGTTCACCGACGTGAACTCGCTGATCACCGCGGCCGAGGGTTTCGCGATCCATGGCGACTGGCTCCGCAAGACGCCTGAATTGTATGGGGAACGCGGCCGGCTGCGCATCATGGCCGGCGCCTTCGTGTCGGCGGAGACCTTTGTCAACGCGCAGCGGGAGCGTGCTCGTCTGGTCAGTGTGGTGGCGCAGGCCATGACATCCGTCGATCTGCTGATGATGCCGACGCGGCAGATGGTGGCGCCGGTCCTGGGTGGCTACGATTCCGCGATTGGTCCGTCCTTGACCCGGCCGTTCAACATGACCGGCTACCCGGCTCTGTCGATCTGCAACGGGTTCAACGGCGCCGGCCTGCCCATTTCACTGCAAATCGCCGGGCGCCCGTTCGAGGATCACTTGGTTCTGAAGGCCGGCGATGCCTTCGAGAAGGCCACCAATTTCCGCAAAATCCGTCCGACCTTGTCAGCCGCCGGCGCGACGCCCATGTCCGCGGCCGCCAACTGAAGGAGCATACACCATGCCAGACATGACGTTCGCGGCACGCGTCGCAGCCACCGGTTTGAGCCCCAAGCCCGAAGACATGCCGAAACTGCAAGCCCTGGTCGAGGACATGGATCGCGCCGCCGCGTTGGTCCGGGGGCCGCGGTCCTACGCGGAGGAACCGCTCAGCGCGTTTCGGCTGCCGACGCCTTAACGCCAACGGCTCTATCCATCGACCGATAGCGTCCCCTGACCGTCATTGCGGACTTGAGCCAGCAACCCGCGCTTCAGCGGCAGGGGGGTGGGTTGCCGGGTCAAGCCCGGCAATGACGAAGGGGGGAGGACGATACATCGGAAATGGGGCGTGGCCGTTCCCCGCTTCGCGCCGAGCGTCTCACGCAGCCTTCGCGACCTCGGCAACGACTTCCCGCACCGCCAACTCCCAGGCCTCGAACGCCGAGGTCATGTTCGCGACATCCGCGTCCACCATGCTACCCCCCTGACGCAGGCGCAGTTCGACTCCCCGCGCCACGTCTTCCAGGCGCAGGGCCGACACAGTGCCAGCGGCGCCCTTCAAGGTATGAACCTCTCGTTCCACCAGCGCCGGATCGACCGTTCCGGACCGCAGCCGAACCAGCCGATCCTGGGTCTCCCGTTGGAAGATGGCAACAACCTCAACGATGCCATCCTCCCCGATCGCCTCACCCATCACCCGCAATCCATCCGTGTCGAGCGCTGCCAGGTGAGACTCCGCCGGCGGCACGATCGGAACGGCGTCGGCCGGTGACGTGGCGGCTCCAGGCCCCTCCAGCGCGGTCATCAGGGCGCTCAGCAATCTCGGCCGGTCCACCGGCTTGGGGACGAACAGGTTCATACCCGCATCCAGGCAGGCCTTCACATCCTCGGGGAAGGCGTTCGCGGTCAACGCGATGATCGGCACTTCGGCCAGCAGTCCGCCCCGCTTGCGGATCAGGCGAGTCGCCGCCAGGCCGTCCATCTCCGGCATCCGCATATCCATGCAAATCACATCATACCGGAAGGTCGCGGCGGCATTGACGGCTTCCAGCCCGTCCCCGACCACATCCACCTGCACGTCGAAATCTTTCAGCAATTGCAGCGCGACGAACTGGTTGGTCGGATTGTCCTCGGCAAACAGCACCCGCAACGGACGCCCCCGTTCGGCCAGAAGCCGGGCAAAGGTGACCGTCACATCTCCCTCGTTGCGCACACGTTCGACAACCTGATCGGCCACCGGCAAGGTCAGACGAAACCAGAAGCGCGTGCCGCTACCAACTTCGGATGTCACGCCAACGGTGCCGCCCATTTGCTCGATCAGGCGCTTGCTGATCGCCAGACCCAACCCGGTGCCACCGAACCGACGCGTGATCGAACTATCGGCCTGCATGAACTCACCGAACAGCGCGTCGAGCCGATCGGGAGCGATGCCGATTCCGGTGTCGATCACGGACCACTCCACCTCCACCGAAGCCGCCTGACGGGACAGCAGGCGGGCCCGGATCGTGACCTTGCCGGCATCGGTGAACTTGACAGCGTTGGACACCAGATTGAGCAGGATCTGCCGCAACCGTCCGGCATCGCCCAGCAGCGCAGGCGGTAGATCGGGACTGCACTCCGCGTTGATGCTCAGCCCCTTCGCCATGGCGCGCGGGCCAAGGATACTCACCGCGCCGTGGGTCAAGGTGACGGGGGAAAACGCGGTGTCCTCCAACTCCATCCGACCGGCATCGAGCTTCGACAGATCCAGGATATCATTCAGAATGCGCAGCAGGCTGTCGCCGGAATCGCGAATTGCGGCAACGATCTTGTGTTGCGACGGCGTCAGCGGTTCGTCCAGCAACGTGCCGGTCAGACCCAGCACCCCGTTCATCGGCGTGCGGATCTCATGGCTCATCATCGCCAGGAACCCGGACTTTGCGCGACTGGCTTCCTCCGCGTTTCGCTCCCGTTCCCGCGCCAGGTCGGCCTCCGCCAGCGCCCGCGCGCCCTCGGCCTCCGCCCGCTCCGCTCGCTCCGTCGCCAAAGCCTGCTGCTGCAACCACCAACGCGCCAGCGCCGCGGCGGCAACCAGAAGGCAGACGAAGCAGCCCAGGGTGATCAGGCCGAGCACGGTGGCGACGCTGTACCATTCGCGAAGAACGGTTTCCTGGGTCTGTGTCGCGCGCACCGTCAAAGGATAATCCGTTACGGCCCGTGCAACCTTGATGCGGAGCTTGCCGTCGATCGCACTCGACGCGGTGGTCGTCACCACCCGATCGTTCATCGACTGAGTCAGCGGTCCGAACGGTACGAGCTGGCCGATCGCCTCGGTCGTGGGATAGCGCGCCAGCATCACCCCTTCGCCCAGCAACAGCGAAACCGTCCGCCCTTCGCCCAGCGAGACCGACTGATAGAACTCATCGAAATATCGCAGCGAGATGGCACCCACAAGGACGCCGACCAGGTCGCCGTCCCGCACCCGGATGGCATGGGCAACCGGCACCACCCAACCGCTGCTGGCAGCGGAGCGGACGGGCACACCGATAAACGTCGTGCGCGTATGGGTCGCCCGCACGGCCCCGAGGTAATCGCTATCCACCCGGGCGGCAGGCAAAGGCGGCCATTGCTCCGAGCCGTTCATCAGGTTGCCGTCCACATCCAGCAACGTGATCGTTTCGACATAAGGCAGCCCGGTCAGCCGATCCCGCAGGATATCATGCACCGGCTGGCTGGCCATCCGCGCTTGGAAGTTATCACCGTCGACCACCGCTTCGATCGCGAGCGACTCCGCAACGTCGTCCAGCACCAAATCCAGCCCCTGGAACGCTCGGCTTGCCTGTTCTGCCAAAGCGACGCTGATATTGGCGAGATTCGTTTCGGTATTGCGCAGCGTGCTGTCACGCATGTTCGTCAGGGCGAAGGTTTCCACCACCGCCACGATCGCGATTACCAGAACGACAACCGAGCCGAGCGTCCACAACGGGGCTCGCAAGCCTCCACCTTCTTTACCCGCCACACTTTGGCGACTCATCGGATTGGATCCCGCACGCATGGCCTCAGGGTGAGCGCAAGATGTGAATGAAGGGTAAAGCGCGCATTTTTTATCCTTCCTGGGCGTGATCCAACCACGCCAACAAGGACGGCCGCAATGGTCGCATGCTCTTGTAGTGGACGATCTCCTCCGGCAAGGCGCGCACGGCCTCGGCCAGGGTCGCGGCGCGGGCCTGGGTGTCGATCACGCGGTCGAGTTGATAGACATGCACGCGGATGCCGAACAGTATCGCGTCGGAGGCCGGGAGGCGACGCAACGTCTGGCGCTCCACGCGCAGGAACAGCGTCTGCCCGGCATTGTCCGTGGTGACATGGGTGTTGGCCGTGTCGCGCCATTTGCCGGTTGGCTGGAACAAGGCTGCATCGTCCAGGATCGACCAGTTCAGCCGGGTCGCGATGTGGCCCACCTTCACATGCCGCATGAAGCGATCGACCGGGCGGGCCAGCCGGTCCGCATAAAGCGGCACCGGGCCATGCACCGCGGCCAGGGGCAGGCCGACTTTCTCGTTCATGCGCCAGCGGCTGGGGAAGCACAGAACACCGGCGGTGAAGACCGGCGTTTCGCCGTCCAGTTGGATCAGGCAGAGATCTTCCTGCACCAGTCGCCCGGCGACCTCCAGCGGGTCGAGGCCGGGTTGCACGATATCCCAGGCTTCTCCCGTCAGGTGGTTGTGCAGGATGGCACCGTCACGGGTGAACCAGGTGGGATGGTGCGTGGTCAGGGCCTGGGCGATCAGGTCCAGGGATTCCCGGCGCGCCTGGTCGGATCGCGGCAAGGTGGCGAAGACCTGATCATGGACGGTGGACAGCAGACGATGCCGTTCGGCGAGTTCCTGCTGATACAGAGCGTCGATCTCGAACCAGGCCGCGTCCGTCGTGGTGGTCAGGCCTATCGCCATGCGGAACGGGCCGGGCTCGAACGGCAGATGGATCGCTTGCGCGGGGAGTGGTCGCATCGGTCAGCCCAGCAGGAAGCGGCGGATCGCGTCGGTCTGGAACGGGTCCATCAACGCGGGGGCGTGGCCGGCGCCGGGGACTTCCAGGGTTTCCGCGCCGGCCGAACGCATGAGGGCCAAGGTTTCGGGCAGCAGCAGGTCGCTGTCGGCGCCTCGAATGGCCAGAATTGGCGCGCGGATGCGGTTGTAGAAGGGGGTCATATCGACGTCCACGGGCGGTTGGGCGCGGATCACCGTCGCGATGGCGGGATCGTAGTGCATCGCGAAGCCACCATCCGGCAGCGCACGGGCGGAGGACCGCGCCAAAGCCGCCCATTGGGCGTCGGTCAGTGCTCCGAACGGCGCATGGATCTCCCGCAGATGGCGTTCCAGCGCGGAGAGATCGGCAAAGCGAGCCGGTGCCGTGTCGCTGGCAAGGTAGTCCCGGATGCGGGCGAGCGCGGCGGACGGGATGAAGGAGCCGATGTCGTTCAGGACCAGCCGACTGATGGGGGCATTGCCCGCCGAGGCGAGCAGGATCCCGCAGATCCCTCCCAGCGAGGTGCCGACCCAGGCCACGTCCCGCCCGATCGCCGCCAGCAAATGCCCCAGTGCCACCGCGTAATGCTGGGCCTGGTAAAGCATCGGGTCGGGCAGCCAGTCTGAACCGCCTCGGCCGGGAAGGTCCGGGCAGATGACGTGGAACCGGTCCGCGAGCGCTTGGGCCAACACGTCGAAGTCTCGGCCGTTGCGGGTCAGGCCGTGGACGCAGACCACGACCGGGGCCGCCGGATCGCCCCAGGACACATAGGCCATGCGGTGAAACGCGCCGGCGAGCAGGTAGCGGACCGAACCGGGTTCGGGCTGCGACGTGGATGACATGAGCGATGATCCGTCGAGGAAGGCCCCAATCGTGCCCGGGATTGGGCCGCCGGCCAAGCGGAAGCGACGCATGCGGCAACCTTACTGGCGTTTAATCTTGCCCGATTCGACGCGGGTGGCGTAGGGAACACCCGGTTTCAGCCGGAGTGCCGACCATGCGCCGCGTCATTTTATCCTTTGTTTTCATCTTTCTGTGCAACGTCCTTGGCGCTACCGCGAATGCTTCTGGCGTGGCCTTTATCCTCAATTCCGGGGCCGCGTCGGTCAGCGTCGTGGATCAGGGTACCCTGAAGGAAATTCGCCGCATCCCGATGCTGCGGGAGCCGCATCATCTGGTGCTCAGCCCGGATCGGAAAAGCCTGCTGATCGGCGACACCGCCGCCAACGAGATGCTGTTCCTGGACCCGACAACCGGCGCCATTCAGAAGCGCATGCCGATGTCGGACCCCTATCAGTTCGGGTTCAGCCCGGATGGCAACTATTTCACCGCCGCCGCCCTGGCGCGCAACCAGATCGACATCTACGAGGGCAAGACCCTGAAGCTGGTAAAGCGCTTCCAGGTCGTCGCGACCCCCAGCCATCTGGACTACGCGCCGGATTCCTCGACCGTGTTCGTCAGTTTGCAGGACAGCGACCGGTTGATCGCGATCGACCTGAAGACCCTGACGGTCAAATGGAACGAACCGGTCGGCAAGACTCCCGCGGGCGTGATGTGGCATGACGGGCATGTGCTGGTCGCCAATATGGGCACCGACTATGTGTCCAAGGTCGATCCCGCGACCGGACGGGTGGTGGCGAAAATCCAGACCGGCAAAGGCGCGCATACCGTGTTCATGGCCCCGGATCGCAAGCTGATCTGGGTGAACAACCGCGCCGGAGGGACCACCGTGTCGCTTGATCCCGCGACCTTGAAAGTTCTTCGCACCTACAAGATATCGGGCGGGCCGGACGATATCGAGTTTGCCGCCGACGGGAAATTGTGGATCACCCGGCGTTGGGCGGAGACTGTGGCCGTGCTCGATCCCGCGACCGGCGCCATGGAGACGGTGTCCGTCGGACGCTCCCCGCACGGGTTGTTCCTGAACCCACGCGCGCCGGATGCCGCTCGTCTGGCGTCGAAGCCCTGACAGCCGAGCCGACATGATCGATCCGTTCGACGCGGTGGCCGGCTGGTTGCAGGAATATCTGCTGGTCCCGTTCCTTTACGAAGTCGGCCTGATGCGGTGGGAGGATGTGTCCTACGGCTGGGCCCTGTTCGCCGTGTATGGCGCCTGCCAGGTGGCGATCACCTTCGCTGTCTGCATGCCGCTGGAGCACTGGCGGCCGGTTGAGCGCTGGCCCGATAAAGGCGCCGTCTGGGTCGACATTATCTACACCGTGCTGTCGCGCGTGGGCGTGCTGCCGGTGTTCACCTTCGTGCTGTTCTATCAGGCTCAGGTCATGCTGAACGGCACTCTGGCCGATAACGGCTGGGTGCCGCCGACGCTGGAGCGGTTGATCCCGGCGCTGCTGGGGCAGCCGGTCCTGACTTTCTTCCTGTATGCGCTTATTCTGGATTTCGCGGACTACGTGCGTCACTACCTGTCGCATCAGTTCCGCTGGTGGTGGGCGCTGCACTCGCTGCATCATGCGCAGCGGCAGATGACGTTCTGGTCTGACGATCGGAACCATCTGCTGGATGATATGATCGCGTTTGTCTGGTTCGGGGTGATCGCTCTGCTGGTCGGCGTGCCGCCGTTGCAGTTTCCGCTGCTGGTTTTGGTGCTGCGGTTTGTCGAGAGCCTGTCGCATGCCAATGTTCGGCTGTCCTTTGGGGCGGTGGGCGAGCGGTTGGTGATTTCGCCTCGGTTCCATCGTGCGCACCATGGCATTCGCGCTGCCGGACAGGTGAGCTGCAATTATGGGTCGGTGTTTCCCTGGTGGGACATGCTGTTTCGGACGGCGGATTTCTCGCGGGATTATGTGCGGACGGGCGATCCCTCGGGGGAGGAGGCGCTGGCGACGGGGAGTTATGTGCAGCAGCAGTGGGCGGGGCTGCGACGGTTTGTGAGGGCGGTTGGGGGGACGTAGAAGGGCGGGGCTTCCGCCCCGGACCCCGACCAGGGGCTTTGCCCCTGGACCCCACCAAAGGCGCGGCCTTTGGAATGCGATTCTTTTGGTGCCTTGCAGGACGGGGCCTACACGGACGCTGATACGCCCGTGTAGGCCCCGTCCTGCAAGGCACCAATGTTCCGGTTCCAAGGGCCATCGCCCTTGGCGGGTCCAGGGCAGAGCCCTGGCGGGGTCCGGGGCGGAGCCCCGCCCTTGAACCTCCCCACCCCAAGAGCGACCATAGCTTCGACCAAGCACCCCAGGGGAAACACCATGTCCGAGCTTCGCACCATCCTGCGCAACCACATGAAAGAAAAACTGGCGCGCGACGAAGTTGTCGCCTCCATGACGGTGCGCCTCTGCCGCTCCATCGAAATCGCGCAGATCGCCAAGACCGCCGGCTTCGATACGCTCTATGTGGACATGGAGCACAACACGCTGTCCATCGACACGGTCTGCCAGATCTGCATTTCCGCCCAGCAGATCGGCATCACGCCGCTGGTGCGCGTGCCGGCCAACACGCCCGAGTATATCTGCCGCGTCCTGGACGGTGGCGCGATGGGCGTCATCACGCCGCATATCCGCTCCGCCGCCGAGGCCAAGGCCATGGTGGACCTGGTGAAATTCCCGCCGATCGGTCACCGCTCCGCCGGTGGCGCGCTGTCGCAGTATCACTATCGCAGTTTCCCGATCAACGAGACCAACGCCGCCATGAACGATGCCACGTCGCTGGTGGTGATGATGGAAACCGTTGCGGCGCTGGAAAACGTGGAAGAAATCGCCGCGACCGAGGGCGTGGACATGCTGTTGATTGGCAGCAACGATCTGTGCGGCGAGATGGGCATCACCGGCCAGTACGATCACCCGAAGCTGAAGGACGCGTTCCAGCGCACGATCGATGCGGCTCGCAAACATGGCAAGCATGTTGGCATCGGCGGCCTGGCATCCCGCGACGACCTGATGGCGCAGTTCGTGGAGATGGGCGCACGCTATATTTCCACCGGCACGGACATGGCGTTCCTGATGTCGGCCTGCGTCCAGCGTGCCCGCTTCGTGAAGGGGATTGCCACCGGGGCCAAGGTCTAATGGCCGGCACAACCGTCCGCATCGCGGCCCAGAGCGGCGGCGATTTCGAGGCCTATCTGGCGACTCCGGCCGGCTGCAAAGGGCCGGGGATCGTGCTGTTGGCGGAAATCTACAATGCCAATCATTGGGTGCGCGAAGTCGCGGACGGTTATGCCGAAGCCGGCTATGTCGTCATCGCTCCCGATCTATACTGGCGTCAGGCACCGGGGGAGTATCTTCCCTACACCCCGGAAGGCCAACAGCGCGGGCGCGCGCTTGGGTACGCGATGGACCTGGATCTGTTCTATCACGATCTGAAATCCTGCGCCGACTGGCTGCGCGCGCGACCCGACTGCACCGGCAAGATCGGCTCGGTTGGCTTCTGCCTGGGCGGAAAACTGGTCTATCTGGGCATGTCCCGCCACCTGCTGGATGCCGGTGTCGCGTACTACCCCGTGCAGCTTGAGACGTTCCTGGAGGACGCAAAGACCATCGAGGGTCGGCTGATGATGCATTTCGGCGCGCTCGATCACCGTGTCCCGCCCGATCTTTACGCGACGATTTGTGCGCATCTGGAAGGCAAACCGGACACGCATAATTATTGGTATGAGGGTGCGGATCACGGCTTCAACCGCCACGGCTATCCGCCCTACCACAAGGACGCCGCGACCCTGGCGCGGTCACGCACGCTCGATTTCTTCGCCACGCATCTGGGAGGACCGGCAAAATGAACGACAACGATCGGATCACCGACGCCAAGACCCTGAAAGCCTGGCTGCATGATGGCCAGGAAATCGCGCTGCTGGATGCGCGGGAGGAAGTGCCGTTCGATGCGCGCCATATTCTGATGGCCGCTTGCCTGCCGCTCAGCCGGCTGGAGATGCTGGTCAATGACGTCGTGCCGCGCCGGTCCACCCGCATCGTCTGGTGCGATGATGGCGACGGCCTGGCCGAACGGGCCGCCGCCCGCATGACCGAACTCGGCTATACGGATGTATCACGGCTGTGGGGTGGCATCGCCGCGTGGGAGGCCGCCGGTTATCGTATCTACAACGGTGTCCACGTCCCCAGCAAGGCCTTCGCCGAGGTGGTGGAGCATGAGGCCGGTACCCCGTGGATCGATGCCGCGGAACTGAAACGGCTGATCGACACGAAGGCCGATATCGCCCTGTTCGACACACGATCCTACGAGGAATACCACGGCAACTCGATCCCCACCGCGATCAGCGTGCCGGGCGCGGAGATCGTCTACCGGTTCGCCGATCTGGTGCCGTCTCCGGAAACCCTGGTCGTGGTCAATTGCGGCGGGCGGACCCGCAGCATCATCGGCGCGCAGTCGCTGATCAACGCCGGCGTGCCCAACAAGGTCGTTTCCTTGAAGAACGGGACGCAGGACTGGCACCTGTATGGCTACCAGGTCGTCAAGGGCGCGACGGCGCAGGCGTCGGAGGTCTCTCCCGCCGGTCGTGCCG
The DNA here is from genome assembly GCA_943330455.2 of Nitrosovibrio sp. Nv4. Taxonomy (GTDB): domain Bacteria; phylum Pseudomonadota; class Alphaproteobacteria; order Acetobacterales; family Acetobacteraceae; genus Rhodopila. The sequence continues at coordinate 1,142 of CALQHT020000159.1, read as the reverse complement.
CCGCGCGGGCAGCCGCCAAACGCGTGGCGGACCGGTTCGGCATTCGGGCGATCGACGCGGCAACGCTCGATGCCTGGCGGGCGGAGGCCGACACGCGGAGCCTGTATGTGTTCGACGTCCGCACCCCGCGGGAATACCGCGCCGGCCATGTGCCCGGGATGAAGAACGTTCCGGGTGGACAATTGGTGCAGGAAACCGACCGCCACGCCGCGACCTGGGGCGGAAGGGTGGTGCTGGTGGACGATGACGGCGTCCGCGCCACGATGACCGCTCATTGGATGAAGCAGATGGGCTGGGACGTGGCCACCCTGACGCTCGATATGGCGTCCGTTGGGTCCGAACGTGGGGCCTATGCGCCGGTGACGGTCGCGATCGATCAGGGCGCGGTGCCGGTCATCGATGTCGAGACGTTGCGCGAACGCATGGGCACCGCGGGCTCGGTTGTCGTTGTCGATCTGGATTGGAGCCGGGACTACGTCGATGGCCATATCCCGGGCGCGCATTTCGCCATCCGCTCTCGCCTGGGGGAGGTGTTGCCCGCTCTGCCGGCCGCGGACGCGGTGGTGATTACGTCGATGGACGGGGTGCTCGCGCGGTTGGCGGCGTCGGATTGGCACGGGGTTTCGAAGGTTCCGGTGATATGCCTGTCGGGTGGGACCGCGGCCTGGGTCGAAGCCGGTCATGCCTTGCAGTCGGGCGGGACGCATATGGCGAGCGCTCGCGACGACATTCGCCTGCGGGCGCGCGAGCAGGTCGGCAATGTGGAGGACGCGATGCGGGCCTATCTGGCCTGGGAGATCGATCTGGCCGACCAGATGGCGAGCGATGACGACCAGAGGTTTCAGGTGATGGCGGGGTAGGACTGCTATGTTCTGCCTCGCGGATTCTTCGAGGAAGGGTGCACAACCATGGGCCTTGCCACGATCCTGTCTAGCACCCGATAATTGCTACAGACCAACGGATATCTTCATGAATAGAAACATAATATTTTTGCGCCTCCTCGCTGTTTGGAGTGGGTGGTAACGAACGGCGGACAATCGCCTGTGAGACCGAATTGCTCTCGGGCGGCCCGCGTCATGTGTTCCGCGCTCCAGACAACGACCAGTTTCTTTGTTCGGCTGGGGGCCGTTTCTTCGTCCCGG
>CALQHT020000158.1 GCA_943330455.2 Nitrosovibrio sp. Nv4 | reverse complement strand
TGGCTAATGGCGGCGTGTTCCACCGACCCCTTCGAATCTGGAACCTACCCCTCTGTCAATCGGAGATTGCGCCGCCGCTACATCAAAATCGCCTGCTCGCGGCGTGGCCCGGCGAACTCACCGAGCCAGGGGAACCTGGGCAGTTACCTTCTATGTTTGCTATCCCATTATCATGTTGATCCTTGTCCGCGCCACACGGCCAGGATACGCGATCGCCGGTGCGGTCGCCTGGTCGTTGGCCTGGGGAAGCTTCGCCTATTGCCTTGCCGGACGGGCGGTCGATATCGAAGCCTGGGCGGTCAGCGAGTTTGGTGCCATCGCGGCCATGACCACCGCCCAGGGCGGCGGCAACCAGGACTCGTTCGTCCGATGGCTTCTGTATTTTTCGCCCTATCTTCGGATCGGGGAATTCATTTTGGGTTGCTCCATCGCCCAAATCCACATGTCCCTCCGAGACGTCAAAATCCGACCGTGGGAGAGTGTATTTGCTCCGGCTGCCCTATGGCTTTCGATCATCAGCATCCCGGTCATCCTTTTCCTGATGTACGAGCCAGGCGGGACCCATTGGATCCGGCTACTTAGTTTCAATTTCGGCTTGGCTCCCAGCATCGGCCTGCTGTTGTTCTGCGCTGCGCGATATCGGACGCGAGCTCTGCGCCTTTTCGAATCGAGAGCATTGCAACGGCTCGGTGACGCCAGCTATTCGGTTTACCTCATCCACCTGACCATTTTCATCGTCTTTATGAGAGGCCTGGAAACCCCAGTGCCGAGTGGGGCGACAGGCACCCTATACCTGTTTGCACGCTTCGCCATCATGCTGGGTTTGCTGTTTGTGCTGTCTCTTGCAGTGTTTACCTATGTGGAAGACCCGGCGCGCCGCGTACTGCGTCGCCTATGGGCCCAGCCAGGGCGGGTGTTCCGACCGAGCACCATCGCCCTTGCCCCCGCGCTGTGTGCCGTCGGCCTGGTCGCCACGGGCTATCTGCTCAAGTCCCAGGAGGCCCGCCGAATCGAGGCGACCAGTGGGATCATCGTTACAAGCGCCACCTATGGCGAAAACTGTGGCGCGCGGCCGGGCAACGCGACCGGGAAGGCAGGCGCCACTTGCAACGGCGAAACCGACTGCACCTACGTGGTTGATGTCGCATTGCTTGGCGACCCAGCGGGAGGCTGCGCCAAGGACTTCTCGATCGACTATATCTGCGCACCCAACAAGGCGCCCAGGCGGGTCGCACTTCCAGCCGAGGCCGGACTGAAAAGTCGCGCCCGTCTCCAATGCCACGCGGGCATCATGATCAATAGCGCCACATATGGCCGAAACTGTGGGGTTCCAGCAGGCAATGCAACCGACCGCCTGCGTGCCACCTGCGACGGCCAGTCCGAATGCAGCTATGTGGTGGACGTGTCGGAACTCGGCGATCCGGCGCCAGGCTGTGGGAAAGATTTTACGGTGGAGTTCACGTGCGGCGCCGATGACACATCCCGACGCCTAGTCCTGCCGGGCGAAGCGGGTCTGAAGAGCGTCGCACAGCTGCAATGCGCCACGGGCCAAGTGGCACGATGACGAAATCCTCCGTCTGTCGTATAGTGGGGATATTGGATTATCGCTGCCTTGCCGGACGAAAACCCGTATGGTACCGACCGGCCGTCCGGCTGGGAATCAGGCCTTGGTTAGGGTAATCGATATGATAGGTGAACCCGTCATCGACAGGCAGGATGCTGTTTTGCAGGAAGTTTCGCCGCTCCGGGATATTGGTCCCATCCCGCCACAGGACGTATTTTTCGGCGCGCCACGGTCCGAATCCGCTTTCGGCGGCGCCGCCGGCTTGCTCCAAGGCCGCTCCTTCACCGGACAGGAGCTGGAGCGAATCCGCGAACTGATCAAGGATCAACTGATCCAGAACGCGCGAGCCCTCTCGTCGAAAGCGGCGGATGCAATCGCCGACCAGCCACTGGATCAATACCATCGGATCACCGAAAATCACGATCACGGAAAATTGCTCTCGAAGCTGGGACGCATTCTGTCCGCCGAGGCAGTGAACGAGATCAAACAGATGTCGTTCTTCGACTATGTGCGCGACGCCTTCGGCCCTTACTATCTGTCCGATGAGGAAAACATCGGACACGAGCAGATCTGCTTCCGTGTCGTCCGCCCGGACCGGCGCGAAGACGTTGGCTCGCTCCACCGCGATTCATGGTTCTGGGATTATTTCGCGTTCCCGGTCCCCGAAGGCACCAGCCGCGTCAAGATCTGGGTGCCAGTCTGCGGTGCCCAGAGCCAGGCCGGTCTCCTCCTCGCCCCCGGTTCGCACCGTCAGCCGCTCGGCTATCGCACCGATACCATCAACGGCAAACTGACCTTCCTGCCGGAGATGAATGGCGAGGAGATCAAGCTGCAACGCTTTGAAGGCAATCCCGGCGATCCCGTGCTGTTCAATTACGACGTCTTGCATGTCGGCGGGATGACAAGGGGTGATGCCAGCCGTGTCAGCTTCGAAATCACAGTCATGTTCAAGACAGAACATGGTTGAAAGGGCTTCTCGATCGGTATCGAGACTAGCATGACAGCATGTGATGTGTGCAACGGCGCCGATTTTGCGCCGTTCTTCCGGTCGCGCCTGTGGTCAAGCTCGGGACGCTATCTGGCCGCGGCGAACGAACCGTATGGCTCCGGCCCGGTCACGCTGATGACGGAATACTGCCGAAGCTGCGGCCTGATCCGCCAACCACCCGGGTTTGAAATCCAGTTGGACTACACTGGGATCGAACGCGACACGGCCAAGCAACTGCCGGACTACGCTCACCGGATCATCGCCAGCCTGGCCGAACTGGGCGTCGGGCCTGATGACCTGGTGGTGGAGGTCGGAGCCAATGACGGGACGTTCCTGAAGGCCGTGCGGGCCGCTGGTTATCGCAATCTGGTCGGGGTGGAACCGTCGAAGCAGCTCGCCGCGCGCGGGTCGGCCGCGGGCCTGATGATCCACAACGATTATTTCGGGCGCGAACTCGCGGCCGATATCGTTCGCCAGCACGGGTCCGCCCGCGCCGTGGTCTGCCGCCATACATTGGAACATGTCCCCGATATTCGCGGCCTGACCCAGGGTATCGCCGACGTGCTTGCTCCGGACGGCATGTCTTTCATCGAAGTGCCCGACACCGACTGGATCGTGTCCGATCTTTTCGCGCATGAGGTCTGGGACGAGCACATCGCCTATTTCCGGGCCGGATCGCTGGCGCGCCTGATATGCAGAACCGGTCAGACGCCGATTCGCATGGAGCGTGTCCGGTTCCGCGACACCCGCAACCTTTTGTGCTGGTCGGTGCGTGGACAAGCCAATCCTGGCATGGCGCGGGAGATGGTCGAAGACACGACCTCTCCCGCCGATCTGGCCGACTTCCAGGCACGATGGGACGCGTTCGCCGCCCGCCTCTGTGCCGCGGTCGCGGCCGCACCGAAGCCGGTCATCGCCATCGGCGCGTCCCACATTCAATTGAACTTCCTGAATTTCACGGGGCTGGACGCCGCCGTCGATCTGCTGATCGATGACGATCCGGTCAAGGCCGGCCATTTCGCACCGCTGGCGACGGCCGTGCCGATCCGCAATACCGCCTCCGTGCTGGAATCGGTGCGCGCAGGCACCATCCTTCGTACCGCGTTCCCATACCCGGCCTGGGAAGACCGCATCTGCAAGGCGCTGGCGCCTTATGGCATCGGCTCCATCACTCCATACGACCTCAGGTAGGAGCCTACCCGTTTGACCGTAAAGAATATGTTGCGGCGTTTGGGATGGATCGACGCCGCCCGCTTCGTATTGCTGCAAATGCTCTATGTGCGGCGCTTCCTGATCAGGATCGGCCTACTCAGTCCGACCTCTATCCCATATTCCGCCCTGGTGATGATGGGCAACGCGGCGCTCGCACGCGGCAAGCACAAGCAGGCGATCGAGACCTATATCACCGCGTTGGCGCGCTGGCCTGAAGACCTGCTGCTGCGCCTGCAGATCGGCGTCACGGCATTTCTGGCCGGCGATTATGTCGAGGCGGAAAAATGGTTCGCATCATCGAATCAGACCAAGCATTTCGATCTTTCGCGCTGGGGTCTGACTGAAACCAAATACCGCATCCTCGACCGGACCTGGATGCTGGCGATCGGCCATGTCGCCGCCATCGACACCTATATCAAGGCGGCAGCCCTGGGATGGATGCCGCAAAAGACCGCCCTGCTCGCCTATAATCCGTCGTCGCCGCCGTCGGGATGGCCGCTCTTCCGGTATTTCAGGGAGCATATTCAGATCATCGCCGCCGATAGGTCGCCAGAGGACTCCGTCGATGAGGTGGTCCATGGACCGTCGTTCCGCAGCCTGAACCAGGGCAACCGCGACAACCTCCGTGCGGCGCTGTCGCAACCGTTCTGGTACGGCCAGGACGAACAGGGCCACACCCGCTGGTTCGCCCCGCTCGGCGCCGCCGTCGAAACCGCATGGAAAGCCGCCGGCCACGGGCCGTTACTGAACCCGAGCGCCGACGACCGCGCGCAATTCCGCAAGTCGATGCAGGAAATCTACGGGCTTCCGATGGACGCGTGGTTTGTCGTGCTGCACGTGCGGGAACCTGGCTATCACGCGGCCTGGCACAAGCATCATCCCGGCACCCGCAACGCCGAAATCAGCACCTATGAAAGCGTCATCGACTTCGTCCTGTCGAAGGGGGGCTGGGTGGTTCGGGGCGGCGATCCGACCATGACGAAAATCCCCGTCCGCGAACGCGTGATCGACTACGCGACCAGTGCGCGCCGCTCCCCGGAAATCGATATCCTGCTCTGCGCCGAATGCACCTATTTCATCGGGACCAATTCCGGCTTCAGCGTGGTGCCGCCGGTATTCGGCAAGCGCTGCGCCCTGACAAATTGGAGCCCGATCGGGATCCCGAACTGGTATCTGGACGATATCTACATCCCCAAGCTGGTGCGCCGGACCCAAGACAAGCGCGTGCTGACCTTCACCGAAATGTACAGCTCCATCGCTGGTTGGAGCCAGTTCGAGCGCGATTTCAAGAAGACCCGCTTCACCATTGAGGATAACGACCCCGAGGATTTGCTCGCGACCGTTCAGGAACTGCATGCCGAAATCTTCGACGAACCGGTCGAGGTCCGCCCGGAAGATACCGCCCGCTTGCAGCGCTTCACCGAAATCGCCCTGGCGAATGGCGGTTATGTCGGCAGCCGGATGAGCTACCGTTTTCTGGAAAAATACGAACACCTTCTCGCGTAACATCAACGCTCGGCAGCGGTGCGGACCAATCGCACCGCGCCTTCCACCTCAGCCTTCAGGTCCGCCAGGACGTCGCGCCCTCGGTCGTGAAGCGGCAACTCTCCGAGCGGTAGCCCTTGGCGGTCAGCGCCGTCATCAATCCCTGCTTATGCTCCAGCGGCACCAGAAACATGATGAAGCCGCCACCGCCCGCGCCGGAAATCTTGCCGGCGGTGGCACCCGCCGCCATGGCGGTTTCCAGCGCGTCTTCGATCGGGCCGGTGCTGATGCTCTGCGCCATCTCCCGCTTGCTGGACCAGCCGGAGCGCAAAGTCTCCCCCACCCGCTTCAGGTCGCCTTTCAGCAGCGCCTCCTTCATTTCAACGGCGGACGCTTTCAGCCGATGCATCGCCTCTATGGGACGCGCGGCACCGGCGCGGACATTCTGCGATTGCTCCTCGATGATGGTCGCACCCTCCCGGCTGACGCCGGTGAAGCACAGGACAGTCTGTGCTTCCAATTCGTTGACCACATGGGGTTTCACCCGCAGCGGATTGATGATGACCCTGTCGTCGGCGCCGAATTCCATGAAGTTGAAGCCGCCGAATGTCGCGGCATACTGATCCTGGCGGCCGCCATGCAGGCCAAGGTCCTGGCGTTCGATCAGAAACGCCAGATGGGCGACGTCATACTCCCCCAGCGGCAAGGCGCAGAAATCCACGAAAGCCTGCAAGACAGCCACCACCAGGGCGGAGGACGATCCCAAACCGGAGCCGACCGGGACTTCCGAGTAGGTGGAAATCCGCAATGGCAGCGCCTGGCCACCCAACGCATCGCGCACAATCCGGTTATAGACGGCTTTCGGCAGGTCCAGCCGGCCGTCGATCGGCAATGGCGCGGTTGCCGGATATCGCGCGGACAGGCCTAGATCGTGGCTCTCCAGGAGCACTTCGTCGCCGTCCAACAATTCGATCGTGGCATAGATGTAGCGGTCGATGGTGACGTTCATGACCGCACCGCCATACAGATCGACATACGGCGATACATCGGTGCCGCCACCCGCCAGCCCGAGCCGCAATGGCGCCCGCGCCCGGACGACCATGCCGGAATTCTCACCAAAACCCAGGCCGGTCTTTCCCCGTAAACTGTTCAGCATCATCGTCATCAATCCGCTTATGATCACATCGTCGGACGCACGAGACCGGCGCGCCTCGCGGCGGCCAATCATCGCCGGTCAGATGGCGTTCATAGCGCAGTCGACCGCGATTGCGGCAATTTCCTTCGCCGCGGCGCCGGCGCGATTGCCCGAAATCGCGCTCCGGTCACCCACACCGATCAGGGTTTGACGAATTTCAGCACGAACTCGTCCTTCGGCTGCGGCGGGTCGGGCGTATTCTTGTCCCTGGGGTCGTTGGGATTGCGCAGGAAATTACCCTCGGCCAGCAAACGGAAGCCGGCCGCTTCAATCTCCTGCCGCAGGAAGGCTTCCTCGATCCGGTGCAACGTGCCGGCTTCCGAGATACCGGTGCCCGGCCGACCGGAATGATCGGCAATGACGTAGATCCCGCCCGGTTTGATGACACCGAACACCGCTCGGTTCATCGCGGCACGATCCACGCCCATATGTCCCAGGTCGTGGTAGTTGAACATCAGAGTCACGATATCGACGCTCCCGGCCGCCAGTTCCGGCGGAATCGGGTCTTCGAACGGCCGAGACACCGCGACGATCGGCGCGGCCGAAATTCCTGCACCACGCAGTTTCGCGTCTCGATCGGCCAGCGCCACCGGCGACGTACGCGGCGGGGCAGCCGGAGCGACCGGAGCAGCGGCGGGTGCCGCTTGTGCCGCGGTCGGATGGCTGTTGCCCTCCGGTGCGGCGGGCGGTCTGGCCGGGGGACTGTTGGAATCGCGCGGCGGCCGGCTTTGCCCGTAGACCGTCCCTGTGGGGCCGATGGCCCGAGCCAGCAGTTCCGTCGTGTACCCACCGGCGGCACTGAGATCGACTGCCACCATCCCAGGACGAATGCCGATAAAGCCCAGCATCTGCTCCGGCTTACGGCGCAAATCGTTGGTGCGATCCGCCGCGCTGCGATCCGGGCTGGCCAGGATCTGCACGATCTGCTCGCTGGAAATTGGCGCTCCCGCCTGCGCCCAGGCAGTATCGGCGCCCAGCAACAGGCCCATCCCGACAGCGATCGCCGCCAGAAGGTCTTTTCGTCTCAGTATCATGAGTCTGCCCCTTGCCTGTTCAACGCGTCTGCCCATACCGGCCATCGGATACTCTCATCGCCATCTATGCCGCACGCAATCGTGCTCGGCCGAACGTTTCTACCGCCGAGAGCCAATTCTCCAACCCTCGTTCCTTCGGTTCAACGACCATATGCTGAACACCAACCGCTTCATACGCCGCAAGCGTGTCGTGCATCGCGGCATGATCCTTTTCCAACGGGACCCGCATCGAGATCGTGAACGAAGCCTCCGGCCGATCGCGGCGAAGGCGCGCCACAATCGCCGCGACCTCGGCCGGGGTGGACCGGCTGCTGCCATGCCACCCATCCAGGCGTGCCGACCGAGCCAGGGCGGCCTCGGAAACCCCACCGATCCAGATCGGGATCGGTGGCGATGGCGGCGGCAACATCCGCATAACGTCGATCTTGGCCGGAATGAAGCGGCCCTGGAAACTGACCGGGTCGTCGTGCCACACCGCTTTCATCATGGCGATGCCCTCATCCATGCGCTTGCCACGCTCCCGGAACGGGGCGCCCAGGGCGTCGAACTCAGCTTCCATCCAGCCGGTCCCGGCACCCAGGATCAGCCGCCCTTCCGACAGGTTCTGCAAGGTCGCGAGTTCCTTCGCCAGCGGCACCGGATGGCGCATCGGCAGCACCAGGACGCTGGTGCCAAGGCGGACCCGCTTGGTAAAAGCCGCCGCCCAGGTCAAGGTCAGCACCGGATCGTAGAACACGGCCGAAGGCGGATAGGACGCATCCTTCGGCACGATGATATGTTCGCTCACCCACACATCATCGAACCCCAACCCCTCGGCCTGCTCAGCCGCTCGGCGGATCGAGTCCGGACCGGCCTTGTATCCGACATGCGGCAGATGAACACCGATCTGCATGGCACCCTCCCGTTCTTTAGAGAGGACACTACATGCCTCCGCACCGCTGGTCACCCAGGCATAAGGGCACCAAGCGGGGTGCGATTCAACATTGCGCCGAGTGATATCAAGGGCTCTGACCATTGCCGATAGCCTCACCTCCCCATCAAGCCCGGCAATGACGGTGAGGCGTGTACTCGATCGCACAACTTTGGTTCTCACTCGGCGGCGGGGGGGGAGCGGGGAAGGATGTAACACGCTGTTTTCGACCGTCCGTGTGCGATTTTGGCGTTTTGAATGGGGCATCATTGGGATGGAGCCGTGTTCCGGGGCGTCGGAAGCGTCTGAGTGTTTGCTTTTTGTTCTAGATCGCGGGCAGCCACGATGGCAAGCAAAAAGTAGTTTCTGAAGGTCCGATGCCGGTTTTTGGGGTCAAAAACCCCGAGAAAGCGGTGTTTTGCCTGAATTCCGGGCAATGGTTAACCGGGCGCGTCGGATGGTTAATGGCGTGCGAAACGGGCGATTCGCGTTTTCTGCTGGAGTTCAGATCTGGGTTTCGGATTGGGTTTCTGGACACTGTTATCGTTAGGTGTATCGGGATTCTTAAGATTTCACTTTAAGTTATGGACTTCCTGTTATCCGTTCCGGAAAGGCGCGGATATGGCGGGATTTCGTTACGAAACAATGCGGAAACCGGGGGGTATTGTTCCGGATGGATGCCGTTAACCTGGCCGTTCATAATTGCATACGAATTGGGCAGATGGCTACTTTCGCACCAAGCGCGCCATACGGACGTTGGTAGGGCGAGGCGGGGGTGCCATGCAACATTACGTGGAGCAATATCGACGACTCTAATTATGGACTGACAGATCTCGCCTCGCCGTCATTGCCCGGCTTGATCCGCCCCCCATGCCGCTGAAGCGCTGGTTGCCGGGTCAAGCCGGGCAATGACGGTGAGGCATACTCGATCGCACAACTTTGGTTCGCATCCCACCAAGCGCCCAGCCCTGACAGCCCCCTACCCTTCCAGCCCCCTACCCTTCCGCTGGCAGCCGCCGCTATCCTCGGGCCAAATCACCCAGGAGGAACCGGGCATGCCCCTCTCGATCCGGCAGGTCCATAAGCTGTTCGTCGGAGAAGTGTCCGGCGTCGATATGCGCACCCCGCCCGACACTGCGTCGATGCGGGCTATCGTCGAAGCCGCCGATCGCTTCGCCGTGCTGATCTTTCCCGGCCAGACCATCACAGACGAGCAGCATGTCGCGTTCACTCGCCCGTTCGGCCGGTTGGAAACCACGATCAAGGCCTATCGCCCCGGCTTCAAGGGACGGTTGGACCCGCATGTCGCCGACATCTCCAACCTGGATGAGAACAGCAACATCCTGTCCTCGGACGATCGCCGCCGCATGAGCAGCCTGGGCAACCGGCAATGGCACACGGACTACACATTCAAGGAGGCGGCGGGGATGTATTCCTTCCTGCACGCCCGGATCATTCCGTCCGAAGATGGGGAAACCAAATTCGCCGACATGCGCGCCGCCTACGACGCTCTCCCGGATCGAATGAAGAGCCGGCTGGAGGGGCTGGTCGCCGAACATTCGTTGCTTTACTCCCGTGGTCTCATCGGCTTTACGGATTTCTCGCCCGAGGAGAAGACGCGGCTCGGATCGGCGCCGCAACTGGTCGTGCGGGTGCACCCCGGATCCGGCCGCAAGACGTTGTATCTGGCGGCCCATGCCATGATGATCCACGGCATGGCGGTTCCGGAAGGCCGCATCCTGCTGCGGGATCTGATGGATCACGCGACCCAACCGGCATTTGTCTATACGCATAAGTGGACGCCAGGCGACATGGTGATGTGGGATAATCGCTGCACCATGCACCGGGCCTGCGAATACGACCCGACCGAGGTCCGCGAACTGCACCGCACGACGGTGATGGAGGAATCCTCGACCCTGGCCCAGGCGGGATTGTCGCGGCAGGTGGCATGATACCGAACGACCTCGCCATCGGCCCATAGGCATCCCCCCACCGTCATTGCCGAACTCGACCCGGGAACCCGCGGTTCAACGGCATGGGGTGGGTTGCCGGACCAAGTCCGGCAATGACGAAGGGGGCGGGACATCGGTCAATGGTTAGGTCGTCTGGTATAAGTGTCCGAGTGGAAAATCGCCCCCGGGATGACGGTGCCGTCCGGAGGGCGTAGTGTCCAGGGACGCCGGCCGATTGGTTCGGATGCTGGATAGCGTGGGAAGGAAACAGGAATGGCGTTGAAACGCATGGCGCTGGAAATCGGCATGGGCACCGATATTCGCGGCGCGGACTATACCAAGGCGGCGGTGCGGGCGCTGCGGGACGCTTTGTGGCACAACTCTTTGAGTGTCGCCGCGGCACTGGGAAAAGACGTCGATTCGATGCAAGTGGAAGTCCTGATCGGCGTCCCGAAGCCGCATCTGGTGAACAAGGAAGAGGTGCTGGCGGTTCTGCCGCATGGCACCGGCACCGTTACCGTCGTGGAAGGCGGGCTGGAAATCCCGAATGACGAGGGCACCAACCTGACCGTTCTCGCCAGCGCCGCCGCCATCGTGCGGCTCGATATCTGAAGCCGGAGAAGACCCATGGCATTGAAGCGTGTGATCCTGGAAATGGGCACCGGCAACGACCTGCATGGCGGCGACTACACGAAAGCCGCCATTCGCGCCGTGCAGGACGCCATCCACCATTCGTCGCTCAGCATGATCCGTTCGCTGGGCGTTGATTCGAAGACGATGAAGGTCGATGTGACGATCGGCGTGCAGCAACCGTCGAAAGTCGACACAGACGCGGTGAAGAAGACCCTGCCGCACGGGATGGTAACGGTTCGAGCGGTGAAGGGCGGGCTGGATGTGCCCGACAGCGAGGGCCACGACATCGCGGTCATCGCCAGCGCGGCGGTGGAGGTCAGGCTGGATTTGCCCTGACGTCATGATACGGCGACGCGCATAACTAATTTGGTGCGTGACCAGCCCACACCGTCATGGCCTGCCTGCGCAGGCCATGACGGAGATAGACCCGTGCTCAACACCAAATGAGGCGGCGATCGTTTCGCGTCACTGGCGACTGACCGACCAAACCATTGACCAATGCATCGCCCCGTTCGTCATTGCCAAGCTTGTCCCGGCAACCCGCGCTTCAACGGCAAGGGGCGGGTTGCCGGATCAAGTACGGCAATGACGGTGAAGGGCGCCGACGGGTCAATGGTTAGGGCGGTTGGGATACTGCCTGTCCGGACGGTCCGGTCTATCGCGTCGACAATCGACGTTCTCTGTCTATTGGCCCAATGCTCGATCCACCGCGTCTTCCAGAAAGGCCTCCAGCGCCTGGACCGGTGCAAGGTCGCCATACAGGCGTGACTTCCCGGCGGCCAGACGCTGGGAGATAGCCTCGCGGAACACGGGGTCGCTGCCCAGGCGCACAACCATCGCGATGTAGTCTTCGATAGTATGGACAATCGTATCCGTTACTTCGACGATCGACAGGATCGCCAGACCATGCCGAGCGCGCATGGTGTTGCCTGGCATGGTAACCACGGGGATGTGATGGCCGATCGCATCCAGGGTGGTGTTGCAGCCCGACCAGTCGATCGTATCGAGATAGACATGGGAGCCTCGGATCAGCGCGGAAAAGCCGGCCTGCGGCAGGACGGGCATGAAGCGGCAATAGATCGTCGCGTCCAGTCCATGGCGGGCAAACGTGGCGTAAAGCCGACCCCAGAAAATGTCCTTGCCACGCTGGTCCATGTCGATGAACAGAAAGCGCGCGTTCGGCATTGCCAGCGCGATCCGAGGATACAGGTCGTCATATTCCGGCCGGTATTTTGGGGTTCCCTGACAGCATAGCAGGCGAACGGCATCATCCGGAAAATCCGTGGCCGCCCATGGATCGCTCTCGGGCAGCGGGTCTTCCCAGACCATGTATTCGGGCTTGAACACGGTTCCCAATCCCGGCAACCGCACCAGGTTTTCCGTATAGTGCATGTCGGCGTCGGGAGGTTCCATCAGGGCGCTGGAAATGTAATGATCGATCGTCGGCAGCCCGGTGGTGACGGGCTGTCCCCACGTGGTGCATTGCACCGGCGCCAGACGCAATGCCGCCAGTTGCAGGCTGATCTGATCGGCCCCGATCTCCGGATAGATCAGCACATGCGGTGCGTCTTCTTCGATCATCCGCACCCATTCGAACAGAGGGCGCACGCCGGATTCGAACTTGTCGAATGTCTCCCCGGCATATTCGGTCTGAGTATCGATTTCGGGCCGCGTGTGGTAGCCGAACAGGCGAAAACGGGACCGGTCGATATGGTCCACCCAGCCGCGCGTCGGCAGTCGCCAAACGGAATGGCGCAGGAAGAACCCGGTGACGATTCCGACTCGGATCGGGTCGCCCAGACCACGCGGCGTGCGCGATACGCTGGTGTTGAACGGAAACGCTGCGGCCAGGATATCGGCCGCGAGCCCTCCGTGCACTGCCATCAGCGCGGGATCGCAGTCCCCCAGATAGGGCAGCAGGAACGGCGACAGGAAACCCACCGCCTGCAGGCTTTCGGCAACGCTGGCCTGGCTTGTGAAACACACAGCGCGCAGACCCCGCAAGGCTTGGATGAAGGTGGCAATTCCGTCCTCGCGCTCCTGTGCCGACGCGGGAACGATCGGGAGTGAGATCATGCAGGCGGCCCATTGCAGCACCGGCGAGCCCGGGATCTGTTGCAGACCGATCCGCAGGATCTGGCGCGCCTCGGGCAGAAAGCCCGCAATGAACAGCGCACTGGTCATGTGCGCGTAGGTCGCCGAATCGCGCGGGTCGGCGAGAATTGCCTTGCGATAGCTCTCGATCGCCGCGTCCCGATCGCCGCGCGCCGCCTGCTCTCGCCCGTGCCGCAGCAGTTCCCGCGCCTCTGACATACTCAGGCACCGTTCAACCGGTCTAGCGCCGCCAACACCGCATCGCCCATGCCGGCGGTCGAGACCCGTTCCCGTCCCGCCTGCATGATATCGGCGGTGCGCACGCGGTCCAACGCGTCACCCACCGCGCGATCCAGCAATTTGGCGTCCTCCGGCGTGCCCAGGACGTGGCGCAGCGCCAGGCCGAAGCTAAGGATCGCGCCGATCGGGTTGGCGATCCCGCGGCCGGCGATGTCGGGGGCGCTGCCATGCACGGGTTCGAACAACGCGCATCGGCGTCCCTTCGCATCCGGGGCGGCATCCGGAGCACTGAGCGATGCAGACGGTAGCATGCCGAGCGAACCGGTGATCATGGCGGCGCAGTCGGAGAGGATGTCGCCGAAGATGTTGTCAGTGACGACGACGTCGAACTGGCGCGGATCGCGCACCAGTTGCATCGCGGCATTGTCGACATACAGGTGGTTCAGCGTGATATCGGGGAACTCGGCCTTGTGCATGCGTTCCACCTCCTCTCGCCACATCACGCCGCTTTCCATCACGTTGGCCTTGTCGACGGAGGTCAGCCGTCCACTCCGTCCGCGCGCGAGTTCGAAGGCGACGCGGGCGACCCGCTCGACCTCATCGGTCGTATAGACCTGTGTGTTGACGCCGCGCTTACGGCCATCGGGGAGGATTTCGATGCCGCGGGGTTCGCCGAAATAGATGCCGCCGGCGAGTTCGCGGACGATGATCATGTCGACACCCTCGATGACTTCCCGCTTCAGGGTCGAGGCATCGAGCATGGACGGATGCGCCGCGACGGGGCGCAGATTGGCGAACATCTGGAATTCGCGGCGCAGGCGGCGCAATCCGCCTTCTTCCTGTGCTTGTTTGGGCATGGCGTCGATTTCCGGTCCGCCGGCGGCGCCGTAGAGGATGGCGTCGGAGGTTCGCAGGGCTTCCAACGTGCTGTCGGGCATGGGGGTGCCGAGGCTGGCATAGGCGGCCGGGCCGGCCGGGGGGTGGGACAGGTTGATCGGGAGGGCGCGCTTGGTGGCGAACCATTCGGCGATCCGCACGGCCTGGGTGGTCACTTCGGGTCCGATGCCGGTGCCAGGGAGCACCACGACCTGCCGCATGTTTCCGCTCATGGATGGGTCCTCGTTGCTTTTCTGGGTCCGGTTTAGCGCGGGGCGAGGGCGGGGGG
>CALQHT020000157.1 GCA_943330455.2 Nitrosovibrio sp. Nv4 | reverse complement strand
TGTCGGCCCCCTGTCGCACCAGACCCAATAAATGGCATCCAAGGCCCAGCCTTGGTGGGGGTCCCAAAGGTCCATTGGGGGGCAAAGCCCCTCGCGGGGTCCGGGGCGGAGCCCCAAAGCTCTCTCTCCTCCCTCCGACCGTGCGCCGCCTTACGCGGCCAACGCCGCATAATCCAGTGTCGCCATGATCTGCATCCGTCGCATGTAGCGCGGCTCGTCCATCCCATAATCCGCCACCGCATTATGGACGGTGCCGATATTGTCCCACA
This sequence comes from Nitrosovibrio sp. Nv4, assembly GCA_943330455.2. GTDB lineage: Bacteria > Pseudomonadota > Alphaproteobacteria > Acetobacterales > Acetobacteraceae > Rhodopila. The sequence continues at coordinate 14,228 of CALQHT020000157.1, read as the reverse complement.
TCAACACGTCGCCCACCGCCCATCGATGCGCGTGGAAGTAATCGGCCTTGGTCTGGTGCCGGAACAGAAAATCCAGAATGCCGTCGCTCTCCTGGCGGTCCATGCCGTCGATCCACATCGTGTAGCCGGGATTGGCATACAGCACCTTTTTCCCGGTGATCGGATGAGTGCGGAAGATCGGCTGCGACACCGGCGGTTTCTTCGCCCTCTGTTCGGCCGTCAGCGGTTTCCGGGTCGTGCCCGGCCGCAACAGTGCCAGTTCCCAGTATTTGTTGAAGTCATGCGTCGCGGTGCGTCCGTCCAGCAGGGTTTTCAGGTCTTCCGGCAATTCCTCATACGCCAGGTGCATGTTGCGGAACTGAGTCTCGCCCAGCGGCTTGCCATGCCGCATGGGCACCTGACGCGCATGCAGGATATTGGCGATCGAGATGTCGTTCGAGTAAGATAGGTCGGTGTGCCAATCCTGCCCCGCGTCGTGCAGGCCAACCGGCTTGCCGTCCCGTTTCATGTTAGACAGGATCATCATTTCGGGATGGCCGGGCTCGTGATAGGCGGCGGCGGCGACATTCAGTTCCGGTTCCCCGAACAGGGCGCCGAACGCGGCATGAGTGTCCGGTGTCAGATCCTGCTTCGGGAAGCACAGCACCCCATACTGGCCCAGGGCGCGCAGGATGGTCCGGAAATCGCCCGGGGACACGGGGACATTCAGATCGATGTCCTCGATCGTCGCGCCCAGGGAACTGTTGGTCGGCGTAATCCGCATTGCTAAGCCCTTCGTCGTTGATTTCGTCCATACACACCGTCATGCGACCCGAGCGGTCGGCCGACATCACCGACCGGACTTGGGTGCCACAAGCTCACCGCGTTGGCGGCGTTCGGCCGGATCGGCGGTCCCGCGCCACCGGTCGGCTCGATTGCGGTCGGCATCAGGTCATTCGCCACGGTGGTGCCCAACGGATACGCATCGGTAGCTATTAATACCGATTGGTCGGATGCGAAAGCCGGGATATTGAGGAGGGTGCGTACCAAAGTTGGGCGAGCGAGTATCCGCCTCACCGTCATTGCCGAACTTGATCCGGCTACCCCGACTTCGGCGCCAGGGGGCGGGTTGGGGGATCAAGTCCGGCAGTGACGATGAGCCAAGTCGATCGGTCCACAGTGAGAATCGTCGATATTTCTCAGCACAATGTTGAGTCGCACTCTATCGACGAAGCAGACCGCGTTCCTACCCTCAGGCGCCCTCCATCACCAGATCGAACGTGATCAGCACCGCATTCCGCCCGCGCGCCAGAACCCCGTCCGAGACCCTGCCCTTCATATCCACCACCGCCAAATCCAAGGAGCCGACCCCGTCCCGCACTGCCCCGCTTCGGACGAAAACCTCGGTCGCCGGATCTTCGACGACCCGCCCATCCGCAAACGTCGCGCCGACCAGGGAGCCCAGGCTGCCGCGGACCACCGCATTCGACCAACCCTGGGCCGAGGCGAGCGCCTCCACGGCCAGGGTCACATCCTCATTCGGTCGTATTCGCGCCATCACGGCACCGGCCTCGGTGTTCAACGCGCCTTTCACCCCGAACAGGGTGAAATTGGTCTCCGCATCGAACGCCGTTTCGACCCGGACGTCGCGAAATCCCCAGGCCGTCGCGGACCCGCACGAGGCCAGGACCGTCTCCCGCGGCAGAATATGGCCGCCACGGCGCGAGCCATCCGGCTCGATCCACACCGCGTGGCAATGCAGGAATGGCGCCCCATCGGCCCAGCCGAAGGTCAGGTTGGCGCGCTCCAATTGCGTGATCCCGGCCGGAGCAACCGGTGCGGTAAAGTAAGCAACATGTGAGGCGTCGTCAGGCGGGCCTGGCATCACGTAACGGAACGGACTCAGCGCCAAGCCTTCCACCACCACCGTACCGCCCTGGAACCCGGCCGCGACCATCGGGCCCGTCACCGCTTCGTGCAACGTCACGTTGGCGCGAAGGTCGAACGAGATCCGCTCCACCGCACCGCTCGCCATGTCCACCCGAGGGAACCCCAACGGCCCCGGCTGTTGCAAAATCCGCATTATCGTCCCACCGCATAACCCTGCATGCCGCGCGGGTTGGCGCCGGCGAACATCTGCCCGTCCGGCTCCAGGCGAGCGCCCGACAACCGGCCTTCGCTCCAGTCCTCGCCCATCGACGCGACATGCCCGCGCGCCAGCAGGTCGGCCAGCACGGCGGGGGCGAACCGGCCCTCCAGCACAAGCTTGCCGGGGCGCGCGACGCGGGGCCAGAAGCTGGACGGCCAGTGTTCCGAGTGGAAAGAGGGCAGGTCGATCGCCTGCTGGATGCCCAACCGGTGGTGCACCATGCGCAGGAACATGATCGCCGACCACTGGTCCTGCTGTTCCCCGCCCGGCGTCCCGAACGCCATCCAGGCCTTGCCGCTGCGCAGCGCCATGCTGGGAGACAAGGTGGTCCGAGGCCGTTTCCCAGGCGCCAGGCTGTTCGGCAGGCCGGGGCGCAACCAGAACATCTGGCCTCGACTGCCGAGCGGAAAGCCGAGTTCGGGGATGACCGGGGAGGATTGGAGCCAGCCGGCGGATGGCGTGGCGCTGACCATGTTGCCATGCCGGTCGATGACGTCGATGTGACAGGTATCGCCGGACGACGCCCCAAGACGAGCCACCGTCGGTTCTCCGCTGCCGGCCACATCGCCGGACAGCAGGGCGGCACGGGACGCGGCGTTGTGATCGACCACGGGGGTGAAGCCCGGCACCGTGCCCGGCCGCAAATCCATGGACGCGGATTGTCCGATCAGCGCCCGCCGGTCCGCATTGTAGGCGTCCGACAGCAGCACCTCCATTGGCACGGAGGCGAACAGCGGGTCGCCGTAATATGCCTCGCGGTCGGCATAGGCGAGCTTCATGGACTCCGCCACCACATGCACGAAATCGGCGCCGACCGGATCCATCGCGCCGATGTCGAAGCCTTTCAGCAGGGCCAGCATCTGCAACAGCACGGGTCCCTGGCTCCATGGGCCGCATTTCAGGACGGTGTGCTCGCCGTAATCGTAGGTCAGAGGCGCCTCGACCGTGGCCGACCAGCGCGCCATGTCGTCGCCGGTCAGCAACCCGCGATGGCGGCGGCCGGAGACGTCCAGGATTTCGTTGCCGCGGAAGAAGCGGTCCACGGCCTCGGCCACGAAGCCGCGATACCAGGCGTCGCGCGCCGCATCGATGCGGGCTTCGCGCGACGTGCCCACGGCTTCCCGGCAAACGCGTTCGTAGGTATCGGCGAGCGCCGGCCGGCGTAGCAGCGAACCGGGCAGAGGCACCTTGCCGCCAGGCAGGAAGACGGCGGCGGAGGTCGTCCACTCCCGCTCGAACATCGGCCGCATCGTTTCGATCTGCGCGCTGATCCGACCGACGACATGGCAGCCGTTGCGGGCGTAGCCGATGGCATAGGCCAGCACATCGGCCAGTTCCCAGGTGCCCCAATCCCGCAGCAGCAACGCCCAGGCATCGAAGGCGCCCGGCACGACCGCGGGCAACAACCCGGTCCCTGGGATCAGGTCCAGGCCCAGCGCGGCGAACGCGTCCAGGGTCGCTGCCTGAGGTGAGGGTCCCTGGCCGCAGATCACGTGCTGCTTCCCAGTCCCCGCGTCATGCAGGATGATCGGCGCGTCGCCGCCCGGTCCGTTCAGATGCGGTTCGGCGACATGCAGCACGAAGGCGCCGGCCACCGCGGCGTCGAACGCGTTGCCGCCGCGTTCCAACACGGCCATGGCAGTCTGGCTGGCCAGCCAATGCGTGCTGGCGGCAACGCCGAACGTGCCGGCGATTTCCGGGCGAGTGGTGAACATCGCGTGGACTCCCGATTGATCGGACGGCAGGCTAGAGCGGTTTCATCCCGACTGGAACCGCCAAACTACTCTACCACTTTGTTTTGTCCTGCGATTCACACGCTGCACCGTTCCGCTCGCCCGGCTCCTGGGTTAGAATGGGGAAACGCCGCGTGCGATTGGGTCGAAGAACATGGGCGGCGCTACGTTCTCGCACGCCAGACGGTCAAGACGATCACGTATCAGAGCGACGGCCGGCGAAACGGGGGAATGGATGCTTGTACTGGTCGTGGGACCAAGCGGGGCGGGCAAGGACACGTTGCTGAACGCGGCTCGCCGGGATCTGGCAACCGACCGGCGCTTCCGTTTCGTCCGCCGAACCATCACCCGCTCGGCCGACCCCGGTGGCGAAGACCACGAGCCGGTCACCGAGGCCGAATTCCTGATCCGAGATTTTGCCCTGCAATGGGGCGCCCACGGCCTGCGCTACGGCATCCCCGCCGACATCGCGGCCGATATCGCGGTCGGCATCGTGGTTGTGGCCAATGTCTCGCGCGGGGTGATCGAAACCGCCGCTGCCCACTTTCCGACCAGGGTTATCGAAGTGACGGCGCCGCCGGAGGTCCTCGCCACCCGTCTCGCGGCCCGAGGCCGGGAAAGCGCCGCCGATGTCGCGGCCCGTCTGACCCGGTCGGTCCGGTTGCCAGACTCCGTTCCAGTGGAAACGGTCATGAACGATGCGACCCTGGCAGAAGGTTCGGCCCGGTTTCTCGCCGCTCTGACCCGTTCCGCCGAGGGGGCTGTGCAGTAGGCCAGGGTCGGCAGATTCCAACCGCTAGGAGGTCACGGGATCATGCGGGCGGTTCGATACCGGCGGTCGTGGGTCGTCGACCGCCAATCGAACCCACGCCACCGCCTACCCCCGCAACGGCAACCGCTCCGCGATCACGAACGGCGCTCCCGCCCCGGCCTGTGTGTATAGACAAATATCCACAACTCGCCGAGGCACCGCCACCGCCGTCGCGAAGTGTCGCTCGGCGGCCGGCATATAGACCGCCTTCTCCGCGACCGAAACCCGCCGGGTAAGCGTCATATGAAAGAACCAGGTGCCAAACACATAGGGATACCCCCAACGCTCCAGCATCGCATCCTGTTCGGCGGACAAGGCCGACCGGCGGCGACGCACCAGTTCAGCCTCTGACGGAGGGGCACGAAATCCGTCCAACCCCTCCACGCACGCATCGGCCAAGGCCTGCAGCGGCGGGCACGCCACCGTTTCCCGCAGCGCCAGAAACCCGTGGACGTCGGACACCGCCAGCGATGGCAGGTCGAACGGCGCGATCCGCCGCGCCAGAGCCGCCGTGGCATCGAGCAATTCCACCCAGGTCCGACCGCCCGCCAACCGCATCGGAGGCTTCAACGTCGCATGGAAGCCGTAACCGCGCGGATCGGCCGTCATCTCCTCGATCCCGGGCAGGTCCGGTTGCGGCACGGCAGCGTTCGTGACCGGATCGCGACCCAGCCAAACCGCGGCGGCCGAGGAGAGCGGATCGTCGGACAGCGGCGCGTAATAGACTGCGACCCGAGCGTCGGGCGCCATTAGATCACCCGCTCCCCCGCGCTCCAGACCTGTCGGACGATCGGCAGGGTCTCGTGCAATCGCACCCGCACCACGTCGGCGCGCAACCCAACCTCCAGGCGCCCCCGGTCCGCCAGCCCCGCCATCCGGGCCGGATGTTCGGCCACCATCGCAATCGCGGCAGACAACCCAATCCGCGCCTCCCGCGCCACCTGAAACGCCGCCTCCACCAGGCTAGGAGGCACGTAGTCGGACGCGAATGCATCGACCGCCCCAGCCGCCACCAGGTCGGAGGCGTTGACGTTCCCGGAATGTGATCCGCCGCGCACAATGTTCGGCGCCCCGGCGATCACCTGCATCCCCGCCGCCTTGGCCGCCTTCGCCGCGATCATGGACACCGGGAATTCGCTGATGCGGATCCCATCGGCGGCATTCTCGGCGACTTCTTCCTCGGTCCGGTCGTCGTGGCTGGCCAGCGCGATATCGTATCCCCGCACGCGGTCCAGCAGGGCTCTCCGGTTTGGATCGCGCAAACGAGCACGCTGGTCCTGCAATTCCTGGATACGCCGCTCGATATAAGCGTCATCCATGCCGCTGCCGCGGCGCATCTTCCGGTAGAATTCCATGTTGGCGTATTGGCCGACACCGGGGCTGTGATCCATCAGGCTGATCATTCTCACCCGAGGATGATCGGCGACCGGCTCCAGCAGTTCCAACGTGTCGATCGCCGGAATCTCGCAGCGCAAATGCAGGAAATGCTCGGATTTCAGCAGATTGGCCTCGGTCAGCGCGTCCAGATCGACGACGCCTTCCTTGAACGTCCGCACCCGCTCCTTGTCGAAGCCCAGATCGCCGAGACACAGCGCATCCAGCACCGAGGTCACCCCCGCGGCGGCGCATTGCGCGTCATGTGCCACCATCGCGGATCGCGACGGCCAACGGGCCAGGGCGCGAGGCTGCACCTGCCGCTCCAGGTTGTCGGTATGCACATCGACGACGCCGGGGATCAGATAATCGCCGCCCATATCGACAGCCCCGGCCGCCGAGGAACGGGTCGGCTGGATATCGACGATCTCGGTGCCTCGCAGCACGATCGTGCCAGAAACGACGGTATCGGCCAGCACCAGAATGGCGTTGGTCAGAATGGTTTCGTGCGTCATGCGGCGTCCTGCAAGGGCAACAAGGGAAACAGCCGATCGGCGATCGCGTCGCGCACCTCGGCATCATGGCAGATGGCGATGATCGCGGTGCCGCGGGCTTTCGCGTCGTTGATCATGCCGATCACGACCTGGCGGTTCTCGCCGTCCAACGATGCGGTGGGTTCGTCCAGCAGCAGGATCGGATGGCCGGCGATGAAGCCGCGCGCCAGGTTGATCCGCTGCTGCTCCCCGCCGGAGAACGTGGCCGGAGGCAATCCGTGCAGGCGGGATGGGATGTTCAGGCGAAGCAACAACTCGGTCGCGGTCTGGGATGCTGTATCGACTTCGGTGCCGCGAGCGATCAGCGCCTCCGCCACCACGTCGCGCGCCGACACCCGGGGCACCACACGCAGGAACTGGCTGACATAGCCCAGGGTTTCATGGCGGATCGCAATGATGGTGCGCGGATCGGCCGCGGCGACATCGACCATGGCACCACGGTGAAACACCAGAATTCGTCCCGCTTCGGCGCGGTAGTTGCCGTACAGGCTGCGCATCAGGGTGGACTTGCCGGCCCCGGACGGACCTGACAACACCACGCATTCTCCCGCATGCACGGTGAGCGTGACATCGGCCAACACCGGAATACGCAAGCCACCGCGCAGATGCAGGGTGAAGCCCTTCGCCACGCCCTCGGCGCGCAACATGGGTTGAGTCACGGGCATCCCCCGCCGTTCATGCGATCTTTACGAAAGCCGGTTTGAATGGGCGGGCCATGACCCATATTCGCCGCCTGATGAGTCCCGAAGGACGAAACCGCTTGCGAGCCGATCGGCTCGGACCGGTAGCGGCGTGCCCGTCGGAAGGCCGGGTATTTCACCCGGTCAATCGGGCACGACCGCCATCGGAGAGGCATCATGCGCATACGCGTCGTGATACTGATCCGGTGGGGAAAGTGGCGGATCGAGATTTCCATCTCCATCCGCTTCTGAACCACCGGAGCTGGAGGGCGGTAGGAGCCGCCCTTCACGCTCTGGGTTACCATACCAACCGCTTCCGAGCAAGAAATTCCCTGCTGCATACTCATGCATTCAGTACCGAGCTAACCAACAACTGCGTGTAGGGATGCTGCGGATCGTCCAGAACCTGGTCGGTCAATCCGGTTTCCACCACCCGCCCCCGCTGCATCACCGCGATCCTGTGCGCCAGCAGACGCGCCACCGCGATATCGTGCGTCACCAGCACAACCGCGATCCCCAACCGAGTCACCAACCCGCGGATCAGGTCCAGGAGACGCGCCTGAACCGACACATCCAGACCACCCGTCGGCTCATCCATGAAGACCAGCCGCGGATGTGTCACCAACGTCCGCGCAATCTGCAACCGTTGCAGCATCCCGCCCGAGAACGTGCGCGGCAGGTCGTCGATGCGGTCGGCGTCGATTTCCACCTGCACCAGCCAGTCGATGGCCTGGGCGCGGATATCACCATAATGGCGAGCCCCCCGGGCCATCAGGCGCTCTCCGACATTACCGCCCGCGGATACGTTCATCCGCAGGTTCTGGCGAGGGTCCTGATGCACGAACCCCCAGTCCGACCGATGCAAGGTCCGCAGCGCCGGAGCCGGCATCGCGTGGACATCGTGCAACTGCCCGACCGGATCGCGATACCAGACCGCGCCCGCATCCGGGGCCAACCGCCCCGACAGCACATTCAGCAATGACGTCTTGCCGGAACCGGACTCGCCGACGATCGCCAGCATCTCGCCGGGCCACAGATCGATCTCGACATCCACCAAGGCCGGGATGGTGCCGAACCGCAGCGACAGGCCACGGGCCGAAATCAGGGTCTCGTCGCTCATTGCGCCGCTTCCCGCCAACCATCGGCCCCGACATGACCCGCCACCTGGCGTTCCGAACAATGATCCGTGTCGGAGCAGACGAACATCCGCCCGCCGCGATCGTCGGTGATGACCTCGTCCAGATAGGAGTCCGTGGCGCCGCACAAGCCGCACGGATGCGGCGCGTTGATGGCGCGGAACGGATGATCCTCGAAATCCAGCGACCGCACTTCGGTCCAGGGGGGGATCGCGTAGATGCGCTTCTCCCGCCCGGCGCCGAACAACTGCAAGGCCGGCATCATATGCATCTTCGGATTGTCGAAGGCCGGGATCGGGCTGGGCGACATCAGATAGCGCTGGTTGACCAGCACCGGGTAGTCGTAGCTGATCGATATCTGCCCGTAGCGGGCAATGTCCTCATACAGTTTCACATGCATCAACCCGTAATCCGACAGCGCGTGCATACGCCGCGTCTCTATGCGACTGGGTTCCAGCCGATACAGCGGCTCCGGCTGCGGCACCTGGTAGACGATGATCTGGTTCTCCCGCAGTTGCGTTTCCGGGATGCGATGGCGGGTCTGGATCACCGTTGCTTCGGTGGTCACGGTCGTGGTGCGTACCCCGGCCGTGCGCGCGAAAAAGCGCCGGATGGAAACCGCGTTGGTGGTATCGTCTGCCCCCTGATCGATCACCTTCAACACATCACTGGCACCCAGCACCGCGGCCGTCACCTGGATGCCGCCGGTCCCCCACCCATAGGGCAGAGGCATTTCCCGCGACCCGAACGGCACCTGATGCCCCGGAATCGCCACCGCCTTCAGCAGGGCTCGCCGGATCATCCGCTTCGTCTGCTCATCCAGATAGGCGAAATTATAACCTTTCATTCCCCGCCCCCCGTCGGATCCGTGATCTTCGCTGGATCGGGGACATTCGCGAGGTCGGATACCAGCCGACCGAAAGAATGACCGACGCCCCCCTCACCGTCATTGCCGGGCTCGACCCGGCAACCCGCCCCCTGCCGTTGAAGCGCGGGTTGCCGGGTCAAGCCCGGCAATGACGGTGAGGGGACGGTGTCGGTCGTTGTTTCGGCCGATTGGTCGGCGACCTTCACTGAGTCCGTGACCGCCGCCTGCTCCGCGGTCCGCGCGACCTCTTCCCGCATGCGGCGGATGTTCTGCAGTTCACTCTGGAAATCGACATAGTGCGGCAGCTTCAGATGCTCCACGAAGCCGGTCGCCTCGATATTGTCCGAGTGATACAACACGAACTCGATGTTCTGAGCAGGCGCCGTCGTATCCTCCCCCAGTTCCGCCGCGCGCATGGCGCGGTCCACCAGAGCCATCGACATCGCCTTGCGCTCGGAAAACCCGAACACCAGCCCGTAGCCACGCGTGAACTGAGGCGGCACCGTCTTCGATCCCTTGAACTGGTTGACCATCTGGCACTCGGTCACCACCAGGTCGCCGATATCGATGGCGAACCCAAGTTCCGCCGGTTCGATCTCGATGCTCACCGCGCCCATGCGGATCTCTCCGGCAAACGGATGCGACCCGCCATAGCCGCGCTGCGTCGAATAGCCCAACGCCAGCAGAAACCCCTCGTCCCCACGCGCCAGAGCCTGCAACCGCACATCCCGATCCGCCGGGAACGTCAGAGGCTCCCGCGTCAGATCGCCAGGCTCCCGGTCCGCATCGCGGTTGGTTTCGATCAGGCCTTCCTCACCCAGAATATCCGGCACCCGAGGCATCGCCGCGTGATCCGGTGCCGCCATTGCCGCCATGACCTCCTCCGGCGCCTCGGCCAGCTCAAAATCCAGCAGCCGGTGGGTGTAATCGTAGGTCGGGCCAAGCACCTGCCCACCCGGCAAATCCTTGAAGATCGCCGAAATCCGCCGCTCCACCTGCATCCGCGCCGTATCGATCGGCTGGGAATGGGCAAACCGAGGCAAGGTCGTGCGATAGGCCCGCAGCAGGAACGCGGCCTCGATCAGGTCACCCTGCGCCTGCTTGATCGCCAGCGCCGCCAGTTCCCGGTCATAGAGAGAGCCCTCCCCCATCACCCGGTCCACCGCCCGCGCCAATTGGTTCTCGATCTGCGGCAGGGTCATGTCTGGCACGGAAGCATCGCCGCGCCGGGTCTCCGCCAGCCAGGCATGAGCGTTGTTGATCGCCCGTTCGCCGCCCTTGACCGCGACATATGCCATGTTCAGGCCTCCTCGATAGCGACGCTGCGGGGCAGCGCGGTCAGCATGTCGCCCGCGCACAGGATCAGGTCCACGCCGCACGGATACAGCGCATGGTTGCGCCGCCACGACTCGACGAAATCATCCGGCAGCCCATCCACCGCGATCACCTTCGGCACACGCAATCCCGGCCCGCTCAAGCGGTATCGATGGCCGGCGGATAGCGATGCGACCTCGGCGATCACCGTCGTCGACGTCTCCGGCATTTCATGGGTGCCGGGGTTCAATCCCGACAGATTCGGCAGTCTCAGTGCCATGGCGAACGGCGCCCCCGCCAGGTCGGCCGTTCGAGGCGCGCCGCAATGAAAAGCGATCCAGTCCCAGGCAGCCTCCCCGGCGGGATCGAGCCATAGTTGCGTCTCATGATCGACCAGCGACAGCAGCACCGCGGCAGCCGCCCGCGACAGACCCGGCGGAGGGTGTGCGGCCCCCGCCCGAAGCGCCGTACCAGGCCGAGACATCGCCTCCAACACCGCGCGGAAACAATGCTGGGAGTCGGTCACCGGATCGGCGAAACCGGCCGACAAGGGGGTGTTCATGTGCGCATCGTCCGCATCGAGAAGAATTGCACCTTGGTGGCGGCGGCCTTCGAGGCGACCAGATCGCGGGCTTGCTGCTGGGCCCGCGCCAAAGGCTCGATCACCGCCGACCGCACCGCGTCCCGCCGCACAGGGTCCTGCAGCAACGCATCGACCAGCGCGGCGAGTTCGGCCCGGCGTTCATCCCGCCCCGTCACATACGCATGCCCGACATAATCCCCCCCGCCCCGCTCGCTCGGCACACGAACCGTGCACCTTGTGACCGTGACCTCTCCCAGATTGAACGCGGCCCCGTTCCCACCTGTGCGGCCCCGCACCATCACGAGGCCACTTTCAGGTCCACGCAGCCGGGTAAACCCAGGCGGGTCCCCCCATTGCGCCAGGAGCTCCCCAATCGTCTCGCCATCGGCCCGGGCCAGCACCGCCATCCATTGGCGGCGGTCTGTATCGGGAGGGGCGGCGGCATCATTTTCCGACATAACGGACCGTAGGTTGTTTAGATGTCTAGACAGCTAGACTTGCGGCCCGCTACAGTCAACAACGAACTCGCACGGATCGGTCCAACGCTGGATGAAACCTCAATGAACGCTCCCGTGGGGAATGGCCCGATGGGGAAAACGACCCCGGACGATGAGCCGAGTTTCCGCACAGCGATATCGCGTCAGGATGGTGTGGCGCTGTGGCGCCAGATTGCCGGCCAGTTGCAGCGGGGCATCACCGCCGGCGACCATTCGCCTGGCAGCCGCCTGCCGACCGAGGCCGAGTTGTCCAAACAGTTCGGTGTCAACCGCCACACGGTCCGGCGCGCGCTGGAAGAATTGTCGCGCGGCGGATTGGTGCGCGTGGAACAGGGGCGTGGCACCTTCGTGAGCGAAGACGTGCTGGAATACAGCGTGGAGCCTCGCACGCGCTTCACCGAATGGATCAAGCGCCATAACAAGGAACCGTCCGGCCGGGTCCTGCAATTGCGCGAAACCGGCGCCGACGCCCATGTCGCCGCCGCGCTCGGCCTTCGCACCGGCGCCCGGGTCGTCCTGCTGGAACGCCTTGGCCTGGCCGATGACCGCCCGGTCAGCCTGGCACGCCATTACTTCCCGGCAGGGCGGCTGAAGGGGTTGCTGGAAGCGCTGCAACAATCGGCCCGCATCACCGAGGCCTTGCAAGCCATCGGTATCCCCGACTACCTCCGCCAGACCACGCGCGTGACCGCTCGCCTGCCGACCCCGACCGAGGCGGAACTGCTGCGGATGCCCCGCAATCGGCCGGTGCTGATCGCCGAGAACATCAACGTGGACCGATCCGGCGCGGTGATCGAGTTTGGCGTCGGTTGCTACCCCACGCCTCGCGTACAGATCGTATTCGAACCATAGAAGGGCGCCTCGATGCCGGACCTGCGGATTATCAACGGACGCGTGCTGCTGCCCGATGGCGGGCTGCAACCGGTCGACCTGACACTGACGGGCGATCGGATCGCCGCCATCGACGCAGACTCCACCGGTGACTGCCGGACCTTTGATGCGACGGGGTTGCTGGTGCTGCCCGGCATCGTCGACATCCATGGCGATGCGTTCGAACGCCAGGTGCAGCCCAGGCCCGGCGTGGAATTCCCGGTCGACCTGGCCCTGCGGGACACCGAGTCGCAGTTGCTGGCCAACGGCATCACCACCGCCTTCCACGGCATCACCCTGTCCTGGGAGCCCGGCCTGCGCAGCCACACGACCTGGACCTCCTTGCTGAATGCGTTGGATGCCGGCTCCTGGACCTGCGACATGCGGGTGCACCTGCGGTGGGAGGCCTACAATCTCGATGCGCTCGACATCGCCCTGGCCGACATCGCGGCGGGGCGGGTGCATCTGGTCGCGTTCAACGACCACACGCCGCCGATCCTGAAGAAGATCAAGGACCCGGTGGCCGGCGCCAAATACAGTGACCGCGCCGGCATGAAACTGGACGATTTTCGTGCCCTGGCCGACCGCATCGGCGCTCGCGCAAACGATGTCCCGGCCGCGTTGGACCGGATCGGCGCCGCCGCGCGCGCCGCCGGGGTATCGCTGGCCAGCCACGACGACGATTCCCTGGAAATCCGCACCATGTTCCGCGCGCGTGGCGCCCGCATCTGCGAGTTCCCGATGGCGGAGGAAGTCGGGCAGGCCGCCCGCGATGCCGGGGATTTCGTGGTGATGGGCAGTCCCAACGTCGTGCGAGGCAAGTCCCATCTGGGCTGGGCCTCCGCCGCGGTGATGGCGGAAGCTGGTATCTGCAACGTGCTGTCCTCGGATTATTTCTACCCGGCGATGCTGCGCGCGGCGCTGATCCTGGCCGATCGCGGCGTGCTGGACCTGCCTCGGGCGTGGGCGCTGATTTCGGCCAATCCGGCGGCGGCAGCCGGTTTGGACGATCGCGGCCGGATCGAACCGGGTCTGCGGGCCGATCTGGTGCTGGTCGATCCCGCCGTGCCCCGCGCCGTCGCGACCATCGCGCAAGGGCGCATCGCCCATCTGACCGCGCATGCGGCCAACCGGGTCTCTGCCTGAGGAAATTGGGAAATTCGCGGAATGGCTCGGGCGGTAGGATTCGAACCTACGACCAATCGGTTAACAGCCGATTGCTCTACCGCTGAGCTACGCCCGATCACTGCCGCGAGGGCGACTGTCTAGTGAGATGTGCCAGCCCGGTCAACCACCTGTTCGACGTCTCTCGCGCGAAACTGATGGCGACCGGTCCGACGCCGGCCGACCGGAAGGTCGCGGGGTGGGCGGGGAGCGGATATCGGGGTCGGCGATGTGCGTAAACACGGGTGCACAGACGCGGAAAGCCGGGCTAGAGCGGTTTCACCCTGATTGGAAACGGAAAACCGCTCTAGCTCTTTGTTTGATCGCATGATTCACACGCTGTGACGTTCCGCTCAGCGTGATCATGCTCTAGTGCCCCGAGTCGTTCATAATGTGGGGTAAAGCCTCTTCAGCTTAACGCGGGCCTCGGCTGTGGTGAATTGCCAATCCGCCTTGGCGTGGTGTTTGTTTCGTCTGGCTTCCCAGGCGGCGACTTCCTCAATGAGGTTTTGCTTG
>CALQHT020000156.1 GCA_943330455.2 Nitrosovibrio sp. Nv4 | reverse complement strand
GTGCCGTCACGTCACCCGCCCCCTCCATTCGGGCCAGGGCCTGAAGCTTGAAGTCTCGCGTCCAGCGCGTTTTGGTCTTCGACACACTCGTTCTCCTTGTTGAACAGTGTGCCTCTTTTTAATGTCTCAGTTTAGGGGGTCACTCCAGCAGGAACCCATCCAGCCCCACCCCAAAAACCCCCAAAACTCGCCACCATTAACCAATCGTCAACCAAAACAAAGCGAAAATCCAACAAAGATCGGAACCCAACACCCATGCAACAACCCCACGACAACACCCTGACCCACCGAATCATCGGCCTTGCCATGAGGGTCCACACCCAACTCGGCCCGGGCCTGCTGGAAAGTGCCTACGAACGCTGCCTGTGCCACGAACTCGAAAAGACCGGCATACCCTATCAACGCCAGATCGCCATGCCGCTGATCTATGACGGAATGGAACTGGATTGCGGCTACCGAGCCGACCTGGTCATCGCCAACGAAGTCATCATAGAAATAAAATCCGTCGATCAGATCCAACCCCTGCATGAAGCCCAGCTTCTGACCTATCTCCGCAACAGCCCCTGCCGCATCGGCCTGCTGATCAACTTCAACACGCAATCCCTGAAAGACGGCATCAGGCGCCGCGTCCTGTAAACGCGGTGCCCGGAACGAACCGCCTACCGAACCACCACCGGCTCGGTCACCAAATACCGCCGCAACACATCCATATCCGGATCGCGCCCCAACCCAGGCCCATCCGGCACCGTTACCGTCCCGTCAACAGCATTCACCAGATCGTGGTAAGGACTCGCCTCCAGATCCAAAAACAACCGCTCGAACGGCGCATCCGGCGCCAGCGCGGCATTGACGTGCAGAGACGTCAGGAATCCCGCTCCGAAATACGCGTTATGCGGCACCATCCGCACCCCATACGCCTTCGCCAGAGCCGCGATCTCCACCATCGCCGACACCCCCCCGATCTTGATCACACTCGGCTGAGCCACATCCAGCGCCCCGGCCTCAAACGCCACCTTGAAATCATGCAGCCCCGCCGCATTTTCCCCCGCCGCGATGGGCGCGCCACCTTCCAGACGCACCTTCGCCAGTCCTTCGTAGTCTTCCGGCGGCCAAACCGGCTCTTCCAGCCAGGTCATTTCGCAATCTTCCAACTGGCGCGCCATGTCGATCGCCTGCCAGACCGTCCACGGGCAGTTGGTATCGACCATCAAACGAACATCGGGGCCGATCGCATCCCGCGCCGCCTCGATTTCCGGCACGGTGATCTCGTGCAGCTTGATGTCTCGATACCCCAACGACAGCGCGCGTTCGCAGTTGCGCGCGACCATGGACGCCTCGCCATACCGCAACAGGCTGGCGTAGCTCCGCATCGGCTTCGGCGGCGATCCGCCCAGCATCCGCCACAAAGGCAGCCCCGCGACCTTGCCGGCGATATCCCACAGCGCGATGTCCAACGCCGACAGCGCATAGACATGCGGCCCGTTGCGGCCGAACAGATGATACGATCGGCTCAGCCGAGACCGCAGACCGGCGATATCGCGCGCATCCTGCCCCAGGATGGCCGGCGCCAACTGAGAGGTCAGCACCGACACGCTGGTGGACGCGGCGCCGTGGCCGAACGCCTCGCCCCAGCCGTCGATGCCCTGGTCGGTGACGATACGCAACCAGACCGTGTTCATGCCCTGAGCGTTGATCCCGCTCATGACCGCGGCCTTGCCGCCCATGTCGAACGGAATGCGGGTCCAATAGGTCTCGACGGCGATGATCTTCATGACGTTCCCCTCGGGTGATGGCCGGCATCCTGCGCGGGACGGTGATGGACGCCAAGGGGTGGCAACGGGGTGGGGCAAAAGGGTCCAGGTCGGTTTTGCCTTGACGCGAAAAGGCCGATCGGGAAATTTTCCTAACAGAGACGAGCCAACCCGCTCCATCGGCACCCGGGGCGGCACCCGGGGCGGCACCCGGGGCGGCACCCGGGCGGCACCCGGGCAGCCGTTCGCGTCGGACCCGAGTGTTCGTAACGCCACAGGGAAGTCATATGCAATCCGGAGAACAAGTCATGAATAAACTGCCTCGCGACTGGATGGGAGAGATCACCACCGGCCATGGCGCGATGATCCTGGTGCCGACCTTGCTGGCAGTGGCGTCGGAGGCGATGACCTGGGAAACCGCGGCGCCGTTGCTGGTGGCCGGCGTCATCGGCCTGATCTGGCCGGAACGCCGTCCGGGCGCGCCGGCCATCGGCCAGGAACCCCCGCAACAAGCCGCCGCCCCGGACAAGCTGAGTCAACCGCCCGGTGTCGAAACGGTTGTCGCCGCCTATCGCCTGGGGATCGACCATGCGACCTCCCACGCCCCGGCCCCGGCTCCGGCTTCGGTCCGGCCGAAGCCCGCTCTGATCCCGCCTCTTATCGGCCCCTTCGCGGTGCTGGTGGCGGCCGGGTTCCTGGTCAGCGCCTGCGTACAACCCGCCAGACTTCTGCGGCAGGTGGACGTCGCCACCATGGCCTCGGCCAGCCTGCCGAGGGCGAGTGACGTTGGGCCGGTCGCCGGTCTGGGCCGCTGATCGGACCGGCCTCGCCACCCGTCCGGACCAGGTGCGACGGCCTGCCTGAAAGAGGGAAGTTTCTCGCCCCCCGGATTGCCGATACCTGCACGCACGCCATGACAGATGTCATACCCGCTGTTCAAGGCCCCATTGGAGCGTTGGGCGAGAAGTCCAAATCCAGGCCCGGAAACGGAACGGGTGCCCCCAATAAAGCGCGCGGTACAGGCTCAGGATATGCGGCGATACCGTCCAGTTCGCCATGAGACGGTGAAATAACAAATTATTGCGATACTTCATGGGCTTGACGAATGACCGGAAAATGAGCCACAGTCGCTCGCGATCCTGATAGTGCCCAAAAATTCGCCAAGACTCAACCTTGGGTCAGCGTGCGGAGCGTCGTCCGGTTCAGCGCCACCAATGGAGACGTCCAACCATGGCTCAATTCTCAGGCACGATTGCCTCAAACGGTGCGCGCGTCAGCTACCTGATGTCGCTGACCGCCGGGGTCACCTATTTTTTCGAAATGGAAGGTGCGGCCACCGGGGTTGGAACGCTGCTCGACCCGATCGTTCGCCTGGACGGGGTTGGCGGGTTTATCACGTCGAACGACGACGGCGGTGTCGGCCTTAACGCGCGGCTCGTGTTCACGCCCACGCTGACGGGAAACTACACGGTCATTGCAGGGGAAGCCGGCGACAACGCCACCGGGACCTACCGCCTGACCGTCGAAGCGGATGATTTCCGCAGCACCGTTGAGGGCACGGGAGCGGTCGGCACCCTCGCGGTGGGCACGAGCGGTGCCACCGGGACCATCAACTATAACGGTGACCGTGATCTGTTCGGTGTCAGCCTGACAGCGGGAACGCAATATTTCATCGATCTGGAAGGGACGCCCACCACCCAGGGTACGCTGGCCGACACATACCTGCGGGGCATCCTCGACGCCGCCGGAACGCTGCTCTCCGGCACGCTCGATGACGATGGCGGCGTGGGCGCGAATTCGCGCGTCATCTTTACGCCGACAACGACCGGTACCTACTTCGTCTCCGCCAGCGGTTACAGCACCGAGGTCGGCTCCTATCGCGTCTTTGCGCGACCGGACGATTGGCGATCGACGTTCGAAGGCATTGGGTCGACCGGCCTTGTCACGGCCAATTCCGCCGGTATCACGGGAAAGATCGACTACAGTGGCGATCAGGACCTGTTCAGGATCACGCTGACGGCCGGAACACAATACTACATTGACCTGGAGGGATCGCCGACCAGTCAGGGAACGCTGACCGATAGCTTCTTGCGGGGAATCTATGATCCGGCTGGAATTCTGTTAGCCAATACCCTCGATGACGACGGCGGCGTTGGCCGGAATTCGCGTGTTGTATTTACTCCGACGGCCAACGGTACTTACATGATCGCGGCGGGCGGGTTCGACACCAATGCGGGCACGTACAGGTTGTTCGTCCGAACGGACGATTTCCGATCCACCTTTGAGGGGACTGGCAGCGCGGGCAGCCTGATCCCTGGCGCAACAGGTGCCACTGGGAACATCAACTACGTCGGCGACCAGGATCTGTTCGGCGTCAACCTGATTGCCGGGACCCAATATTTCGTCGAGCTTGAGGGCGCGCCGTCCGGCCAGGGCACGTTGGGCGATAGCTACCTCCGCGGCATCTACGACGCCGGCGGGACCCTGCTGGCATCCTCGCTCGACGATGACGGCGGCGTCGGCGCCAATTCGCGGGTGGTGTTCACGCCAACCACCACATCCCTCTTTCACATCGCCGCCGGCGGCTACAGCACTTACACCGGCACCTATCGGCTGTCCGTGCGACCCGACGATTTCAGGTCCACCTACGACGGTATCGGCTCATCCGGACTGGTAACGGTCAATGGGCTCGGAGCGACCGGCAATATCAACTACGCCGATGACCAGGATTTGTTCAGAGTCACGCTCGCGGCCGGGACGCAGTATTACATCGACCTTGAAGGATCCCCGAGCGGCCAGGGCACCGTTGCGGACACTTTCCTGCGGGGCGTCTTCAATACCTCCGGCATTCTGATAGATGGACTTGCCGATGACAACAGCGGCGTGGGCACCAATTCGCGTGTGGTGTTCACGCCAACCGTTGCCGGAATCTACTCCATCGCAGCGGGTGCGGCCGGCGGCCTTACGGGCACCTACCGATTGAACGTTCGGGCCGACGACCACCGGTCGACCTTTGAGGGGTCTGGCCTGGTGGGATTCCTGTCCGTCGGCACGACGGGACACGCAGGCACCATAAACTACCCCAGCGACGAAGATCTGTTCGCTGTGACCTTGAACGGCGGAACGCAATACTTCATCGACCTGGAGGGATCGCCGACCAGCCGAGGGACACTGTCCGATCCTTATTTTCGCGGGATCTATGACTTCAATGGGACATTGCTCCCCAGCTCCCTCGACGATGATGGCGGCGTCGGCAACAATGCGCGCCTGGTGTTCACCCCAACCACAACCTCGGTCTACTTCATATCGGCCGGTGCGCTCGGCGCCAGCGTCGGCACCTACCAGCTGTTTGCCAATCCGGACGATTTCAAGGACCATCAGGATGGCATCGGCCCGGTCGGCACCGCGACCGTCGGAACAACCACCAAAGGGTCGATCGACTATACCGGCGATGCCGACCTGTTCGGCGTGACGCTGACAGCGGACCACCTGTATCGAATCGAGCAGCGTGGCGCGCCGAGCGGTTCCGGCACATTGGATGATCCGCTGATCACGGGCGTTTACAATTCCAATCGGGTGTTACAGCCCACTTCGTCGAACGATGACTCGAACGGGACACGCAACGCGAGCGTGGAGTTTCTAGCGCCCACCACGGGACTCTACTATATCGGTGCCAGCGCCTATGCGTCGCACCTGGGGACCTATGAACTGCGGGTAACGGACCTTGCGGGTCCCGACATTGGCGACACCACCGCAACGACGGGCACGATCGCGGTCAATGGCGTGGTTCGTGGCCTGATCGACAAGGCAGGCGACGTTGACTGGTACCGGGTAAATTTCACCGTCGGCGCGAGCTATTCGATCGAACAGACGTCGATCGGGGACAGCGGAAACCCTGTGGGCGATACATTCATTCGCGGTGTTTACAACAGCCTTGGCGTTCGCATAGCAAATACCACCAACGACGACTGGGCCGGGAGCTCGGATTCCCGCGTGATCTTCACGCCGCGGACCGCCGGGACCTATTTCATAGCCGCCGGCGCTTACGGCACCAGCACCGGCGAGTATCGTCTGTCCCTGTCATCAACCACCGTCACCGATTTGATTGACGACACGACAGCGACAACCGGAACCTTGGCGCTGGGCAGCCCGGTGACAGGAGATGTGGAATTCGCGCGTGATCTGGATTGGTATCGGGTCACACTCACGGCCGGCGTTACCTATCGCATTCGGGAACAGGGCGCGGCGAGCAACAATGGCACGCTGGCGGATCCGAAGATCACGGGAGTCTACGATTCCGCCGGTGTGCTCTTTGCCGGCAGCGGCAATGACAGCGCGGACGGCTCCCTGGACAGCCGCGTGTTGTTCACCCCCGATACCACGGGGACATACTATGTGTCGGCCGGGGGCTATTATGACACGATCGGCACGTACCGGCTGTCGATCGAGGTAGACGCGGCCGCACAGGAAGTGCCTAACAACGTCTCGTCCAAGGCAACCGTGGCCGTCAATGGCACCCTTAACGGGATCATCAATACAAGCAAAGACACTGACTGGATCGGCTTCGATGCCGTCGCCGGAACGACCTATCGAGTGTCGCTCGCCGGCGTTGGCACGGGCGGCTCCACTTTGGTTGACCCGGTGCTGGGCGGCGTCTTCACACCGTCAAAGCTCGCCGTTCCCAACAGCGGGAATGACGACTTCAACGGCTCGAAGGACGCACAGATCACCTTCACCGCCGCCGAAACGGGCAGGCACTTCATCGTCGCGGGTGCCTATAAAGACGGTACCGGCACCTACCAGGTCGGGGTCAGCAAGGTTTCGGACACCACCGCGCCGACGCTGCTCTTCAGCACGCCGGCAGATAATACCAACAGCAACCTGCCAGCGGTCGGCCGCAACATCAGCCTCAATTTCAATGAGGCGGTGAAAGCCGGCCAGGGCAAGTTCGTGCTGACCGGCGGCGGCCAGACGCGCGAGATCTCCGTCACCGACACGACGCAGGTGACCTTCCTGGGGGAGATCGTAACCATCAATCCGACCGCGGACCTGGCACCGAGCACAGAATACAGCCTGACCGCGGCATCCGGCGTGGTGACCGACCTTTCGGGCAATGCCTACGCCGGTCTCACCACGCCGACGGATCTCAACTTCACGACCAGATCGACCGGCACCCTCGATAGCTGGACGCTGATGATCTATGTCGACGGGGATAACAATCTCGAAGGCGCCGGCGTTGGCGACGTCAATGAGATGGAGAGCCTCAACCTGCCATCGAACGTGAATGTGATGGTTCTGCTCGACCGCGTCGGCGGCTTTTCCACGGCCAGCGGTGACTGGACCGACACTCGGGGCGGGCAGATCATGTTCGACAGCAAAAACGATACCAATAACAATACGATCGTGTCGCCCCTGCTGTCGCTGGGGGAACTGAACATGGGGAGCCCCACCACGCTCACCAGTTTCATCAACTGGGCGGCCGCGACCGCGCCAGCGCAGAACTACGGCCTGATTATGTGGGACCACGGCGGCGGGATCAGCGGCCATTCCTGGGATGACACCAGCAAGGGCGACAATCTGACCATCCTTGAGACGCGACAGGCGCTTGCGGCCTCCGACGTGGGCAAGTTCTCCTTGATCGGTTTCGACGCATGCCTGATGGCGGTCGCGGAGGAAACCTTCGATCTGCGCGATCGGACCGA
The DNA here is from genome assembly GCA_943330455.2 of Nitrosovibrio sp. Nv4. Lineage (GTDB taxonomy): Bacteria > Pseudomonadota > Alphaproteobacteria > Acetobacterales > Acetobacteraceae > Rhodopila. The sequence goes on along the minus strand of CALQHT020000156.1, from coordinate 7,213 downwards.
CATCATCGTGTCCTCGCAGGAGTTGGAGCCGGGCGACGGGTGGGAATACAACAAATTCCTCTCGCCCCTGGCAGCCAACCCGACGATGTCCGCGATGGACCTGGCGGCACACATCGTCTCAACGTATGGCGAACGCTACGCGGGTGAGGCCGATATCACATTGTCCAGTGTGTGGACGGCGGGGCTTGGCCCGCTTGACACCGCCCTGGACAACTTCTGCCTGGAGGCGTTGTTACCCACGACCACCGCGGCGGATTGGACTGGCCTGCGGGAGGCCGCGGAACGTGCCCATCATTTCGGTGCTGACGACATTGTCGACCTTCGCGATTTCATGCTCGAGGTGGGCAATAGAACTTCCTCGGCCACTCTGAAATCCAAGGCTGCCGATGTGGCGGCCAGGGTCGGTGATGCGGTCACGGCGACCACGGGGACGGTTGGCGATGCGGCGGGCATCAGCATCTACCTGCCCTACGGGGCCACGACAATCGACAAGAACTACACACCCGCGAACTTCAACTTCTTGAACGACGTGCCGAACTGGGACGATTTCCTGACGAAGCTCTGACGTCGCGAGCTCGCGGGCTACCGCCCCGGTCTGCGATCTCCATGGTTTGCATCGGTCAGCCCATGGGGATTTCTGGTCCGCGAGTTTCGCGATCGCAGACGCTCCGAACACCCTGAGGCGATGGCACATGCCTCTCCGCGTCATGGCGGGCGCGATCCGCCGTGGCCGGGGTGAGCCAGCCGGTATGGGGGTTTGGTCAAACCAAGTGCTCCGGGCTCTTGTCTCCGGCCGGATCAGATCGACCGCCAATCAAGTGCGTGCCCAGGCCGGCTTACGCGCCCGACACCCTTCATCCGACTCCCTTCATCAGTGCCAATGGCGACCGGGACGGCCGAGCGAAGGGGCCTCTGCGACCGCGGCACCCCGAAGCCGATGCCTGCTTGCACGGAAGCCGGTACCTACTATCATGCTGGGCTTTCCGCGTTTTGCTGATCGCTGCCTCGCCTCGACCCGGACGGAAAACGCACGCCTGATCAATGGATTACTGACACAATCACGCCATGACCGATGATCTGCCACCGAACCCAGCGCTGCTGCCCGCGGGCCTGCGCGACCTGTTGCCGCCCGATGCCGAAACCGAGGCCTCGGCCGTCGAGGCGTTGATGGATGTCTTTGCCGCCCACGGCTACCAACGGGTCAAACCGCCGCTGCTGGAATTCGAGGACAGCCTGTTGGCCGGCTCGGGTTCAGCCGTGGCGGACCAGACCTTCCGCCTGATGGACCCCGACAGCCAGCGCATGATGGGGCTGCGCGCCGATACCACGCCGCAGGTGGCCCGGGTGGCCGCGACGCGGCTGTTGGGAACACCTCGGCCGCTGCGGCTGTCCTATGCCGGCCAGTGCCTGCGGGTGCGCGGCACGCAACTGGCGCCGGACCGGCAGGTGGCACAGGCGGGGATTGAACTCATCGGCTGCGACAGCGCCGAGGCGGATGCCGAAACCATCCTGGTCGCGGCGGAGGCGTTGGAGGCCGTCGGCCTGACTCGCGTCAGTTTCGACCTGACCTTGCCGATGCTGACCCCCACCCTGCTGGACGATGCCGGGATGCACGGACCGGCGCGGGCCAATCTGGCGCGGGCACTGGATCGCAAGGATATCGCGGCGGTGACGGAATTGGGCGGGTCCCTGGCGCCGGTGCTGGCCGAGTTGCTGCTGGCCGCCGGTCCCGCCGATCGGGCTCTCGCGGCTTTGAGAGATGCGCGGCTGCCACCCCCGGCGGCCGCACTGGCCGAACGTCTGGCGGAGGCGGTGAAGGCGATCCGGGCACGCGCTCCCGGCTTGCGGCTGACCATCGACCCGGTGGAATTCCGCGGCTTCCGCTATGAAACCGGCGTGTCCGTCACCGTTTATGCACCGGGGCGGCATGAAGAACTGGGGCGGGGCGGGCGCTACGGCGGTGGCGACACCGAACCGGCGACCGGGCTGACGCTCTACCCCGACGCGATTTTGCGCGTGGCGCCCGCGCGCGAAGCACGGGTGCGCGTGTTCGTCCCTGCTGGCGCATCGCAGACCGAGGCCAGCGCATTACGCCGCCAGGGCTACGCGACGGTTGCCGCTCTGGCCGCCGTATCCGACGAAACGGCAGAGGCACGACGCCTCGGCTGCACCCATATCCTGCGCGACGGAAGCGCCGCACACCTGAACACCGAGGGCTGAACAATGACCAATGTCGCCGTGATCGGCGCCCAATGGGGCGACGAGGGCAAGGGAAAGGTCGTGGACTGGCTGGCCAGTCGTGCGGACGTGGTCGTGCGGTTTCAGGGCGGGCATAACGCCGGTCATACCTTGGTCGTCGGAAATGAGACCTACAAGCTGTCGCTGCTGCCATCCGGCCTGGTGCGCGGCAAGCTGGGTGTCATCGGCAACGGCGTTGTCGTGGACCCGGAGGCGCTGCTGAGCGAAATTGCCCGCGTCCGGGCGCAGGGACTGACGGTCAATCCCGAAACTCTGCGGATCGCGGAAAACGCGGTGCTGATCCTGCCGCTGCACCCGGCGCTGGATCGCGCGCGGGAAGCGGCGCGGGGAGAGCGCAAGATCGGCACCACCGGTCGCGGCATCGGCCCGGCCTATGAGGACAAGGTCGCCAGACGAGCGATTCGGGTGGCCGATCTGGCGGAACCGGAGACGGTGTCGGCCAAGCTCGACGATCTTTTGCAGCACTACAACACGCTGCTGGCGGGCCTCGGCGCGCCGTTGTTCGAGAAAGACAAACTCTTCGCCGACCTGATGGCGCTGGCGCCACAGATCCTGCCGTTTGCCGAACCGGTATGGGAACGGTTGGACGAACTGCGCCGCTCCGGCAAGCGGATCCTGTTTGAGGGCGCGCAGGCGGTGATGCTTGACGTCGATCATGGCACCTATCCCTTCGTTACTTCATCGAACACCGTCGCGGCGACGGCGGCGGCGGGCTCGGGCGTGGGACCGGGCGTGGTTGGGTTCGTGCTGGGGATCGCCAAGGCCTATTCGACCCGGGTTGGCTCGGGTCCTTTCCCGACCGAACTGACCGACTCGATCGGGCAATTGCTGGGCGAGCGCGGGCACGAATTCGGCACCGTCACCGGCCGACCGCGCCGCTGCGGCTGGTTCGATGCCGCGCTGGTGCGCCAGGCGATCAAGGTGGGCGGCATCCAGGGCATCGCACTGACCAAGCTGGATGTGCTGGACGGACTGAAGGAACTGCGGATCTGCACCGGCTACACCATTCGGGGCCAGCATTTCCGCCATCTGCCGGCCGCACCGGGGGCTCAGGCCGCCGCGGTGGCGGAATATGAGGTCATGGAGGGCTGGTCCGGATCGTCGCGTGGCGCTCGGTCCTGGGCGGACTTGCCGGCGCAGGCGGTGAAATATGTGCGCCGGATCGAGGAACTGGTGGAAGCGCCGGTGACCCTGGTGTCCACCAGCCCGGAACGCGACGACACGATCATGGTGCGCGATCCGTTCGAGGGGTGAGGCGGCGGCCTCCAACGCGGCTTCGAAACGGTAGCGAACCGCGCTGGGATGTCATTCCGAATAGAAAACAAGACGCCGGGTGGCCCCAATGCCATCCGGCCGAAAGATTGCCCTATAGCGTCCCCCCATCGTCATTGCCGAGCTTGACCCGGCAACCCGCTCCCTGCCGTTGAAGCGTGGGTTGCCGGGTCAAGGTCGGCAATGACGGCAAGGGGCTGTGCATGCGTCAATCTTTCGGCCGGTTGGTATTCTTCCCGCCCGCCCGGAAACGATCTACCATTCCGCTTCGATGACCCGTTCAGCGGAGCCACCCATGACCCCGGAAAACCAAGCCCTTGTGCGCGAATCATTCGCCAAGGTCGCGCCGATCGCCCCGCAGGCCGCAGCCCTGTTCTACGGCCGGCTGTTTGAACTCGACCCCTCGCTGAAACCCCTGTTCAAAGGCGATATGACCGAACAGGGCCGCAAGCTGATGACAATGATCGGCACCGCCGTTGCCAATCTGAACAAATTGGACGCCATCGTGCCGGCGGTGCAGGACCTGGGCCGGCGGCACAAGACCTACGGCGTCCTCCCCGCACATTACGACACCGTCGCCGCCGCGTTGCTCTGGACCCTCGGCCAGGGCCTGGGCGACGCTTTCACGCCGCAAGTGGAAGCAGCCTGGACAGAAGCCTATACGATCCTCGCCACGGTGATGCAGGACGCCGCCGCCGCCGCATGACCGGGGAGCCGGACGCGGCGGCGCCATCGTCGCCGCGCCACACGGCCGGGCGCCGCATACCCAAGTGAACGAGGTTCGCCGCCCCGCCTGACCCAATCCACCCATGGTTGCGTAGCCGCCCTCACCCTGACCGGAAACTCTGTTTTTTGCACCCCCAACAGGGCACAATAGGCACGGTGCCGGTTCCGGCGCGCTCAGCGTATGCCCTCAGCGTTTGCCATGACCCGTCAGGGATAGGCCGCGGACCAGGACGGAGGTGGTGACGAACATGGACGACAACCGAACAGTCCAGGTGCTGGTCAAGCAGGCGCAGAACGCCATCGGCCGGGACTGGTCTCAGGCCGGCGCGCTCGCCGCCGAACTGCGCGCCCTGTATCCCGACCATCCCGCCGGGTATCAGATCGGCGCCACCAGCGCCCGCGCGCAGGGACGCTTCGCGGACGCGCACGCCCTGATCGTGGAGGGTTCAGCCCGGTTTCCAGAGGACCCCTGGCCCGCGACGGAAATGGCCTGGACGGCCAGGGCGCGCGGCAATAACGAGGAAGCCGTGCGCCTCGCCGCCGAATTGCGGGAGAGATTTCCAACCGATCCCGACGGCTATCACCTGGGCGCGATCTGTTCGCGCGCGTTGGGGGCGCTGGACCAGGCGGCGGACATCGCGACCCAGGCTCAGACACGCTTCCCGAACCTGGGTTGGCCCCTGGTGGAACTGGCTTGGACCGCCCGCGCGAAGGGCGATCACGAAGAGGCCACCCGCCTCGCCGCCGAACTGCGAGACCGTTTCCCCAATGAGCCCTGCGGCTACCAGGTCGGCGCCACCAGCGCCCGTGCGCTGGGACGATTGTCGGAGATCGGCGGCATCCTGGCGGAGGCGCAGGCGCGGTTTCCGACACATAAGTGGCCCGTGATCGAACTGGCCTGGGTCGCCCGGGCGCGGGGCGAGCACCGGGATGCCATCCGTCTGGCCGCCGAACTGCGGGCTCGCCTGCCCGCCGACCCGATCGGCTACCAGGTCGGCGCCACCAGCACGCGGGCTTTGGGCCGGTTCGACGACGCCGCGGAGATCGTCGCGGAAGGTCTGGCACGCTTCCCGACCCATTCCTGGCCCATGGTCGAAATGGCCTGGATCGCCAAGGCCCGAGACGACCACCCGGACGCCATGCGTCTGGCCGCTCAACTGCGGACCCGCTTCCCCGACGATCCGGTCGGTTACCAAATCGGCGCCGCCAGCGCCCGCGCGCTCGGCCGGTTCGAGGACACAAACGCGATCCTGGCGGAAGGCCGAGCGCGGTTTCCGACACATAAGTGGCCGGTGGTGGATATGGCGTGGGCCGCGAAAGCGGCGGGCGACATGGATGCGGCGATCCGGTTGGCCGCGGAGTTGCGGGACCGCTTTCCCGCCGAACCGGCCGGCTTCCAGATCGGTGGGACCATTGCCCGCGACCAGGGACAGCTCCAGGAAGCGATGGCGATCCTGCAGGACGCCGTGGCTCGTTTCCCGACCCAGATCTGGCCGCTGACCGACCTGGCGCTGACGGTGCGCGCCGCGGGCGACACCGATCGCACGATCGAACTGGCCGGCCTGCTGCGTGCGCGCTTTCCGAACGACCCGACCGGCTATCGGATCGGGGCCACGTTTCTGCGCGTCCGCAACCGGCTGGAAGAAGCCGAGGCCGTGCTGCGCGACGCGATGGATCGCTTTCCAACCCTGTCCTGGGCCGAACATGATGCGGCCGAGGCGGCCCGAATCCGCGCCAACCGCGCGGCCGCCACGGATCTGGTCGAAAAACTGCACGGGTCAGCGATATCGCCGGGACCGCGGCCGCGTCCGACCGGCGGCAAGGTCGTCGTCGTGCTGGGGATGCACCGTGCCGGCACCTCGCTTTGCACCCGCATCGTTCAGCGACTTGGCGTCGATCTTGGGACCCCATTGCTGACTCCGGACTTCGACAACCCCGATGGCTACCAGGAGCACAAAGCAATCGTCGATTGCCACCGCGCCCTGTTTGAGGCGCTGCATGTCGAGTGGGATACGATCCGTCTGATCGAGCCGCCCTCCGCTTCGTTCTGGGAGAGCGAGGCGGCGTTGGGGGTCCGCGACCGGATAAAGCGGGTCGTGGCTGAACAACTGCAGGCCGCCGGTGGGGTCTGGGCGTTCAAGGACCCTCGCACCGCGAGCTTCATTCCGCTGTGGAAAGAGGTGTTCGACGATCTTCGGGTCGAGCCGGTCTGGATCCTGTCGGCCCGCGATCCGCGCGCCGTGGCGGCATCGCTGTTCACCCGCAACCGGCTGCCCGTGGCGCTGGGGGAGTTGCTGTGGCTGGAACATTACCTGGACGCCCTGCGGTATCTGGGGCCCGACCTTGCTGGCATCGTCCATTACGAACGTTGGTTCGCGAGCCCCGCCACCCAGATTGGAGAGCTGGCGCGCCTGATCGGCGGCGCGTCGGAGAAAGCGGTCGAACGCGCCGCCAGCGCCGTGCGCGCGGAGCCGCGGCATAATCAGCCCGACCAGGACTCCTACAGCCTGGATCAGGCGAGACAGGTGCATCGCTGGCTGCTGGCGGAAAACCCCGACCTGATGCGGGTGCAACGAGATGCCGACGCGATGTGGCGCGGCATCGCGGCTCTGGCGCGCGATCGCATTCCGGATGATGCGACGCTTCAGGGCGCGTTATTGGAAACGCGGTAACCGTCGGGGCGCGGACAGGCAGGGGCCTCGCCGCATCGGTCAGTGGTTGCGTCGGTCGGTAGACTGCTCAGGCTGCTGGCGACTTCGGGCATGCACACATGTCCGCGCTGGAGAATATTCTCCCCCTCCCCTTGTGGGCTACGGCTGTCGCACAAATGCGGAACGATATTCTTGCGTATTACCAATGGGATGACCGGAAGACCTAGCCCTGTTGCGCAACGCCTCCCAGCAGATCGGTCCGAATCCCACCTCCCTCCGGAAGACTTTTCGACGGTCATCGAGGG
>CALQHT020000155.1 GCA_943330455.2 Nitrosovibrio sp. Nv4 | reverse complement strand
GCTTCAACGGCTGGGAGCGGGTTGCCGGGTCAAGCCCGGCAATGACGGTAGGGGGGGCGCTGATATCAGTCCGCGCGAACCAGTTGCCCATTCTTCCAGACCGCGAGGAAGCCGGTATCCGCGCCCAACGCCTCATGATTGTCCGCGGTGAACGGGCGCGCGCTCATTTTGGTGACGGCGTCCTTGAAATCGTCGGTCTGTTCCAGCGCGTCGCGGATCTTCTGCGGGTCCGGCCCGACCTTGCCGATGGCGCGCAGCACCAGGCGGGCGGCGTCATAGGATTGCGCGGTGGCGACCGGGTGGAAATCGCCGCCCTGGTCCTTGTAGATACGCTCTATCTTCTCGTGCAGCACCTTGGCGGCTTCGTTGTGATCGGGCGTGTAGGATGTCACCGCCATCACGCCTTCGATGGTTTCCTTGCCACCCAGCTTCAGGAAGTTGGGCGCGATCAGGCCCCAGGTGCCGCTCCAGGGCGTCTTCATGCCCAGTTTCTGCATGCTGCGGGCGACCTGCACGCCGGCCGGCGCCAGGGCGTAGGTGATGATGAACTCGACATTCGCGTCGCGCAGCTTGGACAACTGAGCGGTCATGTCCGTGTCGTTCTGGTCGAAGACCTGCGGCTCTCCGGTAAAGGACAGGCCGGCGTCCTTCATCAGCCGCAATGCGGTGTCGCGGCCGGACTGGCCCCAGCCGGTCGAATCATGCATCAGGCCAACGCGCGCGATCTTCTTGCGCTTGATGTAGTCGATCATGAACTGGGTCTGGATGCCGTCGTTCAGGCTGACGCGGAAGATGTAGTGCTTGGGTTCTTTCGCGTAGCGGCCGATGATCATCTCCGCTGTGGGCAGCGGCACCATCAGGGGGATTTTCTGCTTCTGCGCGATGTCGATCACCGCCAGGGCGACGCCCGAGTTGGCCGGCCCGATGATCGCGCACACCCGGTCGCGGGTGATCAGGCGGGTGACGTTTTCCACGCCCTTCGCCGGCTTGGTTTCGTCGTCGTAGATGACCAGCTCGACCTTTTGGCCCTTGTAGCCGCCGGCCGCGTTGAACTCGTTGGTTGCGAGTTCGATGCCCATGCGCGAACCCTTGCCGAAATCGTCGGTGCCGCCGGTCAGCGACAGGTCGACGCCGATCTTCAGGTCGGCGGCATAGGCGGGACGGATGGTGGCACCGATGGCAACGGCGCTGGCGGCGCCGACCATCAGGCTTCGGCGCGGAATGCGGATATTGGTCACGTTCGTTTTCTCCCCGTATTCGGACGGCTTCTGGGCCGGTTCGGCTGGTTTGTCCAGACGGTGCGCGCGCCAGCTCTGCCATTTCAGCGTCCGAGGAAACCCGCCCTCGCTGCTGCGTGCGAACCGCGGCAACCGAATTGCAACTGGGGTCGGTTGGGAAAGCCGGGTATGCTGGTGGGTATGCAACCTTTGGCCCTTACCATGGGCGACCCCGCCGGCATCGGTGGTGAGTTGACCCTGCGTGCCTGGCTGGCCCTGCGCCAGACCCCGTTCTGCGTCCTCGACGATCCCGACCGGCTGCGGGCCCTGGCGCGCCATCTGAACCTGTCGGTGCCGATCGCCACGATCGACTCGCCGGCGCAGGTGGGTGCGACCTTTGCCGATGCGCTGCCGGTCCTGCCGGTCCGCCTGGCCAACCCACCGCGGTTCGGCGACCCCGATCCCGCCAACGCGCCGGCGACGATCGCCGCGATCGAGCAGGCGACCCACTTGGCCATGAGCGGCGCGGTCGGCGCCATCGTCACCAACCCGATCAACAAGGCGGCTCTTTACGGGGCCGGCTTCGCCTATCCGGGCCATACAGAGTTCCTTGCCGCGCTGACCGGGGTGCCGAACCAGGAAGTCATGATGCTTGCCGGCCCCACCCTGAGGGTCGTGCCCGTCACCGTGCATCTGTCGTTGCGCAAGGCCATCGCGGCACTGACCACCGAGCGGATCGTGGCGGTCGCCCGCACCACCGCCCTGGCCATGCGCCGCGATTTCGGTTTCGCTCGGCCTCGTCTTGGGATCGCCGGTCTGAACCCGCATGCCGGGGAGCAGGGGACCTTGGGGGACGAGGAAGGCGAGATCATCGTCCCCGCCATGCGCATCCTGAGAGAGGACGGCATCGACGTGTCCGGCCCCTGGCCGCCCGATACGATGTTCACCGAGGAGGCGCGGACCCGGTACGACGCGGCAATCTGCATGTATCACGACCAGGCCTTGATCCCGTTGAAAACGCTGGATATGGACCGCGGCGTGAACGTCACCCTGGGGTTGCCGATCGTACGCACGTCACCCGACCACGGCACCGCCTATGATATCGCCGGCAAGGGTATCGCGCGCCCGGTCAGCCTGATCGCGGCGATCGAACTGGCCGCGTGGCTGGGCCCGCGTCGCGCGCTGACGCGCGCGAGATGATACGCCGGGGCGTGCGGGTGATGTCGCGCACGGGCGTGCGGGTGAAGCAGGCGCGGACCGGCTGGTGAAAGAGGAGACCCCATGACCCAAATTCTGCAAGATAAGGACGAAATCCGAGAACTCCTGCATCTCTACTGCTTCTGCATGGATGAAGCCCGCTTCCAGGAGCTTGGGCAGTTGTTCGCACCGGACGGCGAATGGGTCGCGCCGTATCGGCAGGCGCGCGGGCCGGCCGATATCACCGCCTGGCTGATCCAGTCCGTGCCATCCGAGCCCCGACGGATGCACTATGTCATGAACAGCATCATCCGCGTCGACGGCGACCGAGCCGAGGCCAAATCCAACTACCTCGTCACCGTGGAAGGACCGGATGGCCCGTTTGCGTCGGTCTGCGGCACTTATGCGGACCGGTTGGTACGGCTGGATAACGTGTGGCGGTTCCAGCGACGCGAGCTGATCCACGCCTTCAAGGGCGAGATGCGCCTGCGCTTGCCTTGACCGGCCAAATCTGCCCGCACCCGTGATATCGGACCACCAAGAGGCCAAGCCATGCCCAATTTCGACACCGGAACCGTAAGCCTCTGCTATTCCGACAGTGGCACCGGCGATCCCCCGATCGTCCTGCTGCACGAACTCGGTGGCAGCAGCGAAAGCTGGTGGCGGGTGGTGCCGTTGCTGGCCCCGACCCGACGCACCATCGCCGTCGACCTGCGCGGCGCCGGCCGCTCGGAGAAACCGCCGCGTCCATTCGAAACTATCGATCAGGCCGACGACGTCGCGGCGTTGATCGCCGGATTCGGGCTGGGGCCGGTCGATGTCCTGGGATCCGCGCTCGGATCGCTGGTGGGCGCGCTGCTCGCCATCCGTCATCCGACCCTGGTGCGCCGCCTGATGATGTGCGCCGTCGCCGACGACATGGAGGGCGCGACCGCCGACTACCTGACGAAACGCGCAGGCGTGGTTCGCCAGGTCGGCATGCGCGGGGTGATGGAAGCGAGCCTGCGCAACGCGTTCCCGGATGCTCATGCCCAGGCCAGGACCGAATACCAACCGATCTATCTCGCCAACGATCCGGCTGCCTATGCCGAAATGTCCCTGGCGCTGACCCGGCTGCGGTTCACCGACGACGATTGGCGTGGCATTCGCGCGCCGGTCCTGGTTGCCTCGGGCGCGCATGATTTCATCTGGCCGCCGGAACTCGGCCGCAAGGTCGCGGCCCGGATTCCCGGCGCGCGGTTCGAGGTTCTGGCGGATGCGGGGCATTTCCCGCATATGCACACGCCCGAGGACCTGGTCGCGATGGCGGTGGATTTCTTTCGGCCATCGCCGCCGCTATCCTGATCCCACCACCGTTCGGCCATCCGATCGCAACCATCACGCTTCAACCGGGAACGCAGCCGTATGACATATCGTTTTGGACGCCTGAGATGGCTGCCATTGGCCTTGCTGCTGATCGCCGCCGACGACCCGTCCGATGTCGTGGCCCAGCGCGGCGACATCAAAATGACCGCGGCCGAGGTCACGGCGTTGCTGGACATCGCCGATCCGGCGACCAAGGCGCAGTTGCAGTCCAATCCCGCCACCCTGGCGGAATTCGTGCGCGACCGGCTGCTGCGCCGCTCTCTTCTGGTGGAGGCCAAGACCGTCAACTGGGACCAGAACCCGCAGGTGATCGCCCGCGTCGAGGACGCGCGGGAGGCTGTGATCGTGCAGACCTATGTCTCCAGCAAGACCCAGGCAAACATGACCCCGCCGACAGAGGCGGAGATCAACGCGGCCTATGAGGGCAACAAGGCCCGCTTCGCCGTGCCGAAGCAGTACAACCTGGCGCAGATCGCCATTCTGGTCCCCGCCGGTTCCACCAAGGAACAAGAGGAGCAGATCAAGAAGAAGGTGCAGGACCTGCGCCAACAGGCGCTGAAGCCCAAGGCGGATTTCGCCGACATCGCGCGCAAGAACTCCCAGGACAAGGCCAGCGTCGAGCGTGGTGGCGACCTGGGCTGGGTGCGGGAGGATCTGTTGATCCCGCCGATCCGCACCGCCGTGGCCTCGATGACCGACAATGCGATCAGCGAGCCGATCCGCAGCCAGGATTCGTGGCATCTGGTCAAGCTGATCGGGACCAAGCCGCCCGGTATCCTGCCGTTGGATCAGGTCAGGCCGGCCCTGGAACAGGCGGTTCGCCAGGCGCGTGCCCAGCAGGTGGCGCGCGCTTATATCGACGAACAATTGCGTCGGGAGCCGATCCAGTTGAACGAGATCGAACTCGGGAAACGTTTCCTGCAACGGTAATACGTCCGTCTTCCGGATCGGGCTGCCGTCGGTTGATGTCTCGGCGTCCACCCATCCCCGATCCGACGCCAGATTGCTTCGTTCCGTGAAACGACGCGGCCACTGACCCGCGGGGCTGCGGTGGCCTGTCGTGGCGATCTGCCTGCCGCGTGCCGGGATGCGATGTCGGGTTCGTCTCCGCCGTCTTCCATCGGCAATTTTCGTTATGGTGCCGACCTTCACTCCGTCATCCCCGGACTTGATGCGGTGGATGGCTCCCTGGCCGCATCACCGTGCCAAAGGCTTCGAGCGTGACGCCGCGCCGAACCACCGTGAAGGACGCTTCGGGCCGCAAGGGCGAGGCCATCCCTGACCGTGGTTCGGCGCGGCGTCCCATGTGTCATCAGGCCGGGACGAAGAAACGGCCCCCAGCCGAACAAAGACACTGACTGTTATCCGGACAGGGATGCCGATGCGGGGAGTATCCATTGGACGCGAGCGATATGCGGGAATTCCTTGCTAGACAGGCGCCGTCCACACATGCCCCGGCAACCCGCGCGTCACCGGCAGGCGGGTTGGCGGATCAACCTCGGCAATGGCAGTGAGGTAACCCTATCGCCCAATCGTTGCGTCGGTTGGTGTCATGCCCAACCGCGCTCTATGGCGCGATCGGGGGACCTCGATATAGGCTGGCGCATCCACAGCCACGCCGTCCGCGGGGACGGACAACGGAGGAAACATCGCATGGGACCGAATCTGGTCGACTACCTGCTTTACGAAAAGGAAGACAACGGGATCCTCTGGATCAAGTTCAACCGGCCGGAGCGGATGAACGCCCTGGTGGGCACGTCCGAGATGAACGGCACCGTCGCCAAGGTCGGCGAATACATGCGCGCCGGCGATGACGATCCCGATGTACGGGTGATCATACTGACCGGCGTCGGACGCGGTTTCTGCTCGGGTGCCAATCTCGGCTCGCGCGGCGGAGCGGATACGTTGGGCCCCAATTTCTCCGGCAATCGCGGATCGCATGAAGGTCCGGACGCGGCGCGCCAGCATTTCTACCACGGCTTCACCCAGTTGCACCGCGACATCGCCCTGATCCGCAAGCCGACGATCGCGATGATCAACGGGGCGGCGGTCGGTTCCGGCATGGACATGGCGCTGCATTGCGATGTGCGGATCGGCTGCGACAAGACCCGCTTCGTCGCCTATCACAATGCCGGCCAGATCATCGAGAACGGCGGATCGTACTACCTGCCGAAGATGATCGGCCTGGGGCGGGCGCTGGAGTTCGCCTACACCGGCAACATGGACGCCGACACCGCCTATCGCTGGGGCATGATCAACCACCTGGTCGCGTCGGAGGAGCTGGAGCAGTTCACCCGCGATCTGGCCGCAAGGATGATCGCCATTCCGCCGCTGGTCCAGTGGATCAGCAAGCGGGTGATGCGCGCCGCCCTGGACAGCACGTTGGAAACCACGATGGTGCTGACCTCCAACGCCGGCGGCATCCTGAACCAGTCGGAGGACGCCAAGGAAGCCCGCAAGGCGTTCATGGAAAAGCGCAAGGGCCAGTTCAAAGGGGTCTGAACCGACCCGGGCTTCGCGCAAGAGAGGGGGCGGAGTGGCGGCTGGCCGCTCCGCCCCTCCTTATGCGCGGCGCCGATATTCGATCCCTCGACCCCGGAGTTCCCCATGGCGGTAACGCGCATCGTGCATGTCAGCGACTCGCATCTGTCGCCGACGCACACCTATTTTGAGATGAACTGGACGGCGTTCCAGGCCGACATGGCGGCATCTCCGCCGGACCTGCTGGTCCATGGCGGCGACCTGGCCTTCAATGCACCGGTGGCGGAGGCCGATCTCGCCTATGCCGCGGCGCGGGTCGCGGACCTGGGGCTGCCATGGCGGGCGATCCCCGGCAATCACGACATCGGGGAGGCGCCGCCGTTCTCTCGGCTGAACCAGCCGCTGACCCCGGAACGTATTGCGGCCTGGAAGCGCCATGTCGGACCGCAATGGTGGGCGGACGATGTGGCCGACTGGCGCCTGATCGGCCTGGATACGTCGCTGATGGGCAGCGGTCTCGCGGAGGAGGCCGTGCAGACCGAGTTCCTCCGGCAGACCCTGGCGGATCGAGGCCGGCGGCCGGTGATGGTCTTCATCCACATGCCGCCCTTCGATGCCGATCCCGACGATCCCGCCCGCACGACCTCGGTCATTCCCCACATCGCCCGCGGTCCGTTTCTGGACGCTTGCGCCGCGGGCGGGGTGAAGGTGATCGCCTGCGGGCATCTGCATATCTATCGCCGGGTCCGCCATCGCGGCATGGAGATCGTCTGGGCGCCGCCCACCGCGATGGTCGATGTGCGCCGTGGCCTCTCCAAGCGGCGTCGGTTTCCCCGCCCCGGCTATGTCGAGTGGACATTGAACGGCCGCCGCGCGACGCATCGTCTGGTGGAACCGGAGCGGATGTTCGTCATCGACATGACCGGCTGGACGGCGGGCAATGATGGCACCACCACGACCTTGCCGGCCTGGGGTGGGTGACAGTTTCATCCGCTTTCCGAACCGGTTGCTCGGCGTCGTCCGGTCCCGCAGTCTGATCCGATGAGGGAATCCGATTCGGTGCAGGCAAGCGTCGCGCTGGCGTTGCAGGGTGGGGGCGCGCATGGCGCGTTCACCTGGGGTGTGCTCGATCGCCTGCTGGAGGACGGGCTGCGGGTGGACCGCATGTGCGGCGTGTCCTCTGGCGCGATCATCGGCACCATGCTGACCCAGGGATGGGCGCGGAACGGGCGGGAGGGCGCGCGGGAGGAAATCCAGCGGCTTTGGCGGCGGGTTGCGCATGCCCATACGCTCAGTCCGCTGCAGAACGCGCCGCTGGAGCGGTGGCTGTGGGGCTGGGATCTGTCCAATTCCATGATGTGGCGTGGGATGGAGATGGCGATGCGGATGTTCAGCCCCGCCCAGCTCAATCCGTTCGGGCATAATCCGCTGACCCATCTGCTGGCGGACTTGATCGAGCCGCACTGGCTGACCCATCCGAACGCGCCGCGCCTGACCGTCTCGGCGACGGATGTGGAGACGGGCGAGGCGACGCTGTTCGGCAACGCGGAGATCGACGCCGATGTGCTGTGCGCATCCGCCTGTCTGCCCTTTGTGTTTCCGGCGGTCCGGATTGGCAAGCGGGCCTATTGGGACGGGGGCTATTCCGGCAACCCGCCGCTGGGACCGTTGCTGCATCCCTCCCCGCCGGACGAATTGATCCTGATCCGGGCTCAGGCCGAGCGTCGACCGGGGGTGCCGTCCACGCCGATGGAAATCACCAACCGGCTGAACGAGATCGCCTGCCAGAATGTGCTGACCGCTGAATTGGCGGGGTTGCCGGTCTCTGTCCGGTTGACCAGCTATGATGCCGACGAGGCCTTGCTGGACCTGCCGATTTCGTCGAAGTTCAACGGCGAGGCGGATTTTCTGTCGGAACTGTTTGAGGCCGGCAGGCGTGCCGCGGCCGATCCAACGACCCATCGCCGGGTGGATCGTTCGGCGCCCACGTCACCCCGGCGGGGCGGCTAAGGCGCCCCGGACAATTGGCCAAACACGGGGGTGGGTTCGGGATTACCTCTTGCGGGCCCGCCTCGGAACGTTTAAAAAAACAGGAATCGTCGCTTGATTGGGCGGATTGCTCCGGGGCTTGGCCGGCGGCTGTGGGGGGTTGCATGAAGTCTCGAATTACATCGGTGGTTGTCGCATCGCTGGCGATGATGTGCCTTCCGGTTCTCGGATCGGTCGGTTCGGCGCGGGCCAATCCGACATTCAATCTGAGTTATATTTCGGGAACCAGCCTGGCGGAGCAGACCGCCTTCGCCTCCGCGGCAAGTTATTGGGCGTCCAGTTTTCGTGACAATGTGACGATCAACCTGACGGTCGGGACCGGCATATTGGGGTCCGGCGTTCTCGCGCAGGCGTCTTCTGTTCGAGCGACCGCCACCTATGGTTCCTTTCGTAGTCAGATGGTCGCGGATGCCACCAGCGCGACCGACGCCGCGGCCGTGGCCCATCTGCCGAACACGACCGGCGTGTCGATGTACCTGAACTACACCACCAACAACCCGAATGGTTCCGGCAGCGCGACGCCCTATGTGGATTTGGGAACCGACGTAATAGTCCCCGCAAACAACGCAAACAACACCATGGTCCGCCTGACCAATGCCAACGCCAGGGCGCTTGGATACAATCCAGCGACCTCCAACCTCTTTGGTTTCTGCCCCGTGGCCTGCGACGGTTTCATCCAGTTTGCCGCAAGTGGCTTCACCTGGGACCTCAATCGGACCAACGGGATCACGGCGGGGGCATTCGACTTCGTCGGACTGGCGATCCATGAGATCGGGCATGCGCTGGGATTTGTCAGCGGGGTTGATTCGCTGGACACCGCCGCCAGCCCGGGCCCGACCGAAGCCTCGCTGACCCAGGTGACGCCGTTGGACATGTTCCGGTGCTCCTCCGATTCGGCTGCGGCCAACACGACCCTGGATTTCACCGCCGGAACCGCGGTGAAAAATTTCTCCCTGAACAACTGCGCCACAACGTTGGGGCAGTTTGCGACGGGGTTCACCCATGGCGATGGCCGCCAGGCGAGTCACTGGAAGGACTCGCTGGGCCTGGGCATCATGGACCCGACCGCGGCGCCCGGTGAATTGTTGGCTGTCACCGCCCTGGACCTGCTGGCCTTCGATGCGATCGGTTGGGACCTGGCGGTGCCGGAGCCAGGCACCATGGTGCTCGGAGCGACCTGGATGCTGGGGTTGCTTGCCGTGCGGCGGCGGTCCCAAATCAACGGCAAGCCGCTGGCGGGAGCATAGGCCACGCCGCATCGTCGCCTTGGGTTCTGAGCCTCGGAGGATCAGCAGACCTATCTTCCACGCCGCGACAAGTCACGCGCTGGCAACGCCGTGCAGGAATTCCGTGACCTCCTGGGACAGCAGACCGGACTGCTGAGACAACTGCCCCGCCGCTTGCAGGACCTGAGCGGCGGCGGCACCCGTATCGTTCGCAGCCTGCTTAAAATGGGCGACATTGCTCGTCACTTCGTAGGTGCCGCTGGCGGCTTCTTGAACCGTGCGGGCAATTTCCTGGGTGGCGGATTGCTGTTCCTCCACCGCCGCGGCGATGGCGACCGCGATCTGGCTGATTTCGGTGATCGTCGTGCCGATGTCACGGATCGCATTCACCGCCTGTCCGGTGGCTTGCTGGATCTGCCCGATCTGGCTGGCGATGTCCTCGGTGGCCTTGGCCGTCTGGTTGGCCAGCGACTTCACCTCGCTCGCCACCACCGCGAACCCCTTGCCGGCATCCCCTGCCCTGGCCGCCTCGATGGTCGCGTTCAACGCCAACAGGTTGGTCTGGGACGCGATGTCGCTGATCAGTTTCACGACGTCGCCGACCTTCTGCGCGCCAGATGCCAGGCTTTGCACCACATGATCCGTCCGTTTCGCATCCTCGATCGCCCGTTCGGCAACCGCGGTGGACTGCGCGACCCGGCGGCCGATTTCGGAGATCGACGCGGCCAGTTCCTCGGCCGCCGAGGCGACGGTCTGCACATTGGCGGATGTCTGTTCCGCGGCCGTGGCGGCGTCAGTGGATTGCTGGCTCGTCTGATCGGCGGTCGCGCTCATGGTTTTGGCGGTGGCTTCCATTTCCTCGGCGGCCGACGACAAGGCGTTTGTCAGGACACCCACCTTCGCCTCGAACGCCTGGGTCAGCATGTCCAGCGCATGCGTGCGTCGTTCTTTCGACTCCCGCTCCGCCTGCTGGGCCGCGGCCAGGGTGGCGGCCTCGATCATGTTGTCCTTGAACACCTGGACGGTTGCCGCCATCGCCCCGATCTCGTCGCGCCGGCCGGTTTCGGGGATTTCCACCGCCGTGTCACCGGTCGACAGCGCCTGCATGGCCGATGTCATGCGGGTGACCGGACGAGAGATGCCTTGGACCGCGCTATAGACCGAGATCCCGCATAGTACCAGCGAAACGACGATGCCGGCGCCGATCAGGATGCGAGCCATATGGTAGACCTCCGCTCCTCGATCGGCCTCTTTCCCGCCTTCCTGGATGTTGAATTGGATGTCCGTATTCAACGCTTCCCGCATCTTCATGAAGCTGTCGCGCATGGAGCCGATATAAAAATCCTGAGCCGCCTCGGTGTCGTTCTTCCGCGATAGGTCCAGGAAGAAGACGCTGTCTTTCAGATAGGCGGCCCAATTACTGGCGACGGATTCCATCAGGTGCTTTTCCGTCTCGGTCGCCACTGTCGGGACATAGGCATTCCAGGATTTTTGGAACCGTTCCAGGGTATGGGCGATGGATACTTCCTGCTCCCGTTTGGCCTGCGGTGTCGCGCTCAGGAGGTGGACGGCCTGCAGCACACGATACTGTTCGGCACTGATCGCGACCTGTCCCAGATCGCCGGTTGCCGGCAGCCAGTTGTCGCGGATTTCGGCGGCGGACCGGTTGACCGAAGCCATCCGCTCGATCGCGAAAACGCCGAGCGCGAGGGTGGTGAGGGCCATGGCGGCGAAGGCGGAGAGCAGTTTGCCGCGAATGGAAAGACTTGCGAGCAGTCTCATGAGCACCAACCTCGTTATTTGGCATGGCGGTATGCGGCGCCAGCGCGGAAATCCCGCGCGTTCGGCGGCCTCGGCTCCGGTCTAGCCGACGTTGGTTAAGCGACCGTTAACACCACCCTGGCGCGCACGGGCGGACCGGAGCGCTGTCACCGGATTGTCGTTGACGCGCCGGTCGCGCTGCCGCTAGACCCCCGCCCGGGTCACGCCCCCCCACCGGGGCGCTCGTCTTCTGAAAGGGAGAGCCGACATGACAATTTTTGCGGCAGTCCAGGGGGCAGCCGCCCAACGGCCGGATTTCCGTCCGGCCAATCCGTGTTTTTCCTCGGGTCCCTGCGCCAAGCGCCCGGGCTTTACCCTGTCCGCCCTGTCCGACGCCATGCTGGGTCGCAGTCATCGTGCGCCCGCCCCCAAGGCTCGCCTGGCGGAGGTCATCGACCGCTCCCGCGCCATCCTCGCCATGCCCGACGACTGGCGGCTCGGCATTGTCCCCGCGTCCGACACCGGCGCGGTGGAGATGACCCTGTGGTCGGTTCTCGGCAACCGTCCGGTCGATATCCTGGCCTATGAAAGCTTCGGGGAGGGCTGGGCCAACGACATCGTCCAGCACCTGAAACTGACGGATGCGCGGGTGCTGGACGCTCCGTATGGCAGCCTGCCGGATTTGGGGGCCGTGGATCCCGCGCATGACATCGTGTTCCCGTGGAATGGCACCACATCCGGCGTGCGCGTGCCGAACGCGGACTGGATCGCGCCGGACCGTCAGGGCTTGGCGATCTGCGATGCGACCTCCGCCGCCTTCGCCATGGCGCTGCCCTGGGACAAATTGGATGTCGTGACCTGGTCCTGGCAGAAAGTGCTGGGCGGAGAAGCCGCCCATGGCATGCTGGCGCTGTCGCCCCGCGCGGTGCGGCGGCTGCAAACCTGGACGCCTCCGTGGCCGCTGCCGAAACTGTTCCGCCTGACCAGCAACGGCAAGCTGGCCGAGGGCGTGTTCAAGGGCGAAACCATCAACACGCCGTCCATGCTGTGTGTGGAGGATGCGCTGGACGGATTGCGCTGGGCGGAATCGATCGGTGGGCTTCCCGCCCTGATCGCGCGCAGCGAGGCCAATCTGGCCGCGGTCGCGCGCTGGGTGAAGCGGACGCCGTGGGTGGATTTCCTGGCGGCCGATCCGGCGAGCCGTTCCTGCACGGCGATTTGCCTGAAGATCGTCGCCCCCTGGTTCATCGGCCTGCCGGCCTCGGACCAGGCGAAAGCGGCGTCACGCATGGCGGCGTTGTTGGACCAGGAAAAGGCGGGCTACGACATCGGCGCGTATCGCGATGCACCGCCGGGTATCCGGATATGGGGCGGCGCGACGGTGGAAACCACCGACGTTGAGGCGCTGCTGCCCTGGCTGGACTGGGCGCACGATGAGGTGCGGAGCGGGTACCGGTAGGCAGGACGGCCTCGGCATCCACATAGGCGAGCGTTGGGTGCCGCCTGGAGAAAATTCTCCCCCTCCAGTTTCCGCCCTCCGCCCCCGGCTCAGGCCCAACCCAACACAACCCCAGTAACCACGGAAGCCAATTCCCGCTTCCACTTGACGAGACAAACAATGCCCAAGGTTCTGATCAGCGACAAACTGTCCCCCGCCGCGGTCGACATCTTCCGCCAACGCGGGATCGAGGTGGACCTGAAGCCCGGCCTGTCCCCAGCCGAATTGCGCGAGATCATCGGCGCCTATGACGGCCTCGCGGTCCGCTCCTCCACCAAGGTCACGCGGGAGCTGCTGGACGCCGCGACCAACCTGAAAGTCGTCGGCCGGGCCGGGATCGGAGTCGACAATGTCGATGTCCGGTCCGCGACGGCGCGTGGCGTCGTGGTGATGAACACGCCACACGGCAACACCATCACCACCGCCGAACATGCCATCGCGATGATGTTCGCCCTGGCGCGCCAGATCCCCGATGCCTCCGCGTCCACCCGCGCCGGCAAATGGGAGAAGAACCGGTTCATGGGCGTGGAGCTGACCGGCAAGGTGCTAGGCCTGATCGGTTGCGGCAATATCGGCTCCATCGTCGCCGACCGCGCGGTTGGCCTGCGGATGAAGGTCGTCTCCTACGACCCCTATCTGTCCGAGAAGAAAGCCCTGGCGCTGGGGGTGGAAAAGGTGGACCTCGACACCCTGCTGGCGCGCGCCGATTTCATCACCCTGCACACGCCGCTGACCGATGCGACGCGCGATATTCTGTCGCGGGACGCCCTGGCGAAGACTCGCAAGGGCGTGCGCATCATCAACTGTGCCCGCGGTGGTCTGGTGGACGAGGCGGCGCTGGCGGACGCCATCCGCTCCGGCCATGTCGCCGGCGCGGCGCTGGATGTGTTCGACACCGAACCGGCCACCGACAGCCCTCTATTCAAGCTGGACAACGTCGTGTGCACCCCGCATCTGGGGGCCGCGACCTCGGAAGCGCAGGAGAACGTGGCCCTGCAGGTCGCCGAACAGATCAGCGATTTCCTGCTGTCGGGCGCGGTGTCCAACGCCATCAACATGCCGTCTGTCTCGGCCGAGGATGCCCCGCGGCTGAAGCCTTACATGGAACTCTGCCGCCTGTTGGGGGCGTTCGCCGGACAGATGACACAGGCACGCGATGGCGTCATCCGCCGCGTCGCCATTGAGTTTGAGGGACAGGTGGCCGCCCTGAACACGCGCCCGCTGACCGCCGCGGCCCTGGCCGGCCTGATGTCGCCGTTGATGGAGGGGATCAACATGGTCAACGCCGCGGTCGCCGCCCGCGACCATGGCATCGATGTCGCGGAAACCGTGCATGACCGGCCCAGCGAATACTTGACCCTGGTGCGGGTGAGCGTGGAGACCGATGGTCTGGTCCGGTCGGTGGCCGGCACGTTGTTCGCGGGTTCCCGGCCTCGGGTGGTGGAGATCAAGGGGATCAAGGTCGAGGCTGATTTCGCGCCCTACATGCTGTATGTGACCAACCAGGACAAACCGGGCTTCATCGGCCGCTTCGGGGCGACCCTGGCCGGCGCGGGCATCAATATTGCCACGTTCCATCTGGGACGAGCGGAACAAGGGGGCGATGCGATCTGTCTGGTGTCGGTGGATGAACCTGTGCCGGAAGACGTGCTGGCGATGGTGCGGACCTTGCCGCTGGTGGTGCAGGCAACCTCGCTGGCATTCTGACACCAACCGGCCGCAACGATGACCGATGCCCGTTCGGCCCCCTTCGTCATTGCCGGGCTCGACCCACGGCTGTCCGGTTTAAATTCGCCCTCCTGCCGCCATAGGAATATCCCCCCACCTGGGTCCTCGCCCCGGCGCCCCGCATTCACGCCGCGGCCGCTCAATCGGGATCGTGCCGACCGGTTGCACCTGCCCTTCGCGCAGCGCGC
>CALQHT020000154.1 GCA_943330455.2 Nitrosovibrio sp. Nv4 | reverse complement strand
CGACCCCCTCCCGCAAGGGGAGGGGGAGAATTTTCTCCAGGCGCGTCCAATTCCGAGATCTGCTGATGCCATAGCCGACGCCCAACCGTGAGGGTGGTTAGCGCCGGCCCGGTAGCCTTGCCGGCCTAAGCGGCCCGTTTCATCCCGCCATGGACCTCGGCCAGAATCTCGAAGGATCGCAGCCGAGCCGCGTGGTCGTAGATATTGGCGGTGACCATCAGGCCGTCGGCGCCGGTTCGCTGCACGAATTCCTCCAACCCGCGCCGGACCGTGTCCGGTCCGCCCACGATCGCGCAGGACAAGGCGTCGTCCAGCATGGCGCGTCCATGCCGGTCGATCCGCGAATCCATATCAGGCACCGGCGGCGGCAGCTTGGCCGGACGGCCGCGGCGGATGTTCAGGAACGATTGCTGCACCGAGGAAAACAGAAACCGCGCCTCGGCATCGGTCTCGGCGGCAACGACATTCACCCCGAAAATGATGTGGGGAGACGCCAACTGCGCCGAGGGACGGAATTTCTCCCGATAGATCGACGCCGCGTGCATCATGTAGCCCGGCGCGAAATGGGACGCGAACGCATAGGGCAGGCCCAGCATCGCCGCCAGTTGCGCCCCATAGGTGCTGGAGCCCAGAATCCAGATCGGCACATCCAGCCCGGCGCCAGGCACCGCCTGTACCGCCTGGTTGGGTTCGGCCGGTTGGAAGTAGCCCATCAGCTCGATCACATCCTGCGGGAAGTCGTCTCCGCCGGACTGCAACGTGCGCCGCATCGCCCGTGCGGTGATCTGGTCCGACCCGGGCGCTCGGCCCAGCCCCAGTTCCACCCGTCCTGGATGCAAGGCGGCCAGGGTGCCGAACTGCTCCGCGATCAGCAGAGGCGCATGGTTGGGCAGCATCACCCCACCCGCGCCGATGGTGATGGTGCTTGTGCCGGCCCCGATATGCGCCAGAGCCACCGCGGTCGCGGCGCTCGCGATCCCTGGCAGGTTGTGGTGTTCGGCCATCCAGTAGCGCCGGTAGCCCAGCGCCTCCACATGGCGGGCGAGGGACAACGAATTGCGCAGCGCATGGCCGGCGTCGCTGCCTTCGGGAATGGGGGACAGGTCTAGGACGGAAAGTGGGATCATGGATGGACTATGGCGTGGGATGCGCTTGACCGGAAGGGTGGGGCGCAGCCTCGTGCAAGCACCGCTCGGTGCGTCTGACGCGGCCACGGTGGGTATGGCACGGAGGAGAGGCCACGGTGCCTGCCCATTCCACGATAGGCATGTCACGGTCTGGGCAACGGAACGGCGCCGGAAGGCCCGATCGTCTTCGGGACGTCCTTCCGGCTTTCCGCGAGTTGCTTCCCTCAGGCCGCCTTGATGTTGGAGCGCTTGATGTGATCCAGGTTCGCACCCTCGATCCGAACCAGTTTGGTCAGGCCTTGCCGGTTCGGCGAATGCACCACGCCGACATCGTAGAAATGAGCATCGCCCGGCTTCAGCACATAGCTCCGATCCGGCGCGACCAGGGTCGGTTTTTCGCCATCGCCCGGCGTAACCACGCGCCAGTCGATCATCTCGGTGTCGCCGACCGCAAGGCCATAGATCGCCCAACTGGAGCCGTGATCGTGCGGCCCGCCGATGGCCGCGGTTTCGTAAACATGACCGCAGACGCAGAAGCCCAGTTCGGGGTCCTCATAAAGGACCTTGCGTGGGCGGCACTGATCCGCCCTCAGATGTTCGGCGACGAACGCCTTGTCCAGCAGCACCTTCGACACCAACGCGCACACTGCCTGCTTCCCGGCCGGTCCGGAATCCGCCTTCAAGGCGCCGCGGATATCGTCGCTCAGTTGTTCGAGCGTGTAGGCCATGGTGGTTTCCTCCTACAGGTTTAGGATACATGAGTAGGAATTTCTCATTATCCCATCGACGCCAGCCGGTAAACTGCTGTGGTGGCCCAGGTGGTGCCCCCAATGGTGCCCACCGGCGGCACTTGTCCACGGCGTCACCGGGCGGCTACCGTCGAGCCTAAGCCTATCCATCAGCAACCCATCGATCCCACCTCGCCGGGAGGACCCCAATGTTGACAGACCGCTACGGTCTCGCCGTATCCACCGCCTCCACCACGGCGCGGGATTCCTACATCGACGGGGTCGACCTGCTTTTGACCGTCTATCCCGGCGCCAACGCGGCCTTCGACCGTGCCATCGCCGCCGACCCGGGCTTCGCTCTGGCCCATATCGGCAAGGCACGCGCCCTGCAGCTCTCCGGTGACCTGCCGGCCATGCGCGAGGCCCTCGCCACCGCTCAGGCTGTCAGCAAAGGCGCGTCGGAACGCGATCTCAGTCATATCGAGGTGTTTCGTCACCTGTTCGCCGGTCAGTCGGTCGCCGCTTTGGCCGCGATCCGCGCCCATGTGGACCACTGGCCGCGCGACGCGCTGGTGCTGAGCCTCGCCGCCAACCAGGGCGGGTTGATCGGGATGTCCGGCCTATCCGGACGGGAGCAGGGTCTCGTCGATTTTCTGGGGCCGCTTGCCTCGCAATACGGCGACGACTGGTGGTTCAACTGCCATTACGGCATGGCGCTGTCGGAAATCGGCCGGCATGACGCGGCCCGCCCGCGGATCGAGGGATCTTTGGCGCAGGAGCGACGCAACGCCTATGGCGCCCACGCCTTCGCCCATCTGTGTTACGAGACCGGGGAGCGGGACAGCGGCATCGCCTTCATGCGCGACTGGCTGCCGCTTTACGACCGCAACGGCGGATTGTACGGCCATCTGACCTGGCATCTGGGCCTGTTCGAGTTGCACGCGGGGAATCTGGATGCGGGATTCGACCTGTATAACGATTCCTTCTCCGCCGACGATCATCGTGGCGCCGTGCATCAGAAGCTTGCGGATTCCGTCGCGTTTCTGTGGCGTTCGGAGCTGGCGGGCCATCCGCGCGATCACGCGCGCTGGGTGAAAATCCAGGAGTTCGCGCGCGCGAAATTTCCACGGCCGGGCATGTCGCTCGCCGATTGGCATATCGCGCTGGCGCATACCGCGGCCGGCGACGACGCGGCGTTCGAAGCCTGGCTCCAGGCGATCGAGGATCTGGCCGCGGCCGGCCGTTATCCGTCTGGTTCCGTCGTCCCCACCGCCGCGCGGGCGTTCGCGGCGTTTCAGCGGGGCGATCATGGTTCGGCCATCGACCTGATCGTGCCGATCCTGCCGGAGCGGGAGCGTATGGGCGGCAGCCGAGCGCAGGTGGATTTGATGGAGGCTACGTTGTTGAGGGCCTATGTTTGCTCCAGGCGGCTTGAGGAGGCGCGACGTCTGCTGGCGGACCGGCGCCCGGGTCCCGCGGGTCTGCCGGTTGCGGGACTTGCGCCGGTACACTGACCGGTTCGGCCCGATCCTGACCACGGCCGGTCGGAGAGGGCAGGGGCAGCGCGACCGCGCCGCTCCGTCGGGTGACATGCGATCGTAGGCCGAGTCGCGACCTGAAGCTTCTTGGCGATACCGTGTGCGCATGGCAGCTCTGTCCGTCGCAGCGAGACTTGCTGTTTCAGGTAGGTTATCCGTCCTCCATGGAAACGTCGCCAGAGAACGCCGAGGCCCTGAGCGGGGCCATGCGGAGAAACTTGTTTCTCCTGACCTGCTGCCAGGCGATCGGCCAGGCGGGGAATATCATCATGCTCAGCGCCACGGCGTTGTCGGTGATCACCTTCTATCCGCATCGCGATCTCGCGACGTTGCCCACCACGTTGCAGCATATCGGCGTCATGTTGTCGGTGTTTCCCGCCGCGGCGTTGATGATGCGGATGGGCCGCGGGTTTGGGTTCCGGGTCGGCTCGGTGTTCGGCATGGGCGGTGCCGCTGCCTGCGGGCTGGGAATCTATATCGGCAACTTCCCGTTGATGTGCCTGGGCGGCCTGTTGCTGGGCTACGCCGTGGCGAGCTTGCAGATGTACCGCTTCGCCGCGGTCGAGCTGGTACCGCTGTCGTACCGCGCCCGTGCCATTTCCTGGGTCACCACCGGCGGGGTGGTGGCGGGCTTTTTGGGCTCCTCGATCACGCGGCTGACCTACGATGTGATGATGCCGTTCTACCTTGGCACCTACATCGCCATGATTGTCGTCCACCTTATTGTCTTCGCGCTGATGTCGTTCATCCGCTTCCCGCCCATGCCGCGGGCAACCCAGGCCGAGGGGCCGCAACGCTCCCTGTGGGAAATCGCCAGGCAGCCGCGCTTTGCCGCCGCCGTCCTGTCCAGCATGGCGGCCTGGGCAACGATGCTGTTCCTCATGAGTGCGTCCCCGCTCGCGGTCGTTGGCTGCGGCCTGCCGCCGACCGAGGCGCCCGTGGTGATCTTCCTGCATGTGATGGGCATGTTCGTGCCGTCCTTCTTCACCGGCAACCTGATCACAAGGTTCGGCACGGTTCAGGTGATGGCGGCCGGCGCGGCAATCCTGCTGGCCGGCATTCTGGTGGCGTTCGCCGGGATCGACGCGTGGAATTTCCGGATTTCCCTGGCGTTGAACGGTGTTGGATGGAACTTCCTGTTCGTCGGGGCGACCATGCTCGTCACGACGTGCTACCGCCCGTCGGAGCGGGGCAGGGCGCAGGCGCTGAACGACTTCCTGATCTTCAGCACGACCGCGATCGCCAGCTTCCTGGCCGGATTCATGCAGGACCGGCTGGGCTGGGTGGCGCTGAACGTGGCGGGCCTTGTGCTGGTCGCGGTTGCCTTCCTGGCTGTCGTGTGGCTAGCGCTCCAGCGTCGAACCGCCGCCGTGGCCGCCTGATCGGGCGGCAAACCGAGCGAGGGAGACGACCGGCCGCGAGGCACCGCTAAATCCCGCCCGGAACGGGGCTGGGAGCCGGGTCGAGGACCCGGCTCCCAGGGGGTCAGGGCGTGATCATCCGATACACGCGTGCCGCCGTGCCGCTGTAGAGCGCGGTTTTCTCGGCCGCCGACGCTTTGGCGGTGATGCGCTTGAACGCGTTCCACAGCTCCGTATAGCCGCCCGACTGCTTGTCCGGCGGGAAGTTGCTCTCGAACATGCAGCGATTGACGCCGAACGCCTCGATGCAATGCTCGATATAGGGACGCCATGCCGCGGCAAGATCCTCGGACGACGGCGGCAGATCGCGCTCATGGAAGTCGAAGCCGACCGACACCATCCCCAGGCCACCCAGCTTCATGGTGACGTTCGGGCATTTCGCGAGTTCGGTGATGTTGGCCTTCCACCCCGCGAAAACCTCCTGCCGATGGCCCGAATAGGGGCCGACGCCCAGGATGCCGCCAACATGGTTGAGAATGATGGAGGTATCCGGGAACGACCGCGCGAGGTCGATCGCGTCCGGCAGTTGCGGGTGGTACTGCCATGATTCGAAGCTGAGACCGAGCGGGGCGAGCTGGGCAAACCCCTCCCGGAATTTCGGGTCCATCACCTGGTGCAACGGCACGGCACGGGAGGCGAATTTGCTGACCGCCTCATGTTCATCCCAGGCGACGCCGTGGCGCATGCCGCGCAGCCGGCCGCCGGCCGCGACGATCTCGGCTTCCATCAGTTCGCGGACATTCGCCGCCCCGGAGGTCAGATCGCCGCCGCTGATGATGACCTCGGCCACCCGGCACGGCCCATAGCCGCCCGAGGCGCTCATGGCGGCCAGGCCCGCCACGAACTCGACCTCCCCCAACGCCGCCATATGCCGCGGTCCCTCTTTCCGATACATCGCTCGGCATTCCAAAAAGACCGTCGAGACGATGTTGTGGCCGCCGCCGATGTCGGACAGCAGCCCCGGCAGAAGGTAGGAACCGCGATGGGGCGAATCCCAGAAATGGTGGTGCGGATCGATGATCGGCAGGTCCGGCTCCAGCGCCGCCTCGGTGTGCTTGGCGAGCCATGCGGCGAGGGCGGCGTCGTCGCGGACGGTCGTGCCGCTATATTCTCCTTTTGAATCAGCAACCTGAGCCATGTTGGTTTCCTCCTTTGATATCGGCGGCCGGTGACGTCCGGCTGTGTCGTGCGGCTTTCATACCAACCACCCGAACCATTGACCGATATCGTGCCCTTACCGTCATTGCCGGGCTTGCCCCGGCAACCCGCGCTTCGGCGGCGGGGGGTGGGTGGCCGGGTCAAGCCCGGCAATGACGGTGAGGGGGCGATATCGGGGCGATATCGGGCAGTGGTTAGGGCCGTTGGTATCCGTCCTTGTAGTGCGGTTCCGGCGGTTCGGCGAGATGCGGCCCCCCGAAGCCGCCGGCCGCGAGTGGCGTCAGCGCCCGGGATACCACCCCGCCTGGGCGGCGAAACGGTCGAAAAACTCCGGTTCATAGGCATGGTCCGGATCGGCGCGAACCATCTCGTCGATCAATTTGGCATCCGGCCCGACCAGAATGCGCAGCCGGTCGGCCTTGACCCCATCCAGGATGATGGTCGCCGCCTCGGCCGCGCTGGTCGGGGCGTCCGTCACGAAGCGGCGCGCCCGTTCGGCCAGCATCCCCTGAATATCGGCATCGGACAGCGCCGACGCATCCTTTCCCATCGACGCCAGACGAGCGCGCGCCTGCGCCATCTGCTTCGGGTCCATGTCGTCGGAGTCGTTGCTGGTCTGCACCTTCAGGGAGTTCATGCGGATGCCGGTGCCGATATGCCCCGGCATGACGACCGAGACCTTGATATGCGGCGCATTCATCCGGAAATCGGCGATCAGGGCCTCGGTGAAGCCCTTGACCGCGAATTTTGCCGCGGAATAGGCCGTATGCGGCACTTCGGGACCGACCGAGGCAAAGAAGCCGTTCATGCTGCTGGTGTTGACGATATGCGCCTGATCCGCGGCGCGGAGCAGCGGCAGGAAGGCGCGGGTGTTGAGGTAGACGCCGCCCCAGCAGATGTTGAAGGTGCGCTCCCATTCCTCCCGTTCGTTGACGATCATGCTGCCGCCGCCGCTGATCCCGGCGTTGTTGAACAGCAGATGGACCCGGTCCGTTGCGTGTTGGGCCGCCGCGTCGTCGCGGAAGCGCAGCACATCGGCCTCGTTGGACACGTCGGCGATGTGGGAGGTGATGCGCAGGCCCTGCGGCAGTCCCGCGGCCTGGCACAGGCTCTGGGTTTCCGCCATGCCGCGGGCGGAAACGTCGCACATGGCGATGTTGCAGCCTTCGGCCACCAGTTGGCGCACCAGTTCGCGGCCCATGCCCGATCCGCCGCCAGTGACAACGGCGATCTTGCCGGAGAAGTCTTTCATCGGTTTCTCTCCCATGTGGTGATTGCGCCGGCCGTCAGGGTCGGCGGATCGATCGCATGCCCATAGCGCATTGGGGACCGAACCGCACGGTGTCGGCTTAGCGCGGGCTTGGTCAGTTGACCCGCTTTTCCCGACCCTCCCAGAACGGTTTGCGCAGTTCGGTCTTCAGGATCTTGCCCGCGCCTGACAAAGGCAGCGGATCGGTGTGGAAGTCGATCGTGCGAGGGCATTTGTAGCCGGCGATGCGTTCATGGCAGTGCGCGATGATTGCCTCCGCGGTCGCCGTCATGCCGGGTTTCAGGCGGATGATGGCGTGCACCCGCTCGCCCCATTTGTCGTCGGGCACGCCGATCACGGCGCATTCGGCGACGGCGGGATGGCTGTAGATCGCTTCCTCGGTTTCGGCGGAGTAGATGTTCTCGCCGCCGCTGATGATCATGTCTTTGACGCGATCGACGACATAGATGAAACCTTCGTCGTCCATGTAGCCGCCGTCACCGGTGTGCAGCCAGCCGTTGCGCAGGGTGTGCGCCGTCATTTCCGGCTGCTTCCAATAGCCCAACATGACCATGGACCCGCGGGCGCAGATTTCTCCGACGGTGCCGCGTGGGACCTCGTTGTCGTCCGCGTCGTGGATTTCGACTTCCATGTCCAGCACGCCGTGGCCGGCGGACTTCGACCGGCCCGCCATCGGCCCGTCGAACACGCAATAGCGGGGATCGAGCGCGGTGATCAGCGGGGACGCCTCGGACTGGCCATACAGATGCACCAGTTTCGTGTCGGGCATCAGCTCCGCCGCGCGCTTCGCCACCGCGTCCGGCATGGGGGAGGCCCCGAACAACAGCCGCTCCAGGCTGGACAGATCGTATTGCTCAACATCCGGGTGGTGGACGAGCATGTTGACCATGGTCGGCACCAACAGCAGATGGGTGATCCGCTGTTCCGAGATCATTTTCAAGGCCGCAAGGGGATCGAAGCGGGGCGCAAAGAAATGCATGCCGCCGCGCCCGGTGACCACGAAGGTCATGGCGTTGTCGGCCAGATGGAACATCGGCGGGAGGTGAGCGTAGCGGGACAGTTCGTCGATCACCGTGTAGTGCTGAATGTTCACGGCGTTGGAGACGATGTTGTCATGCGACAGCATCACCCCCTTGGACCGTCCCGTCGTGCCGCCGGTATAGAAAATGCCCGCCAGGTCCTTGCCGGCCCCGACCGAATCCCGCCACGGATCCGCCGCTGCCAGAATCGCCTCGTAATCCGTCAGCCCGTCCGGCGTTGGGCCGTCGCCGATATAGATGACGCGACGAACCTCCGGTGTCTCCGGCAGGATCCGGGGCAGCACCGGGACGAACGCGTCATCGACGAACAGGGCCGAGCACTCGGAATCCGTAAGCCAGAACACGATTTCGGGTGGTGCGAGGCGGGTGTTGATGGGGACGAAGACGAAACCGCCATGAGACAGGCCGAACAGGCATTCCAGGTAGCGGTCGCTGTTCAAGGACAGGATGCCGATCCGATCCCCCGGCTTGAAACCCTGGGCGTGCAATGCTCCGGCGAGGCGACGCATCCGCGCATCGAATTCCCGCCAGGTGCGGGTTCTGTCGCCGTTGATGGTTGCGAGCTGATTTCCCCTGATCTGCACCGCTCGGCGGACGAATTGTGTGATTTGTGACATGTTTCACGCCCTTCCCAGTCCGGGAAAGAGACCACAGGCGCGGCTGCCCTGGCAACGTCTCGACCGGCGGGCGGTCGCTGCACGGACATGCCCGGCCTATCCGATTTGGTCTACAAGGATGGCGCTGCCCACCGAGGGTTGAGCGCGAGCGTGCTCTGGTGGGTCACTGACGGAGACCGGCCGCAACTTGACGGCGCGTTGGCCTGAATGACACGCTCCTTCACCCACGAAGGAGCCGCCCCATGAACGTCGCCACCACCCAAGCCTCCCTGCTCGGCTGTTCCGAGGATGAATGGGCCCTGCGCTGCGACCTGGCCGCCTTGTATCGGCTGGTGGCGCATCATCGCTGGACGGACTTCATCTACACCCATCTCAGCGCCCGCATCCCTGGACCCGAACACCATTTCCTGATCAACAAATACGGCGTGAATTTCCACGAAATGCGCGCGTCCGACCTGGTGAAGATCGACCTGGACGGGAATGTGGTGGAGGCCGGCGACGTCTCGCTGCGGCCGGTCAACGCCGCCGGGTTCACCA
The DNA here is from genome assembly GCA_943330455.2 of Nitrosovibrio sp. Nv4. Taxonomy (GTDB): domain Bacteria; phylum Pseudomonadota; class Alphaproteobacteria; order Acetobacterales; family Acetobacteraceae; genus Rhodopila. Next base: position 5,296 of record CALQHT020000154.1, on the reverse strand, counting down.
TCCATTCGGCCATCCACATGGCGCGCCCTGACCTGATGTGCGTGATCCACACCCATACCTCGGCCGGGATCGCGGTGTCCGCGATGAAGGAGGGGCTGCTGCCTTTGTCCCAGCACGCGCTGAAATTCTACGGGCGGCTGGCCTATCACGGCTACGAAGGCATCGCCCTGGACCTGGACGAGAGGGACCGGCTGGTCCGCGACCTCGGCCAGCACAAGGCCATGATCCTGCGCAATCATGGGCTGCTGGTGGGCGGCACCTCGATCGCCGAGGCCTTCCACATGATCTACATGCTGGAACGCGCCTGCGCCGCCCAGGTCGCCGCTTTGTCCTGCGGGCGGGAGGTCACTCTGCCGCCGCACGAGGTCTGCCAGCACACATCGGACCAGTTCCACCGGTTCGAGGACGATGCCGCCCATTACGCGATGGTCTGGGACGCGGCCCTGCGCCTGATCCAGGATACCAAACCCGACTACCGAGGCTGATCCCAGCGGTCGGACCGGTGCCGGCCTTGCCACCCGAGCCGTGGAGTATACCGCCATGACCGTCACCGTCATCCGCGATGCCGCCATGGTCGTGGCATGGGATTCCGCCACCAAATCCCACGCCTATATGCCGGACGCCGATGTCGCGTTTGAGGGTGGGGCGCTGACCTTCGTGGGCCGAGCGTATGCCGGACCGGCGGATACGGTGATCGACGGCAAGGGGATGATGGTCATGCCCGGGCTGGTCAACATCCATTCCCACCCGTCCAGCGAGCCGCTCAACAAGGGCCTGATCGACGAAATCGGTTCTCCGGGTTTCTACAATTCTTCGTTGTACGAGTATCTGCCGATCTTCCGGGCCGACGCGGAAGCCGTGCCGCATTGCGTCCGCGTCGCCCTGTCCGAACTGCTGCTGTCCGGGGTCACCACGCTGGCGGACCTGTCCATGGCGCATCCCGGCTGGCTGGACCTGCTGGCCGAGTCCGGCATGCGGGTCTGCATCGCCCCCATGTTCCGCTCCGCCCGCTGGTTCACCAAGAACGGCCACCTGGTCGAATACGCCTGGGACGAAGCCGCCGGCGAAAAGGCCATGGCCGAGGCCCTGACCCTGATCGATCGCGCCGAACAACACCCGTCCGGCCGGTTGTTCGGCATGGTCGTGCCAGCGCAGATCGACACCTGCACCGAGGGCCTGCTGCGGGAAAGTTTCGCCGAATCCCGCGCCCGAGGCCTGTCCTGGCAGATCCACGCCGCGCAATCGGTGTCCGAGTTCCACGAAATCACCCGCCGCCACGGCCACACCCCGATCGGCTGGCTGGACCATCTGGGGCTGCTGTCCGACCGGTCCATCATCGGGCACGGCATCTTCCTGGACGACCATCCCTCCACCCGCTGGCACACCGACACCGACCTGGCTCGCCTGGCCGAGACCGGCACCACCGTCGCGCATTGCCCCACGGTGTTTGCTCGTCGAGGCATCACCTTGCGGGATTTCGGCCGTTACCTGCGGGATGGAGTCAACATGGGGGTCGGCACCGACACGTATCCCCACAACATGTTGGATGAGATGCGGCTGGTCGCCTATCTGGCCCGCACCCAGGCCGGCAATCCGCGCACCATGGACAGTACCGACCTGTTCAACGCCGCGACGATCGGGGGAAGCCGAGCGCTGGGGCGGGAGGATATTGGGCGGCTGGCGGTGGGGGCGCGGGCGGATCTGGTGCTGGTGGACCTGGCTCACCCGATGATGCGCCCCACCCACGACCCCGTCCGCAACCTGATCTACGCCGCCGGAGACCGTGCCATCCGCGCCGTCTATATCGATGGTCTGCCGGTGGTTCAGGACGGCAAGGTCCTGACCATGGATTACCCCGCCGCCGCCGCGGCGCTGCACGAGGCCCAGGCCCGCATCAAGCAAGACGTCCCGAACCGCGACTGGGGCCATCGGACGGCGGAGGCGATCTCGCCCCTGACGTTCCGGACCCTATGACCGGTGATCCCTGATGCCCCCAATCGCTCGGCCACCAGCCCTTCGTTTACCCTCATCGCCGGCCCCCCTTTACCGTCGTTGTCGGCCCTCCTTTTATCGTCATTGCCGGGCTTGACCCGGCACCCCCCCCCGGCCGCCGAACCACAAGCGCCCGCATCAACCTCAACCCCATTGATAAAACAAAGGAAACCCCCATGCCGAAAACCCTGCTCGACGGTCTGACCTTCCCCGAAGGCCCCCGCTGGCATAACGGGCGGCTATGGTTTTCCGACTTCTACAATTACCGGGTGGTCGCGCTGGGACTGGACGGCAAGGCCGAGACCATGGCCACCGTCCCGGCCTGTCCGTCCGGGCTGGGCTGGATGCCGGACGGCTCGTTGCTGGTGGTGTCCATGAACGACAAGCGCCTGCTGCGGATGCAGGCGGGGCAGTTGGTGGAGCATGCCGATCTGTCCTTGGTGGCTGGTGGGCCGTGCAACGACATGGTCGTGGATCGGCTGGGGCGCGCCTATGTCGGCAATTTTGGCTACGAGCGCTTCAAGGGGGAGGATGTTCGGCCGGCCGTTCTGGCCCGGGTCGATCCGGATGGGACGGTGACGGTGGTGGCGCGGGATTTGAAGTTCCCGAACGGCGCGGTGATCACCCCGGATGGGTCGCGGCTGATTATCGGGGAGACGATGGGGAATCGTTTGACGAGCTTCGATATTGCCCCGGATGGCGGGTTGGCGAACCGGTCCGTGTTCGCGGCGGTGGAGGGGCTGTTTCCGGACGGAATCTGTCTGGATGAGGAAGGTCTTGTGTGGGTCGCGGATCCTCGGGGGAACCGGGTGGTGCGGGTGAGGGAAGGGGGCGCGATTGTGGAGACGATCGCTCTACCGGGGCGGAATGCTTATGCCTGCATGTTGGGTGGGGAGGATCGGCGGACGCTGTTCATCTGCACTGCTCCGGGAAGCGGGCCGGGGCGGGCGGGGACGACGGATGGGAAGATAGAGATTGTTCGGGTTTCGGTGGCGGGGGCCGGGTTGCCTTAGGGGGTTGGGTTTTGGGTTTTTTTGGCGGGGTCTTGGGCATGGGGGTCTCGGGTTTTGATCATGATTTGTTCTAGTGGATTGGGTGGGAGTTTGGCAAGGGAAAAGTGGTTGGGGTGAGTTCATGTGATGTCTTAGGAAAATGTCAAAATTGGGATTGAGTGGGTTATTGAGTCTTTTGGTGCGTTAATTAGTGGTTAATCCCAGATTTGATGGGGTTGGTTTGCGAGCTGGTGGTGAATTGCCGCTCTTGAGAAATCGGTGCAGGTTGTTGCCACAGGATATTGGAAAGATGGGTGAATCCGGTCGTTCTGAAGAGATTGGTTTAAGTTGGGGGTGCTGTGGTATCGTTGCGAGTTTGTGCGAATATCGGGGGTTTTTGTTCCGGATAGGCGTGGATAACGGGGGGTTTTGTTCCGGATAGGCGCGGTTAACCTTTGCTTGTTATAGTAGCAGGGATGGCGGTGAGTAAAGCGTAGGCAGATCGCCGAGTGGGTGACGGATGGTCGGTTGAGATCTGGCTTTGAGTGGCCGGGGCATCATAGCGTGCTTATGGCACTCATCGGCCGCCTCACGCCCAAATAGGATCGGGCCATGGCCGAGCGGCGTGGTTGCGCTCTTTGGGCGTTGAGTCGCGGTCGCTACAGATGGAAGTGGCCCGGGTCGGCGACCGAACCATAAGTTTGGAAGGTGCATAGGAGGCGCACCTCAACATGATAAGTTGCGAACCATGCATAGGATTTTCGTTATAGGCTCGACCGTGGTTGTAAAGCTGTGAAATGCGTCACTGCGCACAACCTCGCTCTCACTGTAAGGAGATCGGAGATCGGTGATCTTACCTATGCGAGCAAGGACTGGAAGAAAAACGCTCATAAGCCAAATGAATAGCGGGAGAGTGTCATGTCAGCCGTGCAGAAGTTTGGGGTAGGGGCCTTGGGCGGGTGGTCACCCAATGGTCGGTGAGACTGACCATGCCTCACACACAGAAATTCGGACACTCCCTGCGGCCACTCAACTGCGGACAACCCATGTCCGGGACGTAGGCCAGGAAGCCGTTCTTTCGGGGTCACAAATTCCTCTGGACTATCCGCGCCTCCCCCTTCAAGATAGATATAGATCGTAGTCCAATATCGCCATGGAGACGCCATAATGGGGCGTACGTAAGGGGGGTACGTTTCGAAATTGAGCATGCCGACTTTGTTGGTTACCTAATCGCCGACTATCGCGCCACGCCTCCACGCGCAGACAGCGGAACGCTCCTAATGTTTATTCTATCACGATGGGAGTGGTGATGGCAGCGGCTTTGGTCTCCAGAACGTAACGCTAAACCTTAGGGGTGGAGAGCAATAACATTACCTCCTGTATACATACCTTGAGGCGCTGAACTAGTAAGGGTGAGTGTGAAAGCATGGCGAGTCCGAAAGGCGGAATCGCCGTCCCTATGAGTACAGAGTAGACCCGAAGATTTCCCTTGCGACCGCTTCCTATGACATGAGATCATGATCATCGGCCTTTGGCCGCAATCCATAGCACCCCGATGAGGAGTCAGACGATGGCCGAAGATCTCAGTGTGATGTGGGATAAAGCTAGTGTCCCGGCAGCTGCCACGGCTGTCGTAAAACGTATTGAAGGATTTTTTGCGTCACCTTACGATGATAATGGGAGCCTGCCAGGAGGCACTTGGACTATCGGTTACGGAACGATCCGCGATGCTGCGGGGGATCCGATCACATCTGCCACACCCCCAATCACTGAATCTCAAGCCGTAACGCTTTTAATGCGGGATATGAATGGTGCGGCGGAAGATGTTCGGCAGCGGGTGCAAGTGCCACTGCTGACGCGGGAAGCGGCGTCCTTGATATCCTGGACGTATAATCTCGGCGGGACGAATTTGGCTAAGTCTACTATGCTGGCGAGGATCAACGCCGACATGAAGGGCGCCGTTCCCGATGAGATGCGTAAATGGATTAACCAAGAAGGCAAGCCCCTTCTTGGGCTGTTACGCCGCCGCTGGGCTGAAGCAGCCATATTCGTCGGACTTGCACCGGACAATGCCTGTGTTAGAGCTTGGAAGGAGATTGAGAGTCTCCATGATTGGCCATCATTCTGATCAAAAACGAGATTGGGCCCACAAACTAGGTTAAATGGTAACTGCCCAGGTAGGCAAGCTCTAATGGGCGCTTGACTCCCGGGTCGGGGCACGATTCAAGCTCCCCATGGTGCCGCCCCCCGATTCGGATTTGGATTTAATAACTCCGCCTGAGCCAGATGGCCCGGTGTCTCCAGAATCAATT
>CALQHT020000153.1 GCA_943330455.2 Nitrosovibrio sp. Nv4 | reverse complement strand
ATTCATCGATAGACGGCGGCATCAGGAAGCCGGTTAGGCGATCGGTGGGGCGGAAGTTGCTCATTGGCGGCATCCGGGGAGGGAGCGAATCGACGTTACGATTCTAACATGAGCCTCCGGTGGGCGTAAGTCCGACAGGCTGCTAGGAACTCGATCTCGCGCGGATAGGCATGCATCGAGAGCCGAGCGCGAACATGCTCCTGAATCTCCAGTATGAGACTATCGTTTGCCGCGATCCCCGGCCGAAGTACGATGAACGCTTTGACGATTTCGGTGCGTTCGCGGTCGGGTTTGCCGACAACGGCGACTTCGGCGACGGCGGGATGCTCGATAATCGCGCTTTCGACATCCGCCGGACCGATACGATAACTCGCCGAGGTGATGACGTCATCGTTGCGGCTTATAAAGTAAAAATACCCGTCCTTGTCCTGACGCATCGTATCGCCGGTTAAATACCACTGACCCCGAAATGCTGGCGTTTCGGTATTCCAATAGCCGGTGAAAAAGAACAATGGCGAACGGGAGCGATCCACCGCGAGCACGCCAGGTTCACCCGCCGGCACGGGGTTCAGGTTCTCATCCAAAACCGCGAAGGAAAAGCCCCGGCTCGGCAGTCCCACGCTTCCCGCGACGGCGACCTGGTTCAGTCCATGATGATTGCAAACATTCACGCCCATTTCCGTCTGTCCGTACACTTCGTGGATAGCTCGCCCGAGCGTTTGTTCTCCCCAGCGAGTGATCTCCGCATTCAGTGGTTCGCCACCACTGGTGATGCAACGTAACTTTCCGGCGATCGGTGCGACTGCGTCAGCGCCCGCGGCCCGCATCATCCGAAACACGGTCGGCGCCGCAAGCAAGTTCGTCACCCCGGCTTCGGCAATGACGCGGACAGTGGACTCGACCGTGAATGGCCCCTCGTACAAGACCGTGCTGTGTCCGAGCAGCAATGGCGCGGTCAGCGTCGCATACATCCCCAATGCCCAACCAGGATCGGCAAGACACCAGTATTTGTCGGCTTCACACAGATCCAACCCATCTTCAAGGAAAACCGCGAACTGCAACAATCCAGCCAAAGGTGCTGCGACGCCTTTGGCGTTTCCGGTCGTGCCCGAGGTGAAGATCAGGATGAACGGGTCCGCACCTCGCCGCATGACCGGCTCAAACGTTGCGGATTGAGCGCCCATAACCGTTGCAAAACCCTTGGTGTCCGAGCTGGTGCGGTCTACCACCAGCACAGGCGGGCAGTCCGCAATGCCATCCAGCTTGGAGCGATTGGTTGGGTCTGTGACGATCAACTTGGCCTTGCTACCCAGAGAGCCAGTGACGCGATCCACGATCGCCTTTGGACCGAACGCCGTAAACAACGGTTGATAGACCGCACCCACGCGCCAGGTGCCGAGCAGGACGGTGAGGAGTTCTGGGATGCGGGGCAGCAGACCGGCGACCACGTCACCGGGGCCAATCCCCTGTAAGGCAAGCCAGTTGGCGAAGCGGGCGGCGCTATCTCGCAAGCTCGCAAAGGTGATCGACTCGCGTTCACCTCCGATCCCAAACCACTCCAACGCGATCCTGTCTCCGGTGGCCCAGCGGTCGCAACATTCGTGGCAGGCGTTGAGCCCTCGCTCAAGCGAGCCTTGCAGGATGCGCCGCTCCAGCGCCTCGGTTGAGACCTTGCCATTGGTCGCGTTCATATGAACCTCCCCGCGTTGTTACGGAGCGCTGGGTTGCGCCAAACGCTCCCGCTTGCTCTCCGTTCACAACGTGGCACCAGGTTGCGACCAGGTGATGTCGGCTATGTAAACGCGATGTAAATCTGGCGGTAGCGGAGAGTGGCTCCGAATGCACGCACAGGCTATCCACGTCCCATGGCGAGAAACACGGTTTACACGGGAACCACCCGCGAAGCCGCTGCAATGCGACCTGGCAAAATCCCGTGCTTCCCTCCTTACGCATTTCCGGCGCATGCTGGCCATCCCAGCAGCACCGGAGCTGCGTATGATCCGTCGGCGCCACCTGTTCCCTTTGTTGTTCGGCAGCGCGGTCGCACGGGCCGATACCGCCACGTCTTTGCAACTCGTGCTGGCGGTCGATGCGTCCGGCAGTGTCGACGCTTACCGGTTCAAGCTGCAAAAAGACGGTTACGCCGCCGCTTTCCGCAGTCCCGCCATCCGCTCGGCCGTTCGCAACTCCCTGACCGGGTCCATCGCCGTCACCATGCTGCAATGGACCGGTCCGGCGATGCATGTCGTGGCCGTGCCATGGACCCTGATCGATACCGATGCCGCGATCGAGGCCTTTGCTGCCGCCATCGACCGATCCCAACGGGAATTGTTCGGCGGCGGCACCTCCATCAGCGGCGCGATCGACTTTGCGTCGACCCTGTTCCCGCTCTGCCCGTTTCCGGCCAGCCGGCGAGTGATCGACGTCTCGGGCGATGGGGCCAATAATCGCGGCCGTCCCGCCCATCTCGCGCGCGATGAGGCGGTCGCCACCGGCACCATCATCAACGGCCTGCCGATCCTGGCGCTGGAGCCGTATCTCGACGAATACTATCGGGACAATGTCATCGGCGGCCCCGGCTCCTTCCTGATTGCCGCACGCAGCTATGAAGAATTCGCCCGCGCGATCCGCGGCAAACTGGTGACGGAAATCGCCGGCACCGCCCCCTCGCCACCCCATGCCAGGACAACCCCATGCCCCACGCCAGTTTCTACTGGAACGAGTTGATGACCGACGATGTGGAGAAGGCCAAAGCCTTCTACGCCACCGTCATCGGCTGGTCGTTCGAGGCAATGCCTATGCCGGAAGGCACCTATTGGATCGCCCAGCATGACGGCAAGCCGGTCGCCGGCATCATGGCGATGCAGGGCATCGTTCCGGACGGAGTCCCTCCACACTGGATGAGCTATCTGGCAGTGGACGATATCGACACAAGGATTGCCGCGGCTGCGACGAATGGGGCAACGATATTGCGGCCATGCTTCGACGTGCCGGGGGTGGGCCGGATCGCAATCCTGACCGACCCGACCGGAGCCGCGATGGGATGGATCACGCCGGCACAGGAATTCTGCCCGACACCCTGATGGAGATTGCTGGCTTCATGCATCCCCGCGCCCGGAGGAAAATCCTCTCTGGCGCGAGATCTGTGAATGCGGTCGCTCAACGCACCGAGGTGACGGCGTTTCGATTTTGCGCCCAGGCCTGCGCGTTCGAATCGGGATCGATCGGTCTGGCCTTGCCATAGCTGATGGTCTCGATCCGCGACCGGGCAACGCCCTGCGCCACCAGATAGTCCCGGTCCGCGTTCGCGCGCCGCTGCCCCAGGGCGAGGTTGTATTCCTCGGTGCCACGCTCATCGCAATTGCCGGCGACCCAGACATTCACCTGCGGATAGCGTTGCAGCCATTCCGCCTGCCGGTTCAATGTGGCGCGCGCCTGCTCGTTCAACGTACTCTGGTCGCTGCCGAAGAACACCTTGTCGCCGGCCGACTGGACCAGGTCTTCCTGCGATCCCGGACCCGACTGAGCGGCGCCACCCAGGCCGGCCGCCCCCACACCGCGTCCGTCCGCGCCACCGACACCGCCCGCCCCATACCCGCTTCCCGCGGCACCAGCCCCAGCCGCCCCGGCTGCCGCCGTGCCGTCAGCGGTCCCGGTTGTCGAATCCGACGAACAAGCAGCCAGAAAGGCAGCCCCGGCGAGACAGGCGATGGTCAAGCCCTTCATGGAATCCTCCTTGGATCACGCGACCGAATCGTCCCCCGAATCGAGCCAGGGAGCAGGCCCGATTCGGGCATGCGAAGGTGGTAACGCCTTGCCGACGCGTCGCGCAAACCCAAATCGCCCAAATCATCCAGAGTAACCTGGTTGTAAGACGACAGCTCGAACCATCGACCGATCGCGTCCGGTCGCCTTTGGGCTTGGTCGAAGATAGCCGCTCCACTTTGGGCACGGATGCCGAGTAGCGTCATGGTGGGCCGGCCCCGCCATGACGGAGAAGGACCGGTCCGTCGTTCCATACGATTCGGTTGTTCCCCCATAAACCCTTACGGCCATTGCGGGACTTGATCCGGCAATGGCGAGGGGGTCTTTGCGTCGGTCAATGGTTCGAGCGGTTGGCATAAGTCGATCGCCGCACCCTACCGCCGGCCCCGCGATCAGCTCAGATGTCGAACAATCGGCGGCGCGGCCTGATCCGGCATAAGGAACGGGAACGCATGATCGCCCCCCGCAATCACCACAAGCTTCGCATCCCCCAGCCGCTCGGCCAAATACCGCCCGACTGCGACGGGGCTGATCGGATCGGCATCGCCCCATAGCAGCAGAACCGGCGCCGTGATGGCGTGCAGATCGGCGGCATGATCGGCGCGAGTCTCGGTAATCCACCCAACGGCGTTCGAGAAATTGCGACGGTAGTCCTCGCGCCAATCCGCCCCGCCGAGACCGGCCACATCCACCCCGCCCGAAGTTCCCGTCAACACGATCCGCCGGATGCGGCCAGGGTGGCGCAGAGCGGCCCGGATCGTGATCAGCCCACCCATCGACTGGCCGATCAGATCGACCGGCCCGTCCGCGGCGTCGATACGCGCGCTGACCAGACCGACCAGATCGTCGATACCGTTCACGCGCGGATCATGCGGCTCGTTGCCCAGGCCGGGCCAGGACAGCAGGATTTTCGGCCAGGCGGCGGGCAGCCGATCGGCGACCGGTTGCCAGAAACCGGCGGAACCGCCAGCCCCTGGCAGGAAGATGCGGGTGGTCTCGGACACAGTCTCGGGTCAGAAAGTCTCCACCCAGGGACGCAACTCAACCTCCCAGGTCCAGGCGCTACGGGGTTGAGTCGCGACGTGCCAGTAGGTCTCGGCGATGGCATCCGGATCCAGCAGGCTGTCCGGATTGTCGTTCGGAATCGGCCGTGTCGCGCTGCGGATGCCGCCGTCGATGACGAAATGCGCGACATGCACGCCCTTGGGAGACATCTCCCGCGCCATGCTTTGCGCCAGTCCGCGCAGCGCGAACTTGCCCATCGCGAAGGCCGACGAATTCGCATAGCCCTTCACGCTGGCCGACGCGCCGGTCAGCAGGATCGCCCCCTGCCCGCGCGGCACCATCAGCCGAGCGGCCTGTTGGGCAACGAGGAAGCCGCCGTAACCGCTGACCGCGATGGCGCGCGCGACATCACCCGGGTCCAGATCGGTCACCGGCCCACGTGCCCGGGCGCTGGCGTTGTAGACGACGATATCAGGCTCCCCCTGCGTCGCCACCACCACGTCGAACAGGCCGGCGACTTCCTCGGGTTCGGTTGCCTCACACGCGAAGGTGGCGGCGGCGGTTTCTTCGGCCAGTTTCGCCAGCCGGTCCGGGTTGCGGGACGCCAGCGCCACCTGCAAGCCCTTGCGCGCGAACAGGCGGGCGAGCGACGCGCTCAACCCCGAGCCGACACCGACGATGAGAGCTGATTTCGGTTCCATTCAACGTCCTCCGGAGATCGGCACCAGGATGCCCGTAATGTAAGATGCACTGTCGGAGGCAAGCCACAAGATCGCCTCGGCCACTTCCTCGGCGCTACCGGTGCGGCCCATGGGCACGCCGCCGACCAGGCGGGTCAGACGGTCCGGCAATCCGGCGCGGGCGTGCAGGTCGGTCTCGATCAGGCCGGGATTGACCGCGTTGACCCGGATGCCGCGCGCCGCCAGTTCCCGCGCAGCCCCGATGGTCAGGCTGTCCACCGCGCCTTTCGAGGCCGCGTAATGCACCCATTCCCCCGCCCCGCCGATTTCCGACGCGCGGGATGACACGTTGACGATCGAGCCCCCCTTGCCGCCCAGATCGGTCGCCATGCGCTTGATCGCCTCGCGGATGGTCAGGAACGGGGCGCGGACATTGACCGCCATGACCTCGTCCAGGATGGCGCTGGTGACACCGTCGATCTTGCAGGTCGGGCCGGGGCCGCCGGCATTGTTGACCAGCGCGGTGACCGGGCCGAGTTCGCGGTCCACGGTTTCGAACAGCGCCAGGATCGCGGCCTCGCTGGCCATTTCCGCCTGCACGGCGATGGCGCGTTGGCCGAGGCCCTTGATGTCGGCCACGACCTGTTCGGCCAGTTCCCGGTTGCTTTGATAGGTGATGGCGACGTCGTAGCCTCGCGCGCCCGCCATCCTGGCGGCGGCGGCGCCGATGCCCTGGCTGCCGCCGGTGATGATCATGACCGGATTCATGGTGTTCTCCCCCATCCAATTTGCTCGGACTTGCGTATGATCACTACCCGAACCCAGCGCAACGACGCCACCCCGGAGGGAACCCCCATGCTCGGCCTCATGCAGCCCCACCCGCTGATGATCTCATCCATCCTGACCCACGCCGCGCGCCACCACGCCAAGGCCGAGGTCATCTCCCGCACGCATGAAGGCGAGACCCACCGCTACACCTGGGCGGATGTCGAACGCCGCTCCCGCCGGTTGGTCCGTGTGCTGCAAAAGCTGGGCGTCGGGGCGCAGGACCGCGTCGGCACGCTCGCCTGGAACGGCTACCGGCATCTGGAGGTCTATTACGCGACACCGGGCATGCAGGCGATCTGCCACACCATCAATCCGCGCCTGCATCCGGACGACATCGCCTATATCGTCAACCATGCCCAGGATAAGGTGCTGTTCGTTGACACCAGCTTCGCCCCGCTGGTCACCGCCATCGCCCCGCATATCAAGGACAATGTCCGCGCCGTGGTGATGCTGTCTGACGCGGCCAACATGCCCGAGGTCACGCTCGCGCCCGGCATGACCTTGCACTGCTACGACACGCTGCTGGATGGCTCGGACGACGACCACACCTGGACCAGCTTCGACGAGAACACCGCCAGCGCGCTCTGCTACACCTCCGGCACCACCGGGCGGCCGAAAGGCGTGCTGTACAGCCACCGCTCGACCACCTTGCATGCCATGACCATCGCCATGCCCGACGTGATGTGCATGCACGCCACCAGCCGCATCCTGCCGGTGGTGCCGATGTTCCACGTCAACGCCTGGGGCATCCCCTATGCCACGGCGATGACCGGCGCGGCCCTGGTGCTACCCGGCCGGCATCTGGATGGCGCCAGCATGGCCAACATCCTCAACACCGAGCGCGTGTCCATGACCTGCGGCGTCCCCACTGTCTGGCTGGGCCTGTTGCAACACCTGCGCTCCAGCGGCGAGACCCTGACCGCCACGAAGCGCATCATGACCGGCGGATCGGCCGCGCCGCCGCTGCTGATCGAGGCCTTCCGCGACGAATACAACGTCATCGTCGAACACGGCTGGGGCATGACGGAACTGAGCCCGGTCGGCACCTACAACGCGCCGAAACCGGACCAGGCCGGGCTGACGGGCGACGAGTTCGTGCGCCACACCCTGAAGCAGGGCCGCATCCTGCCCGGCCTGGACATGAAGATCGTGGACGGTGATGGCAAGGAACTGCCCTGGGACGGGGTGGCGTTCGGCGACCTGATGGTGCGCGGCCCCTGGGTCACCAGCGCCTATTACGGCGACGAACCCGGCAGCGCCCTGGAACCGGATGGCTGGTTCGCCACCGGCGACGTCGCAACTATCGACCCGGATGGATTCATGGAGATCACCGACCGCTCCAAGGACGTGATCAAGTCCGGCGGCGAGTGGATCAGCTCCATCACCCTGGAAAACATCGCCGTGTCCCACCCCGACGTGGCCGAGGCCGCGGTCATCGCCGCCCGCCACCCGAAATGGGACGAGCGGCCGCTGCTGCTGGTGGTCGCGCGGCCAGGGCACACTGTCGATCCGGCGTCTGTGCTGGGTGTCTATGAGGGCAAGGTCGCCAAATGGTGGCTGCCGGACCAAGTCCTGGTGGTCGCGGAATTGCCGCATACCGCGACCGGGAAGCTGCAGAAAATGACGCTCCGGACGCAGTACCGAGACCACTACATGACCGAAAGCGCCTGATCCAACGGGCGGGGACGCAGGTTGCCGCATTCACGCCACCGGGAGAAATTTCTCCCCCTCCCCTTGCGGGAGGGGGTTGGGGGGAGGGGTAAAGCCGCCCAATATATTGCCCATAACCCCTCCCCCCGCCCCCTCCCACAAGGGGAGGGGGAGAAATCTCTCTATTTCGACCTCACACCCGTCCCACGCGCATCCCCCACCCACATTGTAGCGGCCCGCCCCCCGCTGGTATGACCCGCCACGTGAACAGCACCGCCGCCAAGCACCTCGACCTCGGACGCACCGCGTTCCAGACCGGCGACATGACCGCGGCGGAAACCCATATCCGTGCCGCCGTGGATGCCGGCCGCAATGACCCCGAGACCTTCGGCTATCTCGGCTATTTCGCCCGCCTGCGTCACGACTACGACGCAGCCGCCGATCATTACGCCGCGGCGTTGGAACAGGCACCCGGCGATGCCGCGCTCTACAACAATCTGGCAGATGTCCGGCGCGCCCAGGGCCATAACGCCGAGGCCGTCGCCCTGTTCCGGCGCGCCCTGGCCCTCGCCCCGGACCAGGCGGAAATCGCCGCCAATCTCGGTGGCCTGCTGCTGACCTTGCGCCGCCCGGAGGCCGCTTTGCCGGTGTTGGAGCAAGCCCTGGCCCTGAACCCGGCGCAGACCGGCGCGCATGCCGACCTCGCCTCGGTCCTGTGCGCCATGAACCGCTACGCGGAGGCGATCGAGCACTACCGCGCCATCCACCGCCTGCAACCGTCCAACAACGATGCCCGCTACCTCGAAGCCATGGCCACCCTCGCGCTCGGCGATTTCCAGAACGGCTGGCGCAGGCACGAGGCGCGGTGGTACGCCGAACTGGGACGCAGTCACCGGCGGGTGTTCGACGCTCCGGCCTGGCTGGGCGAGGACAACCTGACCGGCCGCACCATCCTGCTGCACGCCGAACAGGGCCATGGCGACACCGTCCAATTCATCCGCTACGTGCCCATGGTCATAGCCCGAGGCGCCCGCGTGCTGCTGGAAGTGCAGGCCCCGCTCCGCCCGCTGTTCGCCGGGATGGACGGTGTCGCCGGCGTCTTCGGCCGGGGCGATCCCCTGCCCCCGTTCGACCTGCAATGCTCGCTCATGAGCCTGCCCCGCGCATTCCGCACCGATCGTGACACCATCCCCGCCCCCGTGCCCTATATCGCGCCGGATCCCGACCGCGTGGACCAATGGCGGCAGCGATTGGGGCCACCCGATGGACGCCGACGGATCGCCATCGCCTGGTCGGGCTCGGACACCGTGTGGAACCGTTCGATCCCCCTGGCCGTCCTGGCGCCCTTGTTTGCTCGCGAGGACTGCGTCTTCCATGTCGCTCAGACGGAAATCCGCGCCGAGGACCGGGAAACGCTGGATGGGATGCAAATGCTGGACGACCACAGCCAAACCCTGGCCGATTTCGCCGACACCGCGGCCCTGCTGGCCTTGATGGACCAGGTCATCACCGTCGACACGGTGCTCGCCCATCTGGGTGGCGCCATGGCACGCCCCACCTGGACCATGCTCCCGCTCGGGTCCGACTACCGGTGGATGACGCAGGGCACCACCAGCCCGTGGTACCCGACCATGCGCCTGTTCCGACAGCCCGCCTTGCATGATTGGGCCAGTGTGATCAGCGCGGTGAGCCATGCCTTGGACCAGCAGAAAACAGGGGGAACTTCATGAACCCCTATACCGAGGAACTGGTCGCCCAGGCCTACCAGGCCTACACCGCCGGCAACCACGCCGGTGCCGAGGCATTGTTGCGGTTCGCCGTTGGGCATGGCGGGCGCGACGCCCATGCGCTCTATTTCATCGGCCATCTCTGCTATCTGGGGGGCCGTCTGGCCGACGCGGAGGCCTATCTGTCCACCGCCATCGGCATCGACCCCAATCACGCCAATGCCCGCAACGACCTCGGCGAAACCCTCCGCGTGCTCGGCCGCAACGACGAAGCCGTCCACCATCTGGAGCGCGCGGTCGCCCTGGATCCCCGGCTGGCGCATGCCTATGGCAACCTGGCCGCGGCCCTGGTTTCGGTGAACCGGCCGGAGGATGCGTTGCGCTGGGCCCAGGAATCGCTCTGGCGCGCCGCGGACAAGGCCGTCGCGCATTGCGACCTCGGCAGCATCCTGGGCCGGCTGGGCCGCCCGAAGGAAGCCATCCATCAATTCCGCCTGGCCCTGGCCCTGAAGCCCGGCGATCCCCGCGTGCGCTATTACGACAGCCTGATGCGCCTGAGCCTGGGAGAATGGCCCGACGCCTGGGCGGGCCATGAATGCCGCCTGCAACTGCCGCTTGGACTGGCCGGACGCCGCCAGTTTCCCCAACCCTGGTGGCGGGGAGAAAGCGGCATCCATGGCCGCTCGATCCTGCTGCACGCGGAACAGGGCCTTGGCGATACACTGCAATTCGTCCGTTATGCCCCGCTGGTCGCGCAATTCGGAGCGACCGTGCTGCTGGAGGTGCAGCCCGGCCTACGATCGGTGCTGGACCGCTTGCCCGGCGTCGCGGCCGTGTTCGAGCATGGCGACACCCTGCCCGCTTTCGATTTGCAATGCTCGCTGATGAGCCTGCCGTTCGCGCTCAAAACCGGGTTGGACAGCGTGCCGGGGACCGAGCCCTATCTGACGGCGCGTCCCGACCGGGTGGCCGCCTGGACTCGCATTTTGGAGCCGTGGCAGCGCATGCGGATCGGCTTGGCCTGGTCCGGCAGCGTGGTACATGGCGGCGACCGCAGTCGCTCCATCAAGCTGGCCGACCTGGCCCAGCTGGTGGAGCGGACAGATCTGGAATGCCACGTCATCCAGCGCGACATCCGCCAATCCGACCGCACGATCCTCGATGACTGGGACCACATCACCGACCACAGTGCGGCGTTGACCGATTTTACCGAGACCGCGGCGCTGATTTCCCTGATGGATCTGGTGATTACGGTCGATACCTCGGTGGCGCATCTGGCCGGAGCGCTGGGCAAGCCGGTCTGGCTGCTGGTGGCATACAGCGCGGATTGGCGCTGGTTGCGCGGGCGGGCGGACACGCCGTGGTATCCAACGATGCGGCTGTTTCGCGAACCGCGTCGAGACGACTGGACCTCGGTTCTGACCGAAATCGGCCGCCAACTGGATCTTTGGTCGGTGCGGCACGGTTAGGCGACACCCAAGAATAACCGCGCCATCTGGCGGGCAGTCGGGGAAGGAGAGAAAGCGTTGGGGCTCCGCCCCAAACCCCGCGAGGGCTTTGCCCTTCGAACCCACCAGGGGCTACGGCCCCTGGACCGCGATTCATTGGGTCAAGGGCGAAAGGGTGATCTTGCGGCGATCCGTCGCCTGGTCCAGATAGGCGCGCAGAGAGGCGACCCGTGACGGACAGGCGGTCGAACGGGGACCCATGCGTGACGACACTGCCGCTTCGCGTCTCGGCTTGACGAGCCAACGACTGCCCTTGCCGGCCGCCGTCGATCGAACACGGATCGTCTGGTCCTACGCCATCACCGTCGGGCTCTATCACCTTGTCGCGCTGTTGGCGGTGCTGCCCTGGTTCTTCAGTTGGACCGGATTGGTCCTGGGCGCGCTCGGGATCTTCGTGTTCGGCAGCCTCGGTATCAATCTCGGCTACCATCGGCTGCTGACCCATCGCGGCCTGGTGTGTCCGAAATGGCTCGAACACGGGTTTGCGATCCTGGGCATCTGCTGCATGCAGGATACCCCCGCCCGCTGGGTCGCCGTGCACCGGCGGCACCACCAGTTTTCCGACCGCCAGGACGATCCGCACACTCCGCTGGTGAACTTCCTCTGGGGCCATGTCGGCTGGATGCTGGTGGAAAATCGCGATCTCGCGCGGCTTGGCATCTACGACCGCTATGCGAAGGACATTCTCCGCGATCCGTTCTACCGGCGCCTGGAGCGGTCATTTCTGTATCCGACCATCATCATCGGGTCCTGGGCGACCTTCTTCCTCCTCGGGGCCGCCATCGGATTGATCCTGGGCGACGAGCCGCCAGAGGCCGTCCAACTGGGCGCCAGCGTGCTGCTATGGGGCGTGTTCGTCCGCACGGTCGCGGTCTGGCACATCACCTGGCTGGTCAATTCCGCCGCCCATCTTTGGGGCCGCCGCCCCTACGACACCGGCGATGACAGCCGCAACAACTGGGTCGTCGCCCTGCTGTCGAACGGCGAGGGCTGGCACAACAACCACCACATCGATCCGCGCTCCGCGGCGCACGGCCGCACGAAATGGCAAATCGATGGGGTTTTCGCCTGCATCCGAGCCCTGGAGGCGCTGGGTTTGGCAACCGACGTCGTGCGCCCCAACCCGAACCTGCCGGTCCGGCCAGCGGCGGAAAGCAGGAAACGTTAGGACCGCGTCAGCGCCGTTGCGGCGCCTGCCGGAGCCCATCTTCCCGCGCCTGAGTCGCCAGCTTATCGGCCCGTTCGTTCAGCGGAATGCCGACATGGCTGCGCACCCAATGCCACTCCACCGTGTGCGTGGCGGCGGCATCCAGGATCCGGCGCCACAGATCCATGTTCTTCACCGGGTCGCCCGCGGCGTTGCGCCAGTTCTTGCGCACCCAACCCTGGTGCCAGCGCGTGATGCCGTTCTTCAGATATTCGCTGTCGGTGTAGAGCCGCACCTGGCACGGCCGCTTCAACGTCTCCAGCGCCGAGGCCGCGGCCGTCAGCTCCATCCGATTGTTCGTGGTCTCCGGTTCGTAGCCTGACAATTCCTTCTCGACGCCCCGGAACACCAGGATCGCCGACCAGCCGCCCGGGCCGGGATTCGGCTTGCAGCCGCCATCGGTCCAGATGTCCACCACCCGATCCGGATCGGCGGGAAGCGACACGGTCACGTCCTCAGATGCCATAGGCGTGCTCATCCTGGGCCGACAGATGGAAACGCAGGCGGCGGAAATATTCGCGCGGGTCCTTGCGGGTGACTAGAGCGCCCGCCGGGGTGTTCAGCCAATCGAACAACCGGGTCAGCAGGAACCGCATCGCCGCGCCCTGGCACAGCACCGGCAGGGCCGCCCGCTCCGCCAGGGAGAGCGGCCGGACCGCCTGATATGCCGACAACAGGCTGCGCGCCTTGGTGACGTTGAAGGAAAAATCCTGCTCGAAGCACCAGGCGTTCAGACAGATCGCGATGTCGTAGGCCAGCAGGTCGGTCGCGGCAAAATAGAAGTCGATCAGGCCGGACAATTTTCCATCCAGGAAGAACACATTGTCCGGGAAAAGATCGGCATGGATATGGCCGATCGGCAGGTCCACCGGCCAGGCGGCCAGGATGGACGACAAGGCCCGATCCAGGTCCAGGGCGAGCCCCGCCTGGACCTCGCCCGCTCGCGGCCGAGCGCGGTCAAGGAGGGGCGCCCAGTCCCGCGGGCCGAGGGCGTTGACGCGACGCGGCGCATAATCCGCTCCGGCCAGATGCAATGCCGCCAGCGCGGATCCAAGCGGTCCGCAATGCTCCACCCGCACCCGCCGCGGCCAGACTCCAGGCAGGAATGTGGTGATCGCCGCGTGCCGGCCGCTCAGATGGCGCAATGCGTCCCCGTCCCGGCCTCGCACCGGCTGCGGGCAAACGATGCCGCGCTGCGCCAGGTGCTCCATCAGCCCCAGGAACCAGGGCAGGTCCGCCGGATCGACGCGCTTTTCATACAGGGTAAGAATAAAGTCGCCCGACGTCGTGCGCAGCGAGAAGTTGGAATTCTCCACGCCTTCCGCGATGCCGCGAAACGCCACCATGGAGCCGATGTCGTAATCGACCAGGAATGCGGCGAGGGCCTCGTCGGTAACCTCGGTATAGACCGCCAACGGACGGACCCGGCGGCCGGGTCAATGCGTCCAGTTCACCGCGCGGCCGTATTTGAAATTGTCGGCATAGGCCTTGGGCCGCACGCGGCGGACCTGCGGGAGTTCGATCTCAGCCTGCACACCGTTGCGTTCGGCATAGGCGACCGCTTCGTCGCGCGTGGCAAAGGTGAGGCGCACCTGCTTCTGGGTGTCCTCGCTACCGATCCAGCCCATCAGCGGATCGGCCCGCCTTGGCGCACTGGGCATGAATTCCAGCACCCATTCATGCGTCTTGGCCCAGCCGGACTGCATGGCGTTTTTCGGCGGCTGGTAGATGCGGGCACGCATGGACGATTCTCCGATAGACTGGTCGCGGATAGCCTGGTCTCCCAAAGTCTGGTCGGGGCGGCGGGACTCGAACCCACGACCTCCTGTACCCAAAACAGGCGCGCTACCAGGCTGCGCCACACCCCGCCGACTCGCGCGGAACCTATGAGTCCGGGCGGGCCAAGGCAAGCACTATACCGGACCCATCACACGATTGCCCACGCCGTCGGCCGATCGGCCACGCGTCCGCCGCCGTGCCGGACAGACTCAACGCCCGGTCGGGTCCGGCTTGCGGAAGGTGCGGAAGGCGCGGTCCCAGAAGAAATCCATCACCGCGAAGTTCGCGTTGGCATGCAGATGGTGCACGAAATGGAGCTGTTGCTTGCGGCGGAACCAGGCGAATCGGGTCAGCCAGGATCCCTGCACGTGATACGCCCGGTCCAGCACCACATGCGCGCCGAACGACGCGCCGGACGCCAGGATCAGCGTCAGAAACAAGCCGGTGGGCAGCACGAAGAACAGGCCGGCCGCGATCAGCGCGATGGGCACCAGAAAAAAGGCTCCTCGCTGTTTGGAGTGGGTGGTAACGATTTCATACTGGCAGCCTGAGGTCGAGCTTTCCGGCGATGAGATAGACCATGGCTTTGAGGTTACGGGTTGATCGATATCCGCGCGCCTTTGCCTTCGCGGCCTGGACCAGGCTGT
>CALQHT020000152.1 GCA_943330455.2 Nitrosovibrio sp. Nv4 | reverse complement strand
TTCATCGATAGACGGCGGCATCAGGAAGCCGGTTAGGCGATCGGTGGGGCGGAAGTTGCTCATTGGCGGCATCCGGGGAGGGAGCGAATCGACGTTACGATTCTAACATGAGCCTCCGGTGGGCGTAAGTCCGACAGGCTGCTAGAGCTTCGAGCATGGGTCTCCCTCCGCTTTGCCAGGCACCCTTGCCTGCGATAGAGACGATGTCGGCAGGGCGAGCGACATCACGTCATTGCTCCCGTCTGATCGAACACTAGGCCAGACGGCTGCGACCACAAGCAAAACAGATGCGGGTCGGGGCGAACCGACTGGCATGAAAGAGGCGCATATGACCGATCCAGTCGCGGCGGTGACCGAGGCAGAGGCAACCGGCGAGATCGCGGCGATCTTCGCCGATATCCGCGCGGTCTACGGGGTCAGCGTCGTCAACCTGGTCTGGCGGCATCTGGCGACATTCCCGGGCGCGCTGCCTTGGGCCTGGGGAACGCTCCGCCCGCTCTATGTCGCGGGCATCATCGCCGAGGAGGCGGACGCGCTCCGGGCCGCTCGCCGGCTGCCCGCTATGCCGACAGTGCCAGCCGAAGTCTTCGCCGCCGTGGGGTTGAGCCAGGATGACATGCGCCAGGTCGGCATCGTGCTGGACGCCTATGAGCGCACCAATCCGATGGCGCTGGTCGCACTATCGGTGCTGGAGCAGCATCTGACCGACCCGTCCGCTTCCATCACGCCGGCTTCAATCACGCCGGAGCAGCCCCGGGAACCGCCGGTTCGAGGCTCGGAGGCCGATCTCAGCCTGCCGCCGCTGCTGCGGCTGGACCAGATGGCGCCGACGACCGTGGCGCTGGTGCTGCGGCTAAACCGGATCGGCGCGGTTGGAAACGATCCCGTGCTGGCCAGCATGTATCGCAATCTTGCGCACTGGCCGGCCTATCTGGGCCTGGCATGGGCGCTGCTGGCGCCGTTGGACGCGGAGGGGCGACTGTCGGCGGCCATTGCGGAAACACTCGCGGCGGCTCGGGCTCGGGGACGAGCGATCGCCGAGCGGGAACCGGCGCCGCTGGATGCATTGTCGGGGGAGCAGCGGGCGGAGGTCGCGGCGGCGATCGGGCGGTTCACCGGCGATGCGATCTGCCGCATGGCGGTGATTTGCGGCGCTCTGCGAAGCGCGGGTATCGGCGCCTGAAGGTTCCGTTGCTGTGGAGTTCTGGGTTTCAATGGGAGGACACCGATGCATTTGAACGCGGATTTCAGCCAACGCGCGGTGGTCCATGCGGGCAGCCTGGATTGGGTGCCATCCCCCATGGCCGCGGTGCATCGGCGCATGCTGGACCGCATCGGCGAGGAAGTGGCACGCGCCACATCCATCGTCCGCTATGCGCCCGCCAGCCATTTCTCACCTCATATTCACGACGGTGGCGAGGAGTTCCTTGTGCTGGACGGCGTGTTTCAGGATGAGCATGGCGATTATCCGGCCGGCAGCTATGTCCGCAACCCGCCAACATCGCGGCACACGCCCGGATCGGCCGCCGGTTGCACCATCTTCGTGAAGTTGTGGCAATTCGATCCGGCGGACCGGGCTCAGGTCCGGTTGGCCACGGACCGGACCGATTTCGTGCCGGACCCGGACCGGCCATCCGTGTCGATTCTGCCGCTGTTCCGGGACGCGGTGGAGGATGTGCGCCTGGAAACCTGGGCACCGAACGCATCAGTGGATATCCCGGCTCCAGGCGGCCTGGAATTGCTGGTCCTGACGGGATCGTTCGATGAAGGCGGCGAGCATTTCGTGGAACAATCCTGGCTTCGCCTGCCGCCTGGGTCGGTGTTTGCCGGTATCTCCGGACCATCCGGCTGCCGTGTCTGGGCGAAGTCCGGTCACCTCAGGGTGATGCCTCGCGCGCCTGGCTGATCACGTCGCAGTGATCGGAGGATGTGGAGTTTTCGCCCTTATGTACTTGGAGTTCAGCGAGTTTGTACCAAATTCCGTATCACATAGATTGGGTTGGTTTTGGCATTTTTCATTGCAATTCCTCAGCGCGAGTTGAAGAATAACCAAGCAAAGCGTCGATTTCTCGCTCCCTGGAACTCTGTGTGCACTCGATGGCCTCTGTGTCCCTTGCTTTCGCGGTCCAGGCTCAATGACGAACCATGTGAAATGGTTGGCCGGTCGCCGCGCGGACCATTGCAGCGGCTCGCATCCTTACCGTTCGATCGGCAAGCAAGGGACACAAAGTTACACAGAGCGGCAAACCGGCGTCCCGCGGCCTTGCTGGCAGTTGTTTACCGTCCGCCTCAACCGAATCAAACAGAACACGGGATCGACCATTCCCAAACGCTCCATCGCAATCGCGGGGGGAACCCGTCATCGGGAAAAGGCCCTGCGTCATCGGGGACCCACCAAAGTACCCCACGCCACGATGCAGAACCGGTGCTAAAAGTACCCCCAGAGAATTCAAACGGAGGACCCGAATGCGTCGACGGAGATTTCTGAAGCTGGGGGCCGGTGCCAGCCTGGCCGGTGCCTCGCTTGCAACCTTGCCGCCCCTGGCCACCCCGGCCATTGCCCAAACCAAGGCTTGGCCGAACAAACCGGTGAAGGTAATCGTCCCATTCGCCGCCGGTGGCGGCACCGATATCGTCGCTCGGCCCTGGTGCGACAAGCTCAGCCAGATATTCGGCCAGCAATTCGTCATCGAGAATCGCGGTGGCGCCAGCGGCCTGATCGGCACCGAGGCTGCCGCCCGGTCCGTCGGCGATGGTTACACAATGCTGATTTCGTCCAGCACCACCACGGTCAATCTGCCGCTGCTCCGCCCGGTCGCGTATGATCCGAAATTGCTGGAGCCGATCGCGCGCCTTGGCGATGCCGTCACCGGCTTTGCCGTCCATCCCTCGGTCGGGGTCAAGACACTCCCCGAACTGATCGAGTATTGCAAGAAAAACCCCGGCAAACTGGCCTTCGGCTCGTCTGGCCCCGGAACCGGGCCGCATCTGCGCCTGGAAATGCTGAAATATCGCACCGGCGTCGACATCCTGCACGTCCCGTATCGCGGTGGCGCCGACAGCCTGACCGATCTTCTGTCCAACAACGTGCAATTGATGAACGAGCCGGTGACCACGGTGCACGTCAAGGCCGGCAAGCTCATCCTGCTCAACGTCAATCATTCCGAACGCAGTGTCGAATTCCCCGATATTCCGACATTGACCGAACTGGGCTATCCGAACTCCGACGTGCCTATCTGGATCAGTCTGTGGTGTCCGACCGGCACCCCCCTGGAGATCAAGCAGCGTCTGAACGAGGAAATCGTGAAAGCCTCAAAAACACCGGAGATGAAGGCCAAGATACAACTGGCCGGATCCGCCACCGTGATCCAGTCCCTGCCTGACCTGGAAGCCTTCCGGGAGGCGGATGGAAAGCTGATGGCGGAACTGATCAAGGCCGCGAATATCAAGCTGGAATTGTAACGGTTGGGGTCGGTGGCGGTCGCCCTGACCGCGACCGACCACTAGAATCCCGCCGGCGGGGGAAAGACCCAGAAGAACTCCCCCGCCTGCCCGCCGGCGCGCGCGGTCTCCCGGTCCAAAAACGCGGCCTCCGCCGCCAGCGCATCCGCCGGCCAGCCCAGGCAACTGCGCATTTTCAGCGACACCGGATCATAGTCCAGAACATGTTCCGGTGGAGAACGGACCATCAGCGCCGAGGGCAGCACCACGCAGTGATAGACCCGCAACGCGCAAGGCAGACGACGCGCCCGCTCAAAATTGCGGCGGAATTTCTCCGGTGTGTCGCCTGGCAGCCCCATGATGACTTCGACGGCGACCTTGGCGACCTCTCCCAGCGCGTGCAGCGTCTGGTCGAAGCGGGCGGCGTCGTATTTCCGATCGACCTGCGCCAGGACTTCGGAATCGAAGGATTGCAGGCCGACGCCAACATAGGCGTTGCCGACATTACGCAGGAAATCCAGGTGATCCTTGCGCACGGTCGCCGGATACACCTCACAGATCAGGCCGCGTCCCGCCAGAAATCCAGTCCGCTCGGCCGCCGCCGCCAGGTTGCGGAAGGCGCCGTTGTTCAGGTTCAACCCGGCGTCGGCCAGCAAGGCACCGCGAAGACCGAGCCGCTGCATCGCCTGGAATTCCGTGTCGAGACTGTCGATCGTGCGCACGCGCTTGGGGGATTCCATGGTGCCCCACTCGCAGAACGAGCAGGTGAAGGGGCAACCGCGATAGGTCTGCAAAATGCCCAATCCACCTTGCGGGATCAGGTTCATTTCGTAGGGCGACGGTAGCAGATTCAGATCGCCCAGCGGCCGGGGTTTGCTTTCCTTCCAAGATCCATCCACGCGCACGGCAACGCCCTGCAATCCCAGCACCGCTCCCGGCGACCGATCCTCCAACGCGACGATTTCGGTGAATGTTTCTTCACCCTCATTGATGACCAGGACATCGACCGCACCGGCGAGCACGCCATGCGGTTGGTGGTCCAGCATGACCGGGCGTGCGGACGGGCCGCCGAACACGATCAACCGTGAGGGATCGTCGAATTTGATATCGGCGGCAACCAGAAGAAAGAACGGAAACGACCACAGAAACGTCGAAAACCCCACGATATCAGGGTCGAAGGCCGCGACCTGATCGGCCACCTCGGCCGCGGTCGGACCATCCGGTTCCAGGTCCCAAACGCGGACCTCCAAACCCGGCAGGGCAGAGGCGCGCAATCTGGCCTCCACCATGCGCAATCCCAGATTGGGAATCCGTTGCGGCATGGCCGGATCGCCCTCCGGATACCGGGCCAGCAACGCCACCCGCCTTCCAGTCCGCGGTCGCATCACGCCGGGAAGCCCACGGTGGTTGGCCATTGCTTGGATGGAAACGACCACCAGAACGTGCCGGCCTTGCCGCCAGCCAGATGCGCCTTCTGGCTCAATTCCGTCCGCATCGCGCGGACCGCCTGGGCGGACCAGCCGAGGCAGGACGTCATCGCCAAGGTGCGAGGATCGAACACCATGTTCCACTCCGGCAGACCGCGCGTCATCAACGCATCCGGCAGCACCAGGCAGTGATAGGCCCGCACCGAGGCCGGCAAGGACAGCGCGTAATCGAGCGTACGGCGAAATCCCTCCGGCGTGTCGCCGGGCAGTCCGAAAATGATCTGCAACTCGATATTGGTCACCGCGGCCAGGCGTCTGACGGCGGTCTCGAAACGAGGCGAATCGCTCGGACGCTGATGCAAGCGCAGGATTTCCGGGTCCATCGATTGCAACCCGACTCCCAGATAGGCGGGGCCGATTTCCGACAGAAATTCCAGATGCTCGTCGCGGATGGCGGACGGATAGATCTCTGCCCAGAACGGCGCATTCTTCAAGGCACCGGTTTCGGTCGCCGCCTGGCGCAGATTCCGAAAGGCGCGGATGTTCAGATTCAACCCGGCATCCAACAGGAACACGGTCGATGCCCTCGCCCGCCCAAACGCCAGCATTTCCTGCCGGATCGTATCGACAGAGAACAATCCCTTGGTGCGATCATGCGCGCCCCATTCGCAGAACCGGCAGGACAGCGGACAGCCACGGAATGTTTCAAGATAAGCAACGGAATCCGCCGGCATCAGATCGAGCCGGAACGGTGATGGCAACAGATCGAGCTCCCCTTCCTCGATCAGCCTTGTGGACCGTCGCCAGCCTTGGGCATCCGGCAGCGTCACACCGCGGATCTGTTCAAGTCCGGATCGGTTCAATTCCGGCAATCTGGCAATGTCGCGAAAGATGATCTCTCCGTCGCCCTCCACCAGGCCATCCAGATAGGTGGCAGGGCTGCGGTAGTAGGGCAGATCGAACAGAGCCGACCGCGCCGACGGGCCGCCGAACACGATCATACAGGACGGGCGACGGCGTTTGACCTCCCGTGCGACCGCGACAAGGCAATCCGTCGACCAGACATAGATGGAAATACCCAGCAGATCCGGCTCGAATGCCAGGATCTGCTCGACATAGGCCGCCACATCCTCCCGCCCCAGATCGATCAGCCGAACCACATGCCCCGGCCGTTCCGCATCCCCCACCACCGCCGCCTGCACCCGCCGTATCCCATAGCTCGGCAACGTCAACGACGCATGTTCGTCGCCGTCCGACGTCGGAGTGAGGCAGGCCAGGGCAATACGACGCGATGTCACGAGATTCTGTCCGCCGGAGATCAATGATCCGCATATGAGACGAATTGCAGGGTGGCTGTCCATCGGTTTTCCGGACCACCCCACCTTCGCATCCGCGCGGGCGTCGCCAACCGGGTGCGGCGGGCCCGAACGCTGGCGTCCAGGGCTGTTGTGGATGGCCGGTCATCGCCGCGGCAACGGCCCCGACGGTCGAAGCATAAGCGAAATCGAGGTGGGTAATTTCATGCCCACTCTGAGTATTTTCCGAGGCTGCCGGGATCGCGCCATGCCTTGCTAGGTTGAATCGATGGCGCAATCCCAACCGGACGCCTTCACGATCTCATCGCAACCGGCGGCAATCCTCGCCGCATGACGCCATGCACGGATCGACGTGCCGCACACGAATTTCTCAGTCCGAACAAGGATACTATCATGTCGTCATTGATCCATCCCAACGCCCGACGCATCTCGGTCCGCTGTTCGATCGCGATTTCGGCGCTGATGGGCACCGCGATATTCACCGGCGTTCTGATGGGGTCCCCCGTTGATTCGGCGGCCCAGCCACTGTTTCAACTGGCACAGGCCACAGCGCCCCAGCATCCGGCCGCGGCGGCTGCCACCGAAACAAAAGGCGAGACGATCGAGCAGCGGATTACAACCCTGCATACGGCATTGAAGATCACGACCGACCAGGACGCAAAGTGGAAGTTGGTTGCCGATGCGATGCGCCAGAATGCCGTGGCGATGGACAGACTGATTACCGAAACCGCGAAAAAGCCCGCGCAGGAGATGACGGCGCTGGACGATCTGAATACCTACCGGAAGTTCGCCCAGGCGCATCTCGATGGGTTGAAGAACCTGATCGACGATTTCAAGGTGCTCTACAACGCGATGCCCGCTCCACAGAAGAAGAATGCGGACGACGTCTTCAAGGCGCCGCGCGGTTAGGCTGCTCGATTGGGTGGTTTGCGGTCGAGCTAAGCAGGGAGGTCGATATGACGATTATGAGCGGACTTATTGCGAAACAGGGTATATCCAGGCGGGTCCTGGCAGGACTTGCCGGTTTCCTCGCGGTTGTCTTGGCGGGGATATGCGCCGGCCAGGCCCTGGCCCAGGGACGCGGGAACGACAAAGGCAACCACTGGGACAATCGCCGGTATCACCACGATTGGAATGGGGGATACTACCGGGCACCGCCGATAATCTACAGCGCGCCGCGTTATGCAGCACCCTATTACTATCCGCCGCCGGTCATTTACGGCCCTGGCCCGGGGTTTACACTCCAAATACGATAAGCGTCGAGACGTTCATGGTTGGCCTTCGCTCCGACATGGAGCGAATGGCCACCATGTGGGTTTGTGGTCTGCCCTGACAGGACGCCGATGCGGTGATCTGATGCTGGAGTCGGGCCGCAGCATCGTTGGGTTTTCGATTGGGAGAAGCAATATGCGACGTTTGATCGCCGCGGCGGGCATCGCCATTGGGATCGCGGGGTGCACGCCATTGGACCCTACCGCCAATCCGGCGGGCGCCCCTCAGGCTGTCGCGTCCTTGCCGAGCGATGCGCCGATTTCATTGTTTCCAAAGGAGGCGGAGAGATCGGACGACATCGTGATCGCCCGAGCCGACCCGCGTCTGAAGTACAGGACCAGTTCCGACTGCCACTATGTCAACTACGACGGTTCCTGCAAGTCCAAGAAATTTGCTTCGTATAAATTAGACTAAGCGGCCGCATCCGCGGTGCGCGTCCCTTCCGGCCCGGTGCGTATATTTCCTCCTGGCTTGACCCATCCGACATGTCGGTCATACCGTCGCGCATTCGCGGAATGCGCCATGTCACAGAGTTTTTTTCGCACGATCGTCATCCCGGCCACGGACACCGCCGCGTTCCCCGATGCCATCAGACAGATGCGGGACGGCGCGTTCGAGGGCATTATTCTGCGTGACGTTTACGACCGGGACACATGCGCGCGCATCCGGGACCACCTGGAAGCGGGCCGGCATGGCCTGGTCCGCACCGACTTTCCCGCGCGGATGCGGGCCTATTTCCTGGGCATCAACCTCAACCTCGCCCCCCCGGATCTCACGGCTTATTTCCAACACGCACCATTGTTCGCCAGTCGTTTGCGGCAATTGTTCGCGGGCAGCATCGACCTGCAATCCCGCGTGTCGGGCTTGCTGGCGTCCCTGGATCGTGGCCGTTCCTATGCGGCGGTGCCCGGCCCCTCCCCCGATCTGCATCACATGTTCACCACCTTGCGGGCGCATCTGCCGGGTGGTTTCATTCCGCCGCATTTCGACAATGAACAGGCGTTCCGCCACAGCTACCGCATGGTCACGCCGCTGATCGGTACCGATCTGTTTTCGTTCGTGCTCGCGTTTACGCAGGCGGATGCCGGGGGCGCGCTGGAGATCTTCAATCTCCATCACGGCGGCCGCCCGTACCGTATGGCGGACGGTCCGGACGATGCGTCCCACATTCATCTGGACGATGTGGACCGGGTATCGTTTCGCCTGGAACCGGGTGAGATGATCCTGTTCAACTCCGGCCGCTATCTGCATCGCGTGACGCCGGTCGAAGGTGGCACCACACGATGGACCGCGTGCAGTTTCATGGCCGAGAGCCGGAACGCCGATCGCGTCTATTGCTGGGGCTGACCAGTGCCCGGTTCACGTCCCCCTGCCCTGCCCGCCTATTTCGACTTTCTGATCGCCGCGTATCGTTCCGGCCATGCGGGACGGCATGTGCATCTGGGCTACTGGGACGATCCGCCGCCGCTGTCGGCCCCGGTGCGGCCAGGAGAATTCGAGGCCGCCCAGTCCCGCCTGACCGAGCGCATGGTCGCGTTTGCCGAAAAGCGGTCCGGCCAGATTGTGTTGGACGTGGGATGCGGTCTCGGCGGCACCCTGTCCGCGCTGAACGAAGCGCACACTGATACGTCCCTCGTCGGTTTGAACATCGACCGGCGGCAATTGGACATCTGCCGTTCCATTGTGCCACGCGCCGGCAATCGCCTGAGCCTGGTGGAGGCCGACGCCTGTTCCTTGCCGTTCGACTTCGGGGTTTTCGACGTCGTGTTTGCGGTTGAGGCGATGTTCCACTTTCCGGCGCGCCGGCGATTCCTGGCCGAAGCCGCTCGGGTGCTGCGTCGTGGCGGGGTTTTGCTGGTCACGGATATCCTGGTGCGCTGTCCCACCGGCCCGACACCCTGGCCCGTGGAGGCGATGCAGGCCGTCATCCGCCGCGATTACGGACCCTGGCCGGATCTTTTTGTGGCGGGTGCCGATCTGGTTTCGATGGCACAAGAATCCGGCCTTGAAGCAACAATCGACGAAGACTGGAGCCAGGCGACGTTGCCGACCTATCGCGTCGTGTCACCGGATCCGTTACCAGAGCGGCAGGAACGGCCCGATGCCGGTGCCGTCTTCCGCTGGTTGCACACACATGGATTTCTCACCTACCGCATGCTCGGCTTTCTGTCGGGCGGATAGGCGATGCGTGCCCAATGGCGATCGGGCCGACGGTGTCGCGGCCTGAGGAGGTGGGATCGCCGGACCCGGCGGGACCGCATTGCCGCCCGGATGAGCAGGGATGGCGATTTTCCGGGCATCGGTTAACGACCGGGACTTGCAACGATACCCCCGTATTCCGCGCCTATCCGGAACGGAAACCCGGGTTTTTCGCATGAATCTGCAACAAACCCATCCGGGGGCGACAGTTAAAGTAAAGTCTGAAGAACGCTCTATTTTATTGCAAATTCAGGCTATTACGGCAAAAACCTGCCACCGCGTACGAACCGAGCCATCAACAGAGGCCGCCACGGAATGGCATCCGTTAACCATTGCACAGAATTTCGACATTTCGTGCCAAATCAAAAACTTGAACGACGTTTCTGAGAACCGGACTCAACCCGGCAGGAAGCGCTTGCCAGGCGCGGCGGAATCAGATAGAACATAAAAAGAACACATGCCCACCCAAAGCGGACCCGCTCAAAAGTCGCCTGCTCGGTCAGGTCCGTCCACGTTCGGACCCGACCGAGCGCTATCCATCCCGGCGCGGAAGACCCACGCCCAAAGATCACTCCTCGGGTCGGAACGTCATCGCCGCGCCGTTCATGCAATAACGCTGACCGGTCGGCCGAGGTCCGTCCGGGAACACATGGCCCAAATGCCCGCCGCAATTGCTGCAATGCACCTCGACCCGGGTCATAAAGAAGCTCCGGTCCTCCGTCGTCCCCACCGCCCCCTCCAGCGGCTCCCAGAAGCTCGGCCAGCCCGTGCCGCTTTCGAATTTGGTCCCCGTGGCGAACAGATCCTGCGCGCAGCCAGCGCAGACGAACGTGCCGGGGCGCTTTTCCTGGTTCAACGGGCTGGTCCCCGCCCGCTCCGTCCCATGCTTGCGCAACACCTGGTACTGCGCCGGGTCAAGCTTCTGGCGCCACTCGTCCTCGGTATGCTGCACCGGGAAAACCTCGGCCTCCGCTTCCTGGCCACCACCGAACAACCGCTTCATGACCTGTCACTCCTCTCATCTCTGGCAACATTCCGGCCATTGCCCTGTAGTGTAGCGCCTTAACCGCCCGCTCGCTAATCCATCCCATCAGGAGACGCCGTCATGACCGGTTTTTCACGCGATCTGCAGCCGGCCCTGCCGGAGGATGCGGCCGTCGCCGCCCTGGCCGGACGAATATGGCGCCCCGAAATGGCCGGACCGTCCGTCATCGCGATCCGGGACGGCCAGGCGATCGACATTACCCGCAGCTTCCCCACCATGCGCGACCTGTGCGAAACGCCCGATCCCGCCGCCGCCTTGAACGCCGCCACGGGAGAAAACCTCGGCTCGATCGACACGATCCTGGCCAACACGCCCACCGACACGCGCGATCTGGGGAAACCGTGGCTGCTGACGCCGATCGACCTGCAAGCGATCAAGGCCGCCGGCGTCACCTTCGCCATCTCCATGCTGGAACGCGTGATCGAGGAACGCGCCCGGGGCGACCTGACCGCCGCCTCCGCGATCCGGGCCGAAGTCACAAAACTGGTCGGCGACGACCTGGCGCGCCTGAAACCCGGCTCCCCGGAGGCAGCCCGCCTGAAAGAGGTGCTGATCCAGCAAGGCGCGTGGAGCCAGTATCTGGAAGTCGGAATCGGCCCCGATGCCGAGATTTTCACCAAATCCCAGCCCATGGCCGCGGTCGGGACCGGCGCCGATGCCGGGGTGCATCCCGCGTCGTCCTGGAACAACCCGGAACCGGAGGTCGTGCTGGTCGTCG
Source organism: Nitrosovibrio sp. Nv4 (assembly GCA_943330455.2). Taxonomy (GTDB): domain Bacteria; phylum Pseudomonadota; class Alphaproteobacteria; order Acetobacterales; family Acetobacteraceae; genus Rhodopila. The sequence continues at coordinate 3,464 of CALQHT020000152.1, read as the reverse complement.
CCTCCAGCGGCCGGATCACTGGCGCGACCCTGGGCAACGACGTGAACCTGCGCGATGTGGAGGGGCGGTCGGCGCTGCTGCTGGGAAAGGCCAAGGATAACAATGCCTCCTGCGCCATCGGTCCGTTCATCCGCTTCTTCGATGGCGGGTTTTCGCTGGACGATGTCCGGTCTACGACGGTGACCTTGAAGGTGGAAGGCGAGGATGGGTTCGTGATGGACGGCAGTTCCTCGATCGCGCGGATCAGCCGCGATCCGGCCGATCTGGTGGCGCAGATGGTGAACGCGCATCACCGCTACCCGGACGGCGCGGTGCTGTTTCTGGGCACGATGTTCGCGCCGGTGCAGGACCGCGGCGCCGCCGGTCAGGGGTTCACCCACAAGACCGGGGATATCGTGACGATCGCGGCGCCGAAACTGGGACGGCTGGTGAACCGGATGCGCCCGACCGATCAGTGCGAGCCTTGGACCTTCGGCACCGGGGCGCTGATGCGCAATCTGGCCAAACGCGGCCTGCTGGGTTCAGGCGGATCGGCGTGACGCGAGGGATTTCGCCACGATCACCAGGACGAGCCCCACGGCCACCACGGCCGCGATCACCGTCGCCAATGCGTAAAGCTCCGGCGTGACCCCCATCCTGGTGGTCGAGAACACCACCATCGGCAGGGTCGAGGCGCCGGGACCGGACGTGAAACTCGCCACCACCACGTCGTCCATGGACAGGGTGAAGGCCAGCAACCAGCCGGAAACCAGGGCCGGCGCCAGCAGCGGCAAGGTGATCAGCGCGAAGACTTTCCAGGGCGGGGCGTAGAGATCGGCGGCCGCTTCCTCCAACGCCAGCCCGGATTCGGCAAGCCGCGCGCGCACCACGACGGTGACATAGGACACCGAGACCGCGGCATGCGCGAGGGTGACGGTTCCGGCGCCTCGGCCGGTTGGGAAGCCGGTCAGGTCTTCCAGGGCGACGAACAGCAGCAGCAAAGACAGGCCGGTGATGACCTCCGGCAGGACGAGGGGGGCGGCGATGGTGCCCTCGAACAGCAGGCGGGCGCGGAACCGGCCGAAGCGGGCCAGCGCGTATCCCGCCGCGGCGCCGATCACGGTGGCGATGGTGGCGGAGACCGCGGCGATGCGGAGCGACAGCAGGGCCGCCTCTATAAGAGAGTCGTTGCCGGCCAGCGACGCATACCAACGGGTGGAAAACCCGGTCCAGCTTGTGACCAGCCGGGAACCGTTGAAGCTGAACACGACCAGGAACGCGATCGGCGCATAGAGGAACGCGTAGGCGAGGATCAGCCAGGCGGTCAGCGGCAGCGAACGTCGCATGCGAGGGACCTTCGGGTTCGGCGGCTTGCTTCTGTATCGCAGGCGCGGGCGATCTTATACCAACTGGCCATCAGTCGAACGCGGCCCAGGCCAGGAAAATGACCGTGCCGGTGATCGCAATGCCTGCATGGATCGCCATCACGGTCGCGGAAACCGCCGGCTTGCGCCGCATGAGGACGGGAAGCGTCAATCCGACCAGAAGCGCGACACCCAGCAGGGTAGCCGCCACCAGACCGAATGCGCCGGTGCCCGAGGCGACTCCGCGTGCGGGGCCGAGGACGGCCAGCACCAGGAGTCCCAAGGCCACCATGGAGCAGGCCGGCCCAATTCAGCCAGTTTGCCCGTCGCCCTGCCGCGCGCATATGCCATGCCGCCAGGATCAATCCCAGGACCACGGCGGCGGAAAGTGCGATCAGGGTGTTACGCACCATCAGCCGGTCGTCCGCATGCGTCTCGTGCCGACCGACCGAACCATTGACCGATGCACTCGCCCCTTACCGTCTTTGCCGGGCTTGACCCGGCAACCTGCGCTCCAACGGCAGGGGGCGGGTTGCCGGATCAAGTCCGGCAATGACGATAGGGAGGCGCCTATGGGTCATTGGTTCAGCCGGTTTGTAAAGCACCACGTCGGACCGGCTCGACCCGGGGCCTGCCGGTCAGGGACCGACAGCCTGTGCCGGTCGAGTCAGGGCAGAATACCTTGGGCCCGCATGCGTCCGATCTCGTCGGCCGAATAGCCCGCCTCGGCCATGACCGAGTCGTTGTGCTGGCCCAGGCCGGGGGCGCGCCGCGGCGGGACTTTCTCCACCCCTTCAATATGGAAGGGGGCGGAAACGGTCAAACCCTTGCCATCGGCGAAGGGCACCAGAGCGCCACAGGCCTGCATCTGAGCGTCGTCCAGAGCCTCATCGACGGTCCCGACAATGCCGAAGGTGACGCCGACACCGTCCAGCACCGTGCGCCATTCGGCCAGGTCGCGGGTGGCGAAGACCTCATCCAGCACCGTGGTCAGCACCTTGGCATTCTTCTTCCGCTCGGCGTCCGTCGCAAAGCGGGGATCGTCGGTCAGATCGGAGCGGCCGATCGCGGTCAGGAACCCGCGCAACTGCCGTTGCTCATTGTACAGAGCCATGATGAACCAGCGGCCGTCACGGGTCTGGTAGTGGTTGGCGAGCGCGTTGGGCGCGTCCTCCCGCAAGGGCCGATGGCCGACATGTTCGCCGAACAGGCGAGTCTGCACGGCGCAGGCATTGGCCCAAAGCCCGTTTTGCAGCAGCGAGGACTTCACGACGCCGCCCTTGCCGGTCTTCTCCCGCCGATACAGCGCGGTGACGATCGCGGCATACATGCCCGTGGCGCTGGGATGATCGCCCATGCCGGGCATGGAGCGTGCCGGGGGCGTCGTCGGTTCCGCTCGCACCTGGTCCATCAGCCCGGTCCGCGCCCAATAGGCGGTCGAGTCGAAGCCGGTTTTCGCGGCTTCATCCCCTTCCTCCCCATAGGCGGTGAAGGAGGCGTAGATCAGGCGGGGGTTCAGCGCGGTCAGATACTCGGCCGACAGCTTCAGGCGGTCGCGCACCGGCAGCGGGAAATTGGTCACGAACACGTCGGCCGAGGCGATCAGCCGGTGCAGCGCGCCGATGCCGTCCGGGTGTTTCAGGTCGATCGCCAGGCTGCGCTTGTTGCGCGACGTAAGCTGCCAGTAATAGTCGAGGTCCTTGCCCGGCACCGGGCCGCGGCTGCGCCAGGGATCGCCGACGTCGGGGGGCTCGATCTTGATCACGTCGGCGCCAAAGTCGGACAGCATGGTGGCCGCCGCCGGTCCGGCGATCCAGCTTGCGCAATCGACGACTTTAAGGCCCGAAAACAGGCTGTCGGTCATGGTTTGGTTCCTCCCGCCCTGCGGCGCGTTCCGACTGGGCCGTGTGCGGCCGTCTTTGTTCGGATTGTCATGGTGGGGGGCAGAGGTCAAGGTTTCGGGGGGACCGAGGCAGGGCAATCGCTTGAACGGGAGGGGGATTCCGGCGCGGGCAAAAGTACGATTCTTAGGGGGCCTCGTATCAGGAGGCCCCGTTGTCCGAGCCAACACCCCCACCGTTTCTGGCGCATTTTGCCGCGCTACGCGATCCGCGTCAGGCG
>CALQHT020000151.1 GCA_943330455.2 Nitrosovibrio sp. Nv4 | reverse complement strand
TTGCACAACACCCCGGGGCGACTCGCGATCCGTGCGACGCCAGCGAAAAAACCGGTGAACACCATGCGATAGCCAGCCCGGATCTCCGATTTATGCCTCAGACTACCGGCCCGGCGACGCTGCCGGGATTTTGTTCGGGAATCCTGGAAGCCGCGAGCCCTTGCCTGTTATGGCGTCCGGGACGAAACTGATCCCAATCAGTCAAGAGGACCCAAGACATGGCCAGCGAATACGATATCGTCATACGCGGCGGCACCATCATGGATGGCAATGGCGGCACCCCCTATGTCGGCGACGTTGCTGTCAAGGACGGCAAGATCGCCGCTGTCGGCTCGGTCTCCGGCACCGGCGCGGAAGAAATCGACGCCGCCGGCCTGTCCGTGACGCCCGGCTTTGTCGACATCCACACCCATTACGACGGCCAGGCGATGTGGGACTCCCACCTGGCACCGTCATCCTGGCACGGCGTCACGACCGTGGTGATGGGCAATTGCGGCGTCGGTTTCGCCCCGGTCCGTAAGGACACCCAGGACGCGGTTGTCGCCCTGATGGAAGGCGTCGAGGACCTGCCCGGCCCGTGCCTGAATGAAGGCCTGGATTGGAGCTGGGAGACGTTCTCCGAGTATCTGACCGCCCTGGAGCGTCGCAAACACGACATCGACTTCTGCGCCCTGCTGCCGCATGCCCCGATGCGGGTCTATGTGATGGGCGACCGCGCGCTGAACCTGGAAGACGCCAACCAGGAAGACATCCAGCGCATGCGGGAAATCACCGCCGATGCCGTCCGGGCCGGCGCGTTTGGTTTCTCGACGTCCCGCACCATCGCCCACAAGACCTTGGCCGGTGACAACACGCCCACGTTGCGCGCCCAAGAGGCGGAGCTGATGGGCATCGCGATGGGGCTGAAGGACGCTGGGAAGGGGTTCATCGAGATGACCTCCGACTGGAACACCCCCGATCCGGCTACAGAATTCGCTATGGTGCGCCGGATCATGGATGCCTGCGGCCGGCCGCTGGTGTTCTCCCTCAACCAGCGCCACGACCGGACCGAGGCATGGAAGGACCTGCTGTCGCTCTCCGCCCAGGCCGCCGCTGACGGTTTGCCCGTTCGCTGTGTCGCCCCGCCGCGTCCGATCGGCGCCTTGCTCGGCCTGACCGGCAGCCAGAACCCGTTTGCCGGGACCCGGACCTATCATGGGATCGCCGACCTGCCGCTGGAGCAGCGCGTGGCCGCGATGCGCGATCCGGATGTGCGGGCGAAAATCCTCGCCGACGACCCGACCGAGTTCAACACCTGGTCCCTGCTCAGCCGGGTCGGCTACGCGCGGATGTTCCATTTCAGCGATCCGCTGAACTACACGCCGTCGCGCGACGACAGCATCACAGCAATCGCCGAACGCACCGGCAAGACGCCGGAAGAAGTCGCCTACGACATGCTGATTGCCGATGACGGCAAGGGCTTCATCTTCGCTTGCCTGGTCAACTACGCGAACTACGACCTGGAAGCGGTGAAGACGATGTATGCCCAGGAGCATGTGATCCCGGGCCTGAGTGACGGCGGCGCGCATGTGGCGTTCATCTCCGACGCGTCCTTCCCGACCTTCCTGTTCAGCTACTGGGGCCGCGACCGCGGCGAGGATCGGATGTCGATCCCCGACCTGGTCCGTCGCCAGACGCGGGAGCCGGCTCGATTCGCCGGACTGCATGACCGTGGCCTACTGGCACCGGGCATGAAGGCCGACATCAACGTGATCGATTTCGCCAATCTGGCGCTGGAGCGGCCGGACATGGTGGTCGATCTGCCGGCCGGCGGGCGACGGCTGATGCAGAAGGCGCGCGGCTACGCGGCGACTGTGAAGGCTGGGCAGATCACCTACCGCAACGGTGTTGCCACCGGCGCGCTGCCGGGTGGGCTGGTGCGCAGCGTGCAAGCGACTGCCTAACACCTCAGGCGAGGGGGCGGTCTGACCCGCTCCCCGTCCGCTCGGCTTGTTACACCGCCTTCGCGGCCGCCTGTGCCTCGAGGGCCTCTTTCTCAATCGCTGCCACCAGGTCCGGCGCCAGATGCTGGGTCAGCCGCTGGATGATGTTGGTCAACTGGGCGATCTCCTGCTCCCGCAGCAGGTCGATCTTGTTGTGCAGCAACTCGATTTCCAACTCCGCCTTTACGTTGATGCGGTAGTCGTGTTCGGCGTGCCGGCGGTCGATCTCGCCCTGGCGATTCTGACTCATCATGATGATGGGTGCGGCATAGGCGGCCTGGAATGACAGGACGAGATTCAGCAGAATGAACGGGTACGGGTCCCAGGCCGAGATGAACCCGATGACATTAAGGACGATCCAGACTCCGAGGATGATGCTCTGGATGATGATGAAGCGCCATGACCCTACGGTCGCCGCAACGAAATCCGCGACCAAAGCGCCGGTTGATCTTGCGTGTTTAGGGGGGTGCCGGGCCGGACCATGCATGCGGAGTTGCCGCAGGCGCTCATGGTCCTCGGCGCTGAGGCGGACCTGATCGGTTGACGCTATGGGCATGGGGTCGCTCCGTCCGGTGAGAGGCTTGAGCGTGGGCCGGCCGGAGCGGTTTCACCCGGACGGGCCACGGAAAACCGCTCCGGCATTTTTCCTATCGCATGATTCACACGCTGCTACGGACCGCTCAGCGTGATCGTCCTCGGACAGTCAGCCCGTCAGCGCGACGTAACCATACCGCATGTTGCTCCGTGCCGAACCGGCTTCCTCATACTGAGCCTTGAATGCCGCAAACCGGTCCGTCAGCGGGGCCGCCGCGTGCTTCTCGAAGTTGTAGATGCGGGCCGAGTTGTCGGCGAAGATTGCGTTCTTGACCTTGCCGTCGGCGGCTCCCAGGGGTGCGAAACCGTAGCGCTTTTGCATGTCCTCGGGGATTTCCAGGCGGCGCAATCCCTCGATCTGCCATTGTGGGGAGCCTGTCCAGACCGCGTCGGTGCCCCAGACGACATGGTCGGCGCCCATGCCCTTGATCATGATGCCCATCAGCGCCGCCGCCAGTCGGGGTTGGGCGACCGTGCTGTTGGCGAATAGCTGGCCGAGGTCGGCGTAGACGTTGGAGACACCGAACAGCCCCGGAATATCGGCCAGATCGCTGACCCAGTCGCTCCGGCCGGTGCGCTCGAACTCCGCCAGCGCATAGGCGGGGTCGGCGCCCTGGCCGACATGGCGGTAGCCGGCGTGGTAGATCACGAAGTTGAGTTGCGGCCAGTCCTTCGCCGCCTGCCCGACATCGCTGACATCGGCAAACCCACGCAGATGCGGAAAGCGCCGGTCCAGAGACGGGGGAAACAGGCCCTTGTGGACGCAGACATTGCGGATGCCGGCGTTCAGCATTTTCTGGTAGGCGGGGTAGACCAGCTTCTCGTCGTCCATGCGCCACGGGTAATGGCTGGTTTCCTTGTGGGTGTTGTCCCCGATCGTGTAGCCCTTCATCGAATCGGGTTTCAGCGCCAGCGCCGCGTCCAGCGAGTCCATCCATCCCGGCTGACCCGGCGTGAAGATGCCGTGCGCGAACATGCGCTTCGATCCGGCCTTTTCATTCACCTGGGCCCGGGCCGCGGCGGTCATCTCGTTGGTCAGGAACCAGTCCTCGGGGATTTCCGACGGCGACGAGGAGATCAGGGCGACCTTGGTGTCGCTGTCGAGGTAGATTTCCTTGAAGTAGTTGTTGAATTTCAGGTCCTCGAGCGTTTGCGGCTTATCGACCAGGGCGGGGTTCCAACCCCGCTTCCCCACGGCTTCGCGGCCGCGAATGAACCCTTCCAGCCGCGTGTCGTCGCGCAGGAAATGCGTGTGCATATCCATGATGAACTGGTTTTTCAGCCCGTCCGCGCGTGCATTGGCCATCTCGGGTGTCGCGGCCTCGGCCTCCGAGACGCTGAACAGGGGGCCATAGGTCTGGTTCATCGCCACGAACGCCGCCGCCATGCCGGACGCGGTCTGGAAAAAGCGCCGCCGGCTGGTACCGAGCTTCTTGGCGAAGGAGTCGCCGATCGCGAGCATGCGTGCTTCGGCTTCCCGTTGGGCGGCGTTTTGCGCCGCGGGGAAATATTCGTCGCTGGAGACGATGCGGGTGGGGATGGGCGTGCCCGCGTCGACGAGTTCGGACGGGACAAGGCGGGCGCGTTCGTCGTCGCTGAGGAAACCCATGGCTCAACCTCCCGTGTTGCTATGACCGCTCCGACACACTTGCCATCTGCCGCTCCACCAGACGGGCATACACGCCCCGACGCGCGGTCAGTTCGGCATGCGATCCGGCCTCGATCAACTGCCCGGCGCGCAGCACTAGGATGACGTCGGCCTGGCGGATGGTGGATAGCCTGTGCGCGACCACGATCGTCGTGCGATCCACCATCAGCGCGTCCAACGCCGAACGGACGGCTTGCTCACTGATGGTGTCGAGATGGGAGGTTGCCTCGTCCAACACCAGCAGCGGGGCGTCTTTCAGGAAGGCGCGGGCGATCGCGATCCGTTGGCGCTGGCCGCCGGATAGTTGCACGCCTCGCTCGCCGACCCGGGTGGCAAGCCCTTCCGGCAAGCCGGCCACGAATTCGGCCAGCGCGGCACGGGACAGGGCAAGCTCGATCTGCTCCCGCGTGGCGTCCGGGCGAGCGAGGCGGACATTGGCTTCCAGGGTGTCGTTGAACAGATAGGTGTCTTGCGCCACCAGGGCGATACGTTGGCGCAATCCGTCCAGGGTCAGGTCGCGCAGATCGAACCCATCCAGTCGGATGATGCCTGATGACGGGTCCCAGAAGCGCAGCAGCAGATTGGCGATGGTGGTCTTGCCGGCGCCGGACGGTCCAACCAGGGCCACCGTGGAGCCTGGCGGAATATCGAAGGAAACCTCCGACAGGGCCGGTGTGGTGCGGCCCGGATAGGTGAACCCCACCGCCTCGAACCGGACCGAGGAGCCGCCGACCGGCGCCGGTGGTACCTGCGGCCCATCCGTGATGGCAACCGGTTCGGCATGCACGACATGCAGGCGCCTGGTGGACGAAATCGTATCCGCCAATTGCCGCCCGACCTGCGCGATCTCCGACACCGGCATGAACGCGGCGACCGAGATCAGCACCACCAGCGGCAGGAAGGTCGGGTCCATCACCCCGCGCGTGACCAGGATCGCTCCCATGACGGCAACCGCCACACCACCGAGGCCGGTTGCGACTTCCAATGCGCTGGTCTGGAAGGTCAGGTCCCGTAGCAAGGAAAGGCGCATGGCCTGGTATTGGCGGACGGTGTCCAGGAACGACTCTCGGCGCCGCCCGGTGGCGCCGAAGGATGCCAGTTCCGCCAGACCCTGGATGGTCTCGGTGACATGCGCGCTCATGCTGCCCAGGGCGCCGCGTGCGGCCGAGGCCAGGGTGTCGATCCGCTTGCGACCCATCACCGGAGATGCGCCGGCGTAGATCAGGAACGGCGCCAGCACCACGGCCAGCGGCCAGTCGATCCACAGCAACGCGATCAGCACCGCCGCCGGAACCAGCCCGGCGACGATGGCGGGTGCGATGGTGTGGGCGAAGAAATACTCGACGGTTTCGACGTCCTGTGTTGCCAGCGCGACCAGATCGCCGGAGCGCCGGCGCAGCAGATAGGCCGGCGCCAGCGCATCCAGCTTGGCGAACAGGTCGATCCGCATATCCGCGAGCAGCGCATAGGCCAGCACATGCGCGATCCAGGATTCCAGCCAATGCAGCAGGCCCGACAGTGGAGCCGCGATCAGCAGGGCGACGATCAACATCTCGGTCGGGGTGTGGTTGCGCACCGCCCCTAGAATCAGCGCGCCGAACACGCCCACGGCCATGAAGGCGATGACGCGGCCGATGCCGCAGGCGACGGTAATGCCGAGCTGACCGTGATAGGGGCGAACCACCCGCATCAAGGTGCGGATGGTGTCGGGCCAGCCGACCTGGGCGGCGTCCTCCGACAGGCTCTTGATCACGGCGCCGGTCGCGGGACCTTCGGTGGTCTGCGACTTGTCGTCGATCACGGCCAAAAGCTCAGTATCGGTGGTGCGCTCGCCAGCCAGTTGCGGCGCCATCAGGCGACGATAGGCCCCGTCCCGCGCGATCAAATCCGCGTGAGTGCCGGACTGCACGACGGCGCCATCTTCCAGCACCAGGATACGGTCGGCGCCGATCACGCTGGACAGGCGATGCGCCAGGATCAGGGTGGTGCGTCCGGTCATCAGCCGGTCCAGCGCCTGCTGGATCACCGCCTCGTTCTCGGCATCGACGGATGACAGCGCCTCGTCCAACACCAGGATCGGGGCGTCGCGCAACAAGGCGCGGGCGATGGCGATGCGTTGGCGCTGGCCGCCGGACAGGCGCGCGCCTCGTTCGCCGATGACGGTCTGGTAGCCGTCGGGCAGGGCGGAGATAAAATCGTGCGCGTTGGCGGCCGCGGCGGCGGCCTCGACATCGGCGTCCGACGCATCGGGACGGCCGAGGCGCAGGTTTTCCTCCACGGTGCCGTGGAACAGGTAGGTGTCCTGTGCCACCACCGCGATCAGCGATCGAGCGGCTTCCGGGTCGAGCGTCCGCAAATCGTGCCCGCCGATGTGGATGGTGCCGCCCTGGGGATCGTGCAACCGCAGCAGCAGCCGCACGATCGACGATTTTCCGGAGCCGCTCGGTCCCACGATCCCAACGCGCTCCCCGGCATCGATCGAGAAGGACAGGCCGTTATGCGCCGCCTTCCGTCCGCCCGGATAAGCAAAGTCGACGTTCTCGAACGCGATATCCGCCTGGATGGCGCCCAACTGCACCGTGCGTGAAGGCGCCGACGGCGCGGTGACCGCGGTGTCGAGCAGCGCGTTGATCCCGGATGCCGCCGCCTGCCCGTTCATCCCTTGGTGCAGCACGCCACGCAGATCGCGCAACGGACGGAAAATCTCGGTCCCCGCCATCAGCACGATCAGCAGCGCCTCCAGGCTCATGTCGCCGTGCTGGACGCGATAGGCACCCACGGCCAAAGCCGCGGCGGCGCCGAACGCGGTGCCCAGATCGGTGAAGCCGCGGGTCATCACATTCAGCGCCAGGACCCAAATGGTCGAATTGGACAGCGCCTTGGCCTTTTCGCCCAACATCCTTCCGTAGGACGCGCTTTGCCCGAACGCCTTCAAGGTCGGCAGGCCTTGCACCGCGTCAAGGAATTCCTCGCCGAAGGATTTGAACGTCCGCTGACGTGCCCGCGATGCGACGCTGGTGCGGCGATGCACGGCGGACGGCATGATCAAGGTGAACAGCGCCGCCACCAGCATGATCAGCGCGACCGGCACATCCCACCAGGCGATGAACAGGAAAATCGCGATGGGCGCGCAGGCGGCAATCGTCACCTGTGGCAGATACTGGCCGAAGAAGGTCTGCAACTGCTCGACCCCATCGACCATCGACAGCATCACGCCACCGGTCCGTTCGGCGCCGAACCAGGCGGGTCCAAGGGCGACGATCTTGTCGAACACGCGTGCCCGCAACGCGATCTGAACCTGAGACGCGGTCCGGTGCGCGACCATCGCTCGGCTATGGTCCAGCACGCCGCGCAACAGGATGGCGACAATGACTCCACCGAGCGGCCCCATCAGGTCGGCGACAGGCTTGCCCTGGAACACACCGGCCAGGAACATACCCAGGAAGGCGAACCGGGCGATGCCCACCCCAAGGGCCGCCAGTCCCAGCGCGACCGACAGGGCCATGTGGCCCCGCAATCCCTGCGTCATGCGCCATAGCCTGAGATCGAAATGCATGGGGGTCCCGATCAGCCTGTTGGGTGACGCGCCATTGTGGGCCTTGGCGGGGTGTGACCTCAAGTGGTGGTACGGACATGTGCGGCACCGACAGACGTGCCACCGTCAGCGGCGGCGCGCGGGCTTCCGATAGGCCACCAGAGAGGGCGAGACCGCCGCGATCCGAACAGCGCTACGGCCCGGCCGCTTACCGACCAAGTGGCCCGGAACGCGGTCTGCCCATGGGGGGTGTCCGTTGTCCGACCGGTGGCAGCACGCATAACATGGAGTTCAACGATCCCGGGGAGGAGCCGCACGTGACATTCTCGATTCTGGCGCGTTGCCCGCGCACCCGCATGCTGGGCATCGCGACCGCCACGCGGTCTTTCGCCGTCGGGGCCCGGGTGCCGTTTGCCGCGGCTCGCGCGGGTGTGGTTGCGATCATGTCACGCGCCGATGCTCGGCTCGGGCATTTCTCCATGCGGCTGCTGCAGGAAGGGTACAAGGCGCAAAACGTGGTCGATACGCTGGTCCGCAATGACCCATGGCCGGAACACCGTCAGTTCGCGGTGATCGATGACGACGGTGGGATCGCGGCGCGCACCGGGACTGCCAACACGGCATGGGCCGAGCACCAGGTGCATGAGGGGTTCGTTGTGTTGGGCAACGTCCTGCCGGGATCGCAGACCCTGGAAGGTCTGCGCCGGCGCTTCGTCGAAACCGAGGGCATGAAGTTCGAGGAACGCCTGCTGCTGGCATTGGAGGCTGGCCGCGATGCCGGGGGCCAGGTTGGCGGTCAGGTATCAGCGGCGCTGTTGGTCTACGACCAGGACAAGTTCGCTCGCATCGACCTGCGCGTGGACCAGCACGAAGAACCGGTCGGCGAACTTCGTCGCGTGTTTGAGGCGTACAGGCCGTTCATCCCCTATTACGTGCAGCGCCAGCGTGATCCTCGCATTCCGCCGTGGCACGAGTGGACACCGGAGGCCTGATTCCGACAGCATGACCATGGCGGCCAGCACTATTCGGCAGGGTTCGGCTTGGTCCGCCACCGCCCCGCCGCCCGACGATCCTGGTCCCAGGTGTAGAGGCCGCTCAGCACCACGACGACACCGCCGATCATGGTCCAGATGCCCGGAATGTCGCCGAACACCAATGCGCCCATCACCGCGGCCCAGACCAGCAAGGTGTAGCCATAGGGTTGCACCGCGCTGGCTTCAGCAAACTCCAATGCCTTGATCAGCGCGAAATGGGACAGAGCGCCCAGCGCGCCGATGCCCAGCATCAGTGTCGCCGCGAACAGGTCCGGCGTGCGCCAGTAAAACGGCGCGACCACCGAAATCGCCGCCAGACCGACAAAAGCGGACCACAACAGCGTGGTTTCCGGCGCATCGTCCCGCGCGCACATCCGGACCATGATCTGATAAAGCCCCCACAGGAACGCCCCCAGCAATGGCAGAGCCAGCGGCCAGCTCAGCGGCACAAGTCCAGGGCGGATGATCAACAGCACGCCAGCGAAACCGGCGACCACCGCCAGCCAGCGATGCAGCCCCACCCGTTCCCGCAGCAGCGGCGCGGACAGGGCGATGACGATAAGAGGCGACGTCACGGCCACGGCGTGAGTTTCAGCCAGCGGCAGGAATGCGAAGGCCAGCACGAAGACCGCACTCTCTATCACCGCGAGCAAGGAGCGTATGGCCTGTAGCCACGGTCGCCGACTGACCGCCTTGCGCCGCACGCCGGCCTTGTGGGCCACCATGACGGCGAAACTGGCATAAACCACGTAGCGGATCCATAAAGTCTGGACGATCGGGTAGTCGCTGACCAGGAACTTGGACATCGCGTCCATGGCGGCAAAGCCCAGCATGGACAGGGACATGAGCAGGGCGCCGAGGCTCGTATGGCGCTCGCCGGACGTCGTGGTGGCTGACATTCGATCCTGGCCCTGTCCCCTCTGGGTGGCGATAGACCACGATCGGGCGCGGGCGGGAAGGCTGCGAGGCAAGCGCGCTCACATCGGTCGCCGTATCATCCAGGATGTGCGGTCAGACCGGCTGGCGCGCCCATTCGGCCGCGCCAGTCCGGCATTTTTTGGCTACATCGCCAGGTAGCCGCCATCCACGTAAAGCTCGGTGCCGGTGATGTAGGACGCCTCGTCCGACGCCAGGAACAATGTGGCGTTGGCGACCTCATCCACTTCGCCGGTGCGACCCAGCGGCACGGCCTTCAGCATTTTCGCCCGCACGGTGGGATCGGCGGTGGCGCCCGATGTGCGCATCGGCGGCATCAGGCCCGGATGCACGGAGTTGCAGCGGATCCCATCCTTGCCGAACTGCACTGCCGTGGACTTGGTCATGGTGCGGACCGCGCCCTTGGACGCGTTGTAGCTCATATGCACCATGGTTTGGCCGACGACGCCGGAGATCGAGGAAATGTTGATGATCGATCCCCCACCGTTCTTCTGCATATGAGGCACGCAGGCCGCGGTGCCCAGGAACACGCCCGTGGCGTTCACCGCCATCACACGCTCCCAGATTCCGGTCTCCAGCAGGTCGTTGACCGCGCTGCCGCTGATCCCGGCGTTATTGACCAGGATGTCCAGCTTGCCGAATTTCCCGACCGTCGCCGCGGCCAGGGCGAACCAGTTGGCCTCGTCCGTCACGTTCAGGGCAATGAACACGGCGGTGCCGCCGGCCTTGGTGATATCGGCGACGACCTGGTTGCCGTCGGCCTCCGCCATATCGGCCACGACGACCTTGGCACCTTCCTTGGCGAAGCGGCGCGCGGTGGCGGCCCCCATGCCGGATGCCGCGCCGGTGACGATGGCGACCTTGTTTTCGAGACGCATGTCGCGTTCCCTCCTGTTGTTATCAACAAGGCCACAAGCTGCCACGATGGGTCCCGGTTGGCTACCGTCGGGTAGCCCCAACATCGATGCCACGGCCCCCCGACTTGGCGCCCGCCGCCGATCGGCGCACGATAGGGACATAATTGGCGAGCAGCGTGCCCGCCCACTGACGGAGAAGCGAAGATGGCCCATCGCGGTTTGAAGTTCGGAATCTTTCTGGCACCCTTCCACCGGCTGGGCGAGAACCCGACCTTGGCCATCGACCGCGATATCGAGCTGCTGCAGTGGCTGGATCATCTCGGCTACGATGAGGCCTGGATTGGCGAGCATCACTCCGCCGGGTGGGAACTGATCGCGCTGCCGGAACTGATCATCGCCGCCGCGGCCGAGAAGACCAAGCACATCAAGCTGGGTTCGGGCGTCACCAGCCTGCCCTATCACCATCCGTTCATGGTGGCGCAGCGCTGGGTGCAGCTCGATCACATGACCCGCGGACGTGCCATGCTGGGTTGCGGCCCCGGCGCGCTGACCTCGGACGCCTACATGCTGGGCATCCAACCGGCGACCCAGCGGCCGCGTATGCTGGAGTCGATGGACGCCATCATGGCGCTGCTGAAGATGGAAGAGCCGGTCACCATGAAGACCGACTGGTTCGAGATGCAGGACGCGCGCCTGCACCTCGCCCCCTACAGCGACCCGCATTTCGACATCGCGGTGGCGTCAACCATCACTCCGTTCGGCATGATCGCCGCCGGCCGGCACGGCCTGGGCGTGCTGTCGATCGGCGCCGGCCTGCCGGGCGGACCGGAAGCCCTGGCCAGCCAGTGGCAGATCGCCGAGGACACCGCCGCCAAACACGGCAAGACCATGGACCGCAAGAAGTGGCGCGTCGTGGTCAGCGCTCATCTGGCCGAGGACGACGAACAGGCCCTGAACGAAGTCCGCAAGGGCGAGCGCAACGAGACTCTGACCTACTTTGAGGACACACTGGGCCGTCCGCCCGGTCGCGCCGACGATCCGCTGAGCGACGGCGTGAAGATGGGCACCACCCTGGTGGGTTCGCCCGAGACGGTCATCAAGGGCATCAAGCGGATGCAAGGCTACAGCCAGGGTGGCTTCGGCGGCATCCTGTTCCGCGCGCATGAATGGGCGACAAGGGAGCAGACGATGCGCAGCTACGAGCTGTTCGCCCGTTATGTGATGCCGGCGTTCCAGGGATCCCTGGAGCCGATCGCGGCGTCCAACGCCTGGGCGCGGGAGAACCGCAAGCAGGTGTTCGGCGGCACGGTGGACGCGGTGCGGCGGGCCTTCACCGATTTCGGTGCCGCGGCCCCGGACGAGGAAATCCTGCGGGCGCGCACCCTGGGCGCTCGGGATATCGATCCGCTGCGGTAAGGCGACACGCAAGAGCGATTCCTCCATCTGGCGCACGGGTGGTCAATGCAGCTGTCCCTCCGCAGATCGGCGCGCGATCTCCGGAGGGTGACAGTTGGGCAACCACACTGAACCCTTCGCAGGCCTCATCAACCGCGACAGTCCGGTCGTGGTTGATGGGGCCGTTGGTTGATCCAGACCCTCCCCCTGCCCAGGGCCGCAATTTGGTCTATATCGTCCAATAGGACAGGACCCCGAGCCTGACGGCAGCAACGGACGGACTCATGAAGCATTGGCGGATTGAAGAGGTTGCCTGGCACCGGTTCGACCCGGCTCGGGTCGATCCGGGATTGGTGCCCTTGGTCAAGGCGGCCGCGATGGTGGAACGGAACGGCCGCGACTACGCCACCTACCTGAACGGCGTGTTCGCCGACGACCCCGATTTCCGCCAGGCCGCCGATCACTGGGCCGACGAGGAAGTCCAGCACGGCGACGCGCTCGGCCGTTGGGCGATGCTGGCCGATCCGACCTGGGACTATGAGGCCGCGTTCGCCCGCTACAAGGCCGGCTATTCGGTCCAAACCGATGCCACCGCGTCGATCCGAGGCTCCCGCACCGGCGAGTTGATCGCCCGATGCATGGTCGAAACCGGCACCTCGTCTTACTACACCGCCCTGTCGGAGGCGGCCGAGGAGCCTGTGCTGAAGCAGATCTGCAAGCAGATTTCCGCCGACGAATACCGCCACTACAAGCTGTTCTACGATCACATGCGCCGTTATCTGGAGCGCGAGAAGATCGGGCTGATGGGACGCATGCGGATCGCTCTGGGCCGGATCGGCGAAAGCGAAGACGACGAACTCGCCTTCGCCTATCACTGCGGAAACGCGGCCGAATCGGCGCCCTACCACCACGAACAGTGTACCGCCGCCTATATGGCGCGCGCCATGGCATTCTATCGTTTCCGGCACATCGAACGTGGCACCGGCATGATCCTGAAGGCGGTTGGTCTGCCGCCGCGGGGGCGCCTGTCGGACCTGTCCGCGAAACTGGGCTGGCGCCTGTTGCAGTGGCGCCAGAAGCGGTACGCCCGTCATATCGCCGCTTAGCGTTTCGACCCGACGGGTTGTGACCGTCGGGCGAAACACGGGCTCTTTGACTTTGTGTCCCGATCCACACGACGGCTGGGCACCATCCGTCGTGATCGAAACACCAGTGCCTGTTTGGCGGATCAACGCCCCAACGGAGCTTGCCGGGGCGCGGCGGCGACGGGTGCGGATCGCACCAGGAATTCGCTTGCCCCGCGGCCGCGTGACCGCCTAGCGTTTCACCTGGACGGGATCACGCCGAACGCAAAGTCGTGGCGCGAGAACATGTGCCGGTTGTCGTTTCTGATCAGGGTGAAACCGCCCCATAGTCGACCAATGCGAAACCGCGTCGAACAATAACAACAACCGGTCAATGCGCCGGGTAAGGGAGACAGCAAAATGCCCGTCGCCAAGAAGGAACCGAACCGCAGACAGATCCTGAAAACCGCAACCGCCGCCGCCGCCCTGCCGTTGGTCCATATCCGTTCGGCCGGAGCCGCCGGCAAGATCTCCATCGGTTTCTGGGACCATTGGGTTCCGAAGGCCAATGTCACGTTGCGTGCCCAGGTCATGGCCTGGGCCAAGAAGAACAAAGTGGAAGCGGAGATCGACTTCATCACCTCGGTCGGCGGCAAGCTGATGTTGACCGGGGCGGCACAGGCGCAGGCCAAGAAGGGGCATGATCTGCTGACCTTCCGCGACTGGGAGGTGCAGAACCATGTCGAGGTTCTGGCCCCTGTCGATGACCTGATGAAGGAAATCACCGCCCATGCCGGAGAGGTGAACGAGGTCAGCTCCTATCTTGGCAAATCCAAAGGGTCGTGGCGTTCCATCCCGAGTACCGTCGGGTCCAACTACAAGGGCCCCGTCGGCCGGATCAGCCTGTTGCAGCAGCACGCCGGGCTGGATGTGCGCGCAATGTATCCGCCCGAACCGCGGCAAACGGCGGAAGCCGACGCCTGGACCTGGGATGCGCATCTACTCGCGGCGGAGGCCTGCCACAAGGCAGGCGTTCCGTTTGCGATCGGGCTGGGCACGACGGTGGATTCCGTGGATACCATCGGGTCCCTGTTCCGAGCCTATGGCGCCGAACTGGTAAACGCCAAGGGCGATGTGATGCTGGATTCGGACGCCATGAAGCAGGCGCTGGAGCATGCATCCAGGCTGGTGAACTATCTTCCGGCCGATGCCGCCAGCTATGACGATGCCTCCAACAACCGCGCCTTGATTTCGGGGAAGTCGGCGTTGATCTGGAACCCGCCCTCGGCCTGGGCGGTGGCGAAGCGCGATGCGCCGGCGATAGCCGAGGATTGCTGGGCGTTCCCGGCGCCGAAAGGGCCGAAGGGACGGTTTACACCCGCGGGCCCGTGGTTCTGGGGCATCTGGTCGTTCGCGCAGAACAAGTCGGCGGCGAAAGAACTGGTCGCCCATCTGATGCAACGCCAGGCTGTCGAGGAGCGGGTCATCGCCTCCGACGGCTTCGACGTGCCGCCCTACCGCAACATGCTGGACTTCCCGGTTTGGGGCGAAATCGGCCCGCCCAAGGGCACGCTGTATTCCTATCCGACCCGTCCGTTCCATGACGCGGTCGCGGCCATCGCCGGCGCCCCGGCCCCACCCGAAATCGGCGTGCAGATTTACAGCCGCGGCGTGATGCCCTCGATGCTGGCGCGGCTGCGGACGGGACAGACCATTCCGCAGGTGATCGCCTGGGCCAAGCATGAGTTGGAGGGTTTCAACTAGCAGCCTGTCGGACTTACGCCCACCGGAGGCTCATGTTAGAATCGTAACGTCGATTCGCTCCCTCCCCGGATGCCGCCAATGAGCAACTTCCGCCCCACCGATCGCCTAACCGGCTTCCTGATGCCGCCGTCTATCGATGAAT
>CALQHT020000150.1 GCA_943330455.2 Nitrosovibrio sp. Nv4 | reverse complement strand
GGCCCCCTTTCACCCCTGACCCCATGAATCGCGGTCCAGGGGCCGTAGCCCCTGGTGGGTTCGAAGGGCGAAGCCCTCGCGGGGTTTGGGGCAGAGCCCCAAGGCTTTCTCACCTCGCCCGACTGCCCCGCCACATCCACTAACAGCCGTAGAGCTGGGGGAGAAAACCATGCAAATTCAAGCCGCCGTGTTCCGCAAGCCGCATGAACCGCTGACGATCGAAGCCGTCGACATCGACAAGCCCCGGGGCCGGGAGGTTCTGGTCCGCACCGTCGCCACCGGCGTTTGCCACAGCGATCTGCATATCGTCGAAGGGCTGGGCCGCTACCCCCTGGATAAGCCATACGTGCTGGGTCATGAGGGCGCCGGTGTCGTTGAGGCGGTGGGGCCCGATGTCACCGCGGTGCGCGTGGGCGATCACGTCGTCGCCTGCCTGTCCGGATTCTGCGGCACCTGCCCGCAATGCCTCAGCGGGCATCCCAATGTGTGCACCGGTGGCCTTGTGGCGCGCGGCGAAGCGGGCGATCCGCGGCTGTCCCAGAACGGCGGCTTGGTGCGACAGTTTGCCGGCCTCGGCAGCTATGCCGAGAAGATGCTGCTGCATGAGAACTCCCTCGTGCGGATCGACCCTGAATTGCCGCTGGACCGAGCCGCTCTGGTCGGGTGTGGCGTGCTGACCGGGGTAGGCGCGGCGCTGCGCACATCGGGGATGCAGGCCGGGCAGACCGTGGCGGTGTTCGGCTGCGGCGGCGTCGGCCTGTCGATCATCCAGGGTGCCAGGATCGGTGGTGCGCGGCAGATCATCGCGGTGGACCAGTTCGACTCGAAGCTGGACATGGCGATGGCCGTGGGCGCGACCCACACCGTGAACAGCACGCGGGAAGACCCGGTCGCGGCAGTACGCGGATTGACCGGCAAGCTCGGCGTCGATCACGCGTTCGAGGCGGTGGGGATTTCCAGCCTGTGCCGGCAGGCGATCGAGTGCCTTGCGGTGCGCGGTACGGCCACCATCGTCGGCGTGTTGCCGCCCGATGCGACGATCGAGTTCCCCTGGATGGCGATCCGCCCGGAATGCAAGGTGCAGACATCGCGCATGGGGTCCAACCAGTTCCGCACCGACATCCCGAACTATCTGGAATTCTACCGCCAGGGCCGCCTGAAACTGGACGAGATGGTCAGCCGCCGTGGCCGGCTGAGCGACATCAACGAAGCATTCCGGGCGATGAAGGCCGGCGAGGTGGCGCGGACGGTGCTGGTGTTCGACTGACGATCGCAGCGGTTGCCGGATAAGACCAACCCGCCAGAACCATTAACCGTTGCACTGCCCCCCCTCTCCCCCTCGTCATTGCCGGACTTGATCCGGCCACCCGCGCTTCAACGGAAGGGGGCGGGTTGCCGGGTCAGGCCCGGCAATGACGGTAAGGGGACGATATCGGTCAATGGCCAGGGCCGTTGGTACAAGAGAATGGCCCCGGGGGCAGGGCGCCCCGGCCTTGGACGCTACAAGCGCGCCATGACAAGACGCGCAAAATCGTCCGCCAGGCGCCATTTTGCGTCATTGCCGGTCGCGAAGATCAACTCCTGCAACCCGTCAGCCTCCAGCGCGAGGATCTGTTCGATCAATTCGTCCGGTGTCCCAACCAGACATGTGTCGCGGATCAGTTGTTCGTCGATCAATGCCGCCTCGCCCGGATGCAACGCGGTGTAGTGGTATTCGTGCGTCCTGAAATGCCGGTGTTCCGGCGGGGTTTGCTCGACCAGCGCGCAATAGGGCTGCCAGATGCGTTCAAGGAACGGCGGAGGCGCGATGCCGCGCTCATGCACCGTATCGTAGAAATAATAGACGCTGGCCATGATGTTGGGGCCTATCGCGGCTTTGATACGATCGGAATCCGCGGCCTCTCCCGGTTGCAACAGAACGATGTTGACGAGGGCGCTGTTTCGATAGCCGGTCATGTCTCGGCCGACGCGGGCAGCGCCCTGGCGGACATGACCCATGGCCTCGGCGACCGGGATGCCGCGGGGCGGGATGGCAAAGACCAGACCATCCCCGTGTTCGCCCGCCAGCGCCATGGCACGAGGGCCGAAGCCGGACACATACAGCGGGATGTGCGGTTCCAGGTTCATGTAGCGGGTTTCGTGCATCAGCATGCGGATTGGCTTGGTGATGCCGTTGAAGGTGTAATCGACGGTTTCCCCGCGCAGCAGAGCGGCCAGCACGCGCAGATAGTCCGAGAACTCGGCCATTTTCATGGGCTTCTGGCCCATGGTGCGCATCGCCGTGTTGCCGGTGCCGATCCCCAGGAACACGCGCCCCGGCGCCAGGCGATTGAGCGTCCCCATGGCCGCGACCTGCACCGCCGGAATGCGCGTGCCGCATATCGCGGTGCCTGGTCCGATCCGCAAGCGGCTGGTCTGGCGAGCGGCCAGTGCCAGCACGGCATAGCAGTCGGAAAACAGATGCTGGCTGTCGGCGACCCAGACGGAATCGTAACCCAAAGTCTCGGCATGGCTGAAGAAGCCGATCTCATCGACATTGGCCATGACGCAAAAGCCGAATTTCATGCCTGGGGCATCCCTGCTGCGTGGTGAACGCCAATGGTGGCGACGGCGTGGAGCCGCACGGTAACTCATGCCACGCGACGCCGCACCGCCGCCGGTCAGGCAATAGCGCACTCGCATTCCGCCGTCGTTGCGCGGGAGGTGTGCGCGTCGACCCGAACCAATGAGCGACGCACCGCCCTCCGTCCTTCATTATCATTGCCGGACTTGATCCGGTAACCTCCCAGCGACGCAACTCGGGTCGCCAGATCAAGTCCCACAATGACTGTAAAGGGCCGCTAGCGCGGTCAACGGATCGAATCGGGCCGTTGGTAACACCGGCCCTAACGGGATCGAGACGGCAGGCGCGTATCAGGTCATACGCGCCGCCGCCGCCCAGCGACAATCATCAATACCTCAAGCGGCGATCTGCGCCGGCAGGCTTCTGATCGCGTGCAGGAAGTTGGAATAGGCGTAGACCGGCTTGTCCAGCACTGTGATCTTCAGGTCGCGGCGGAGAACTTCCTCCCACAGAATCCGCAACTGCATTTCGGCCAGGCGGTTGCCCAGGCAGCGATGGATGCCGAACCCAAACGACATATGTTCCCGCGGGCGACGGCGATCGACGATGAACTCGTTCGGACGTTCGATCGCGTCTTCATCGCGGTTGCCGGAGATGTACCAGATGACGACCTTCTCGCCGGCCTTGATCTGCTTGCCGCCGATCTCGGCATCCTCCATCGCGGTGCGGCGCATATGGATCACCGGCGTCTGCCAGCGCACGATTTCCGGGATCGTGCTGGTCACCAGATCCGGGTTCTCCCGCAGCTTGCGGAACTGGTCGGGGAACTGGCTGAGCCCCCATAATCCGCCCGTCATCGAGTTGCGGGTGGTGTCGTTGCCGCCGACCAGGAACAGGATCAGGATGCCCATCCGTTCCCGCAGGGTCATCTTGCTGGTGGCATCCCCATGCGCGAGGATCGAGATCACGTCGAAGCTTTTCGGCTTCCTGGCGCGTTCTTCCCAAATCTCGTTCATGTGTCCGGCGAAACGCATCTGTTCGGCGAAGCGCTCTTCCTCCGAGTGCACCGGCGCATCCGGAGCGTTGATGTCGCAGATGAACGTATCCGACCAGCGGATCAGCTTCGCCTTGTCCTCGATCGGATAGTCAAACAAAGTCGCCAGCATCATTGAGGTGAGTTCAATCGACACACGCTCGACCCAGTTGAACGGCTCATCGCGCGGCAGCCCGTCGAGCACCATGTTGGTGCGGTCCCGGATCAAGCTTTCCATCTTGTTGAGGGTGACCGGATTGACTGTCGAGCTGACCTCCCGACGCTGTTCGTCATGCTCGGGCGGGTCCATGCGGATGAAACTGGTGCGTTCCATGCCCTTGGGCGCATCGTTGATCATGATGCCGCCGACTTCGTCTGACGAGGAGAATACCTTGTGGTTGACCTCGACCTGCACGATGTCTTTGTATTTGCTGGCAGACCAGTAAGGGCCGTAGGGGCTGTCCGCCGTATAATGCACCGGCGCGTCCCGTCTCAGCCGTTCGAAATACGGCTGCCAGGCGTCGTCGAAGTATAGCCGCGGATCACTGACGTCGATTTTGTCGAGCGGCAGCGAAGCAGCGAGTGCCTTGTGGTCGATATCGACTGGTGCGTTCATGGCGGTCCTCCGTCAGCTCTTGGTTGCGGCCGGGGTGTCCGATCTTCAGCGTGCGATGCCGGACTTGCTCCCGCGGTCATTGGTGCGGCCTGGAGTCAGCGATAGGCAGCGGAACTGCTGAACGGTAGCGCTTGGATCTGGCCGACGCAACCACGACGGGCAGGGGTGTCGGGGTGAGGGGAGAAAGCCTTGGGGCTCCGCCCCAAACCCCGCGAGGGCTTTGCCCTTCGAACCCACCAGGGGCTGCGGCCCCTGGACCGCGATCAGTTGGCTTGGGGAAGCATGGGGGCCGACACGGACGATGAAACGCCATGGTCGGCCCCCATGCTTCCCCAACCCAATAAATGGCATCCAAGGCCCAGCCTTGGTGGGGGTCGAGAGGGCAACGCCCCTCGCGGGGTTTGGGGCAGAGCCCCAAGGCTTGCTTCCCTCACCCGACTCACCCGACACGCCGGGTGGGAGCCGATCCCACCCGGCGATCGTCCGCGGTCGTTACTGAACCGGCGAACGCGGGGTCGCCGTGATCCGGGTCACCACGATCGCCGACCGGTCGAGGTATTCCGGCACCCGCGGAGAGATCTTGGTCTTCCAGAAATCGGATTCGTAGACGGCGGCGTATTGGGCCTTGCGCTGCTCCTCGCTATCGAATCGGCGGATCCAGACATAGACCGATTCGTCGGTCTCACCACGGTAGCTGCCGCAGATGATCATGCCCTGAGAGACCTGGAAGGGGATGATCTCCTCCTCCATCACCTTGACCCAGCCGTCCATCTTGCCGGGCAGGACCTTGTATTGGCGCAGTTCGAAGAATGCCATGTCACGCGTCTCCTCTTGAGTTCGTTGCAAAAGACGGGGGCATGATAGCGACGCACCGGCGGCTGGGATAGGGCGCGGCTGGTGCCTCAGGCGTACAATAATGCCGGAGGCTGCCCCTTCGGGTGAGCATGATCAAATACGACCCAGGCATGGTGATGCTGCCCACGTTTGGTGCCCGGCCCCAGGTCGAACCAGCAGATCCGCTCCGTCAGCACAATCACCGATGCGAAGGGCGAAGCCGACATCTGTGTCGCGACGCGCCGGCCGGCGATCCATTGGAGCCGCACCAGCAACGCAAGCTGGCCCTGCACCGACTCCGTGAGCGTCAGCGCATGGCGCAGGAAATTCCGCATCGCGTTCGGCGACCGGCTTTGACCGGCCTGCGTGCCCGACTCGCCATAAGGCGGATTGGTCACGATCGACCGACATCCCGCCGGCACGGCATCACATTTGAGGAAATCGACGCCGCCGCGTCCAAAGCCGCGATCCATGATATCCGTGGAGTGGACACGATGGCCGCGCGCTTCCATCACCCGCGACATCGCACCGGTGCCGCAGCATGGCTCCCATACCGGGCCGCGCAAGGTCACATGGGACAACAGCGCCTCTGTCACCCACTCTGGCGTGGCGTAGAAATCCTGCTTGGTACGCTCATAGCCCGAGACATGGATCGGCCGCGCCTCTGCGACGCGTTCAACGCTTGGTGGGCGCACCGCGACGGCCGCGCCATCCAGCAACAAATCAGATTGAAGACCCGACATGTGCGGTCCTGCCCCTATTTCGTGTTCGCTATCTTGTGTTCGCTATCTGGTATTCCCTGGCGCATCCAACGGCCAGATCGCATCCCTCCACCAAAGCGCGATCGCCAGAGTCGCGGCAAGGCCAAAAATGCAGTAGCCCGACGCCATGGCGACGTAGCCGAACCACTCGATCAGAAAGCCCGACGCCAGCAGGCCGACCGGCAGCCCGTAGATCGCCAGCATGCGCACGCCCATGACGCGGCCGCGATACTGCTCCCCGGACACGCGCAGCAGCATGACCACCAGCGGCACCATGCTGAAACTCTGCACCAGGCCGGTGATCACCAGGACGATCCCGCCACTGAGCGCATCTGGCATCAGCACGAACACCTGCAGCAACGCGTACCAAAGCATAGCCGCCACGATCATCATCCGCCCGGTCGGCCAAGCCTGTCCCACCAGACTCAGCGAGATTGAGCCCAGCAGCCCGCCAAAGGCGAAACAGGCGACCAGGATGCCCAGTCCGGTCTGATCAACGTGATAGATCTCCCGCGCGATATAGGGCAGCAGGCTGCCGGTCATCGGGAAGGCGGTCATGTTGACCAGAAAAGCCAGCCACATCGCCGCGTGCAGGCAAGGGGTGCGCCAGACATAGGCCAGGCCCTCGAACACCTCCCGCGCGAAGGAGGCGGATCCCACACCGGCGGCGCGTCGATGCGCCAGGCCCGCGCCGCCCAACCCGGTCAGGACCAGACCGGCCGCATAGAAGGCGGTGACCGCGACATAGACCGGCCCCATGCCCAGGGTCGCGATCAGCCCGGCGCCGAACAGCGGCCCGGCGATGCGGGCGATATCAGCGGTGGTTCGCGCGACGCCCATCGAGGCCATCAATTGTTCCGCCGGCATGATGGCGGCGATCAGGGCATTACGCATCGCCAGGTCGGACGGGCGGACCAGCCCCGCCAGGGTGGCGAGGATCATCACATGGATCGGTTGCAGTTCACCGGCCAGAGCAAGCGCGGTCATGACCGCCGCCAACACCGTGTAGACCGAGCGCATCGCGCACAGTACGTTGCGATGGCCGAATTTGTCGCCGGCCATGCCGAACATCGGCGCGATCAGGGTGCCCAGGAAGCGCAGCGAGCCGAACAGGGTCAGCAGCAGCACGGACCGGGTCTCGACCAGGATGTACCAGCCGAGGATCAGCAACTCCATCTCGATGGCCCAATTGGTCAGCAGATCGGCCGGCCATTGGAACAGGAAGCCTCGCACCTTGAAGGGGGTGAAGAATTTTGTCCGCGGTGGCGCGGTGGCGGTTCGCGCGCTCATCGTGCCGTGGTCATCGTGCGTTGCTCATCGGGCGTTGCTCATCGGGCATTCCCTGGGGCGCTGAGCGGCCATATCGCGTCTTTCCACCACAGGGCGATCGCCGCGGTGACCACCAGGCCAACCACGCAATAGGCGGTGGCGGTGGCCACGAAACCGAACCACTGGATCAGCATGCCAGAGGCCATAAGGCCGAGCGGGAGACCGTAGATGGCGAGCATGCGGACGCCCATGACGCGGCCTCGGTAGCGTTCGCCGGCGACATACAGCAGCATCGCGGCCATCGGGACCATGCTGAAACTCTGGCAAAATCCGGCCGCCACCAGCATGAACCGACCGCTGACCTGGTCCGGCATGGCGACGAACAGCAGCAACATCACGTACCAGGCCGCCGAGAAGATCACCATCATCCTTGCCGGTCGCAGTGCTCGTCCCGCCATGCCGACGGCGATGGAGCCGACCAGGGCACCGACGCTGAAACTGGCGACGAGCGTGCCGAGACCGGTCTGGTCGATATGGTATATCTCGCGGGCGACGTAGGGGAGCAGGCCGAGGGTGATCGGAAACGCGGTCAGGTTGACCAGGAAGGCCAGCCACATCGCGGCCAGCAGGCAGGGGGTGCGCCAGACATAGCGCATGCCTTCCATCACCTCTCGCAGGAAGGACGGATGCACCGCGCCGGCCAGATGCCGTTGGGTGGGGCCTCGGCCGATGAAGCCGGTCAGGATCATGCCGGCCAGGTAGAACAGGGTGATGGTCAGATAGGCGACGGTCATGCCCATGGCGGCGAGCAATCCGGCCCCCGCGAGCGCCCCGATCACCCGGGCGGAATCGGAGGTGGTGCGGGAGACGCCCATCGCCCCCATCAACAGCGGCGCGGGCACGATTTCGGCCACCAGGGCGTTGCGCATGGCGATATCGGAGGGGCGGACCATGCCGGAACCGGCCGCGACCAGCAGAGCGTATCCGGGTTGCAGGGAGTCGGTGAATGCCAGCGCGGTCAGCACCATCGCCAGCACGGCATAGACCGCGCGCATCAGGCACAGCACGTTCCGATGGCCGAACCGGTCGCCCGCCATGCCGAACAGCGGGGAGACCAATGTGCCGAGATATTGCAGCGACCCATAAAGTGTCAGCAGCAGGACGGACCCGGTCTCCACCAGGATGAACCATCCCAGGATCAGCACTTCCATCTCGACTCCCCAGGAGGTGAGGAGGTCGGCGGGAAACTGATACCGGAAGCTGCGCACCGCGAAGGGGGCGGCCAGGTTGGATCTCGTCTTGCCGGTCATGCACCCACCGACGGGAGCGGCACGCGACGGTGACGGCTCGCACCCGCGCGCTTGGGGCGGCGGAGGCGACAGGGGGGCCAAACCAATGGACGTTCCTCGGTCTTGTCGGCCAGGTGCAGCCGTTGGTTGGCAACCTAGGGCATATCGGGGGAGGGAAGAAAGCCTCGGGGCTCCGCCCCGGACCCCGCGAGGGGCTTTGCCCCTTCGATCCCCACCAAGGCTGGGCCTTGGATGCCGTTTATTGGGTCTGGGGGGAAAGGGGGCCGACCATGGCGCCGAAACGTCCGTGTCGGCCCCTTTTCCCCCAGACCCCATGAATCGCGGTCCAGGGGCCGTAGCCCCTGGTGGGTTCGAAGGGCAAAGCCCTCGCGGGGTTCGGGGCGGAGCCCCGAGGCTTTACTTCCCTGCACCCGCTCGCCCTTGAGGAACGGATTGCCGTGTGCTGCTATCGGACCCAGGCGAGGAGAACCAGAAAATGCTGAGCGTCACACAAGACATGGTGCTGCCGACCGCGATCACCGGTTCCTACCCACGGCCGCTCTGGTTCGATGTCAGCCTGAGCGGGCGGTCCTTCAAATCAGCCCTGGGCGATTCGTTGTTCCGGGAGCAATACCTGGACGCGGTCTCGGCCATCATCAACGCGCAGGAAGCCGCCGGGTTGGACATCGTGACCGACGGCGACAGCCGTTTCGATCTGGCGGTGGGCGGCAAATCCTGGTTCTTCTATCCGATCGAGCGGCTGGGTGGCATCCAGGGCCATCGCGACACCTCCCGCGGCTGGATGGGCCGGCACGACCTGCGCCCCGGCAAGATCCTGTGGGAAGTGCAGGAAGCGTACCAACCCAGTATCGTGAAAGAGAAACTGTCGCGCGGACCATGGGAATACACGGCGCTATGGCAAGTGGCACAGCGCCTGACGGACCGGCCGGTGAAATTCGGCGCGATCTGCGCGCCGGCGCTGGCGAGCATGCTGTGGAACGAGTTCTACGTCGACGACAAGGCGATGATCCTCGATCTGTGCGACATCATGAACGCCGAACTGCGCGAACTGGCCGCCGCCGGCTGCCCGCTGATCCAGGTGGAGGAGCCGCCGCATCACGGACGATCCCTGCGCCCCGACTGCACGGAGGCGGATCTGGAATTCCTGACCGAGGCGTTCAACCGCCAACTGGTCGGCGTGAATGCCGAGATCTGGGTGCATACCTGCTGGGGCAATCCCAACCAGCAACGGGTGTATTGGGAAGTCCCGAGCTATGAGAGGGCGATGCCGCATCTGTTGCAGTTGAACGCGGATGTCATCACGTTCGAATGCGCCAGCACGGATGGCCGCGACATGCATCTGTTCGGCAAATACAAGACCGACAAGAAGATCGGCATCGGCGTGGTGAACCACTGCAACACAGTGGTGGAGCCTCCGGAATACGTGGCCAACTTGATCCGCCGAGCGTTGGAGTTCATTCCGCCGGAGCGGCTGGTGATCACCACCGATTGCGGTTTCGGACGAGAGGGGTTGAGCCGGCGGATCGCCTATTACAAATGCGTCTCGCTGGTGGAGGGCACCAATATCGTGCGGCGGGAATTGGGATTGCCGGAGGCGCGGGTGCGGGCGTCGGACCCGGCGTTGTATTTCGCGGGGTCGGAGCGGCGGTAGGGGAATCATCAACCCTGCGTGGAGGTCGTCGGAACGCGGGCTTGCAACGGAGAGCTACAATGACGTTCGATAGGACCGTCGTCGACGAATGGGCCGATCGAGCGTGACGCCGTAGCCGCCTGGCGGAACGGTATCGATCGCAGCCAGGATCGGCGCGTGGTTGGCTCTGATGATTGGCCAAATATTGGTCGTCAGCACCACCAAGGGCAATCCGCCGATTGGTCAGATTCTGCTGGTAGCGAATGTTACGGTCGGCCGTGATCAGAATGGCAAATCCATCAGCCTCCGCGGCCGCGATCAGTTCGCCGTTTGCCAGACCCGACCACCCCATCTCATAGGCGGGACGAACCTCGTGCCCACCAATCAGATGGCGCAATGCCGCCGGAACATTCTCATCAAGCAGGATGCGGTGCATGGCGACGGGCAAACGCAATGACGCGGCGCGCCCGCTCGATGCCAAGGCCCGGAAATATCTCGGACGCCAGTTCGTCCGGCGTCATCCCTTGTTCGGCGTTGTCGATGACGCCATCCGCCAGAATCCGCGTCCCCTTGATGATCCATTGGCCGGAGACTTTACCGGGGATCCGTTCGACGTCCGGGCAATCCTTCCAGTCCATGGGGGTGCCTCCCAATGATCACTCCACCAGCCTTTGATCGCGCTCGGCGGACAAGCGTGACACACTTCGACATAGCATGGGTGTCAGCTTTTCTCCCGAGCCACCAATAGCGAGCATGTCCTGACATAAGGACTGGCAATACCCCCTACAACAGCCCCCGCATCGCCTCCAACTGCGCCGGATCGCTATCCGGGCACACCAGCAGCGCGTCATCGAAACCCAGGTCTTCCAGGCGCTTCAGCTTGTCGCGCGCCTCGGCCGGGGAGCAATACAGGTTGATCTTCGCGTGGTCGTTGGTCGGGCCGCGCTGCCCCTCGGGGCGCAGATCGGTGAAGATATTGGCAACGATCGCCCGCTGGCCGCCGGCTTCCCGATACATCTTAATGCCGATCTCCAGGTCTTCCCACGACCCATGGATGCCGGACGCGATCCAGCCCTGACAGTGATGCGCCGCCAGATTGATCCAGCGTGGGCTGCGCCAGGCGCCCAGCATCACCGGCGGGCCGCCTTCCGTTCCCGGCCAGACCGAGATCGCCGGGCCGTACACGCCCTCTCCCTTCCAGGTCCGCTGCATCACGTCCAGATACGCCGGCAAGGTCTTGAAGCGCTTCTCGTAATCCGCTTCCACCGCGTCGAAATCATGCTTGGTCGAGCCGCTGCCGACGCCGAACCGCAGCCGCCCCCCGGACAGCAGGTGCAGGGTCTGCACCCGATGGGCATGCTCCACCGGATGGCGCAGCGGGATCTGCACGACGCAGGTGCCCAGCTCGATCGTCTTGGTCACGGGGCTCAGCGCACCCAGCAGCACCAGCGGATCCAACGTCGCCCAGCCCCGGGCAAAGGCGTCGGTCACCCACAGGCCATGGTAGCCGAGTTTCTCGACGTTCTGGGCGACGTCGACCAGTTGGTCGATGATCGGGCGCGCGTCGGTTTCCGACAGGCGCCGCGGGATGGCGACGATTCCGAGTCTCAAGGCGCGTCCTCCGGTTTATGGTTCTTATCGTATCAACGAAACGGGATCGCGTACATCAGCCCGCCCTGGGTCCACAGCGCGTTCGGCCCGCGATCCAGCTTCAACGGGCTGCCCGTGCCGACATTGCGTTCGTAGCTTTCGCTGTAGTTGCCGACCTGCTTGATCACGTTCAGCGCCCAGGCGTTGTCCAACCCGCCCATCAGCTTGCCATACTCGCCGGCCTTGCCCAGCAGGCGCTGCACCGCGGGACTGGTGCTTTCCGCCAGCATCTTGTCGGCATTGGCGGACGTCACGCCCAGTTCCTCCGCCTCGATCATCGCCATCAGCGTCCAGCGCACCACGTCCAGCCACTGGTCGTCGGCACGACGCACCATCGGGCCCAGCGGCTCCTTGCTGATGCGTTCGGCCAGGATCACGTAGTCGTCCGGCTTGCCCACGCCGGTGGCGCGGATGGACGCCAGATTGGAGCTGTCGGACGACGCCGCGTCGCAGCGCCCGGCCAGGAACGCCTGGATCAGCACGTCGGTGGTGTCGAGCAGAATGACTTTGATATCGACCTTGTTCTGACGCATCCAGTCGATGATGTTCATCTCATGGGTGGAGCCTTGCAGCATGCAGACCGTGCCGCCCGCCAGGTCCTTGACGGTCTTCACATTGGCGCTTTTGCGTACCAGGAAGCCCTGCCCGTCATAGAAGTTCACCGCCGCCATGCGCAGGCCGATCGTCACGTCGCGCAGAAAGGTCAGCGTGGTATTGCGGGCGAGGATATCGACCTCCCCCGATTGCAGCGCCGTGAACCGGTTGGCGCTGGTCAGCCCCTGATAGCGCACCTTCGTCGCATCCCCGAACACCGCCGCCGCCACCGCTCGACAGATATCCACATCCAGGCCGCGCCATTGGCCCTGGCTGTCGGGCAGGGAGAACCCGCCGAGGCCCACATTCACCCCGCAGGTCACGGCGCCTTTCTGCCGCACGGTGTCCAACGTGGCGGCCTGGGCGCCACTGGTGGTGGCGGAAAAGAGCAACAGGGCGGCGAAGGCGAGCGATCGCAACATCGGCTGGGGTTCCTCATCTAGGGCACGGTAGCGGTAACGCGGACGGCGGTTTGGCGCAACCGAGGGGCGGGTTTTCCGTATGGCCGGCATGGTTCGCGCAAGGGGAGGGGGAGGACTTTCCGCGGCCCACACCTGACCCCGAGATGTGTGAATGCGGTAGGGGGAACCACCGTCGTCACTGCTCTCTCAGAAATCCCCCTAGCTCGGGAACCCTGCCTTATCGAAGTCCCACACCCTCAAAAATCCAGGTCCGCGTAGTGCGCCGGCGGGATCGTCCCTGACACCCGATCCGCCAGCAATGGCCGGAAACTGGGCCGAGACTTCACCCGCGCGTACCATTCCTTGGCCGGTGCGGACAGGTTCCAATCGACATCGCCGATGAAATCCAACGTGGACAAATGCGCCGCCGCGGCGAAATCCGCCAGCGACATGCTCCCGCCCGCCAGCCATTTCCGGGTTTCCGCCAGCCAGCCGATGTAATCGAGGTGGTAGCGCAACGCGACATAGCCGGTGCGGATTGCCGCCGGGTCCGGATTGCCGCGGCCTGCCAGGCGCCGCATGAATTTCTCGCCCACCAGGTTCTGCGTCACCTCGGAGGCGAACTTGCCGTCGAACCATGCGGCCAGCCGACGCACCTCCACCCGCTCCGCCAGGGTGCGACCCATCAGGCCCGAATCGGGATAGGCCTCGTCCAGGTATTCGCAGATGACGCCCGAATCGGGGATGACCAGACCGTTGTCCTCGATCAGGGTCGGGACGGTGCCGGCCGGGTTCAGTTCCAGATACTCGGGGCGTCTTTCCCAAACCTTTTCAACGCGCAACTCGAACGGCAGGCGCTTTTCGGCCAGAACCAGACGGACTTTCCGGGCGAAGGGAGACAACGGCAGGTGGTAGAGCGTGCGCATTCTACACCTTATCGCATTCTGGTGCGCGGCGCGCAAAACCTGCCCGGAACGTCGCCCCGCACGGCGGGATCAGCCTGCCTCGGGCAGCGGTTGCAGAGACCGTCGGCCGCCACCCGGCTGGAAACGGCGCAGATAATCGGGCACCACCAGTTCGACGGGCGTCGGCACGATGCCCAGTTCCGCCAATCCCGGCACGCCGGCCGCCACAACATTGTCGCGCTCCAGCATCAGCAACTGATCGCGGGTCAGCGGCTTCCAGGGCAGCAGTTCCAGCACGCAGGCCTGCATGCGAGCCACCCCCATCGGGATGTTGACCAGCCGATGGGTGCGCCCGGTCACTTTCAGGATGTAGGCAAGGATTTCGCGGAATGTCCAAACCTTCGGCCCGCCCAACTCATAGGTTTTGCCGAGCGCTTCGGGGTGCGAGATAGATGCCATCACCGCATCGGCCACGTCGCCGACATAGACCGGCTGCATGCGTGTGTCCCCGGCAATGACCGGCATGAACGGCAGAATGCGGGCGATCGCCCCGAAGCGGTTGAAGAACTGGTCTTCCGGCCCGAACACGACCGACGGGCGCAGGATCGTGGCCCCCGGGAACGCCGCCGCGACCGCGGCTTCGCCGGCGGCCTTGGACGTCGCGTAACGACTGGGGCTGGCCGCGTCGGCACCGATGGCGGAGACATGGACCAGCTTTTCGACCTCGCTTTCGGCGGCAATGCGCGCGATCGTGGCCGGGCCAACGGCATGCATCGCCTGGAAATCGCCGGAACGCCGCTCCGCCAATATGCCCACCAGATTGACGACGACCGATGCGCCTTCGACGGCTCGCCGCACCGTCGCTTCCTGGCGGAGGTCGCAATAGAGCGGCACGACCTGTCCGACCGCCCCCATGGGCTTCAGGAACAGGGCCGCCTCCGGATCACGCACCGCCACGCGCACGACATAGCCAGCCCGCGCGAGGCGCTTGACCACATATCGTCCGATAAATCCCGAACCGCCGAACACCGTTGCCACGTTGCGCGTCGCCATCGCCCACCGCTCCTGCCGCCAACACGCGGCGTTATTAGAGTCGTGGCCGGCTCGACCCACGCCGACCGGCCACGCCCTGTTTTTGTCACCGCTTGACGCGCGACGCCATGGGGTAATCGGGGGGATGGCCATTTTGATCGCCTGACACGGCGAAACCCGGGGTCGCTTATGCCGGCCGACCGAACCATCGACCGGCGCACCGCCCCCAACCACAACCGATAGGGGTAGGGAAGGCTACCAACCTCCCCTCCCTCCGAACCGTGCTGGCGGTTCTCCCGCACACGGCTCTCCAGTGGCTGGTTATCCTCATCGGGGGTGTCTCGCGGTGTCCAGAGCCATGGTCAGGGAGAAGAGGTCCTGGG
>CALQHT020000149.1 GCA_943330455.2 Nitrosovibrio sp. Nv4 | reverse complement strand
CGCTTCCATGGGGTCGCCACAAAAAACCTCCCGAACTATCTCGGATGGCGCCGGACCTTGGAAGCGATGGGTCAGACCGCGAGTTCGGCCGCCATGATCCTCGGAGCCATCGGTCTGGGGCCATGCCAACAGAAAACGCTATAAGAGCCTTAATAAAAGTCAAGGGAGGATGTCGGTGCAAGCAAAACGCATCACCGGTCTACACGTGGCCACCCTGGTCCTGGCCACCTTGGGTTGGCTCACAGCGCCGGCCGTAGCGCAGAAATATGGCGGCACGTTCACATTGCCGCATATCGACACGCCGCCCAGCCCCTCGATCCACGAGGAGGCCACCGCGTCGGTCGTGATCCCGTTCATGCCGCTCTTTAACAACCTGGTCCTGTTCGACCAGCATGCGCCGCAGAACCAAATGGACACGATCAAGCCGGAACTCGCCACATCCTGGAAATGGAGCGATGACGGCACGAAGCTGACATTCGCCCTGCGAGAGGGCGTGACGTTCCACGACGGCAAGCCGTTCACCTCGGCGGATGTGAAATGCACCTGGGACATGGTGTCGGGTCTGGTACCCGGAAAAATCCGCAAGAGCCCGCGTCAGGCCTGGTACAACAACCTGAAGGAGGTTTCGGTCAACGGCCCGAACGAAGTGACCTTCATCCTCGGCCGCCCGCAACCTTCGTTCCTGTCGCTGCTCGCGGCTGGCTGGTCGCCGGTCTATCCGTGCCACGTATCGTCGGCCCAGATGCGCACCAAGCCCATCGGCACCGGCCCGTTCAAGTTCGTCGAATACCGGCTGAACGAAAGCATGAAGATGGAGCGCAACCCCAACTACTGGAAGAAGGGGCTGCCCTATCTGGATGCGATCGAGTACCGCATCGTGCCAAATCGGGGCACGCGGATGTTGGGCCTGGTCGCCGGCAAGTTCGACATGAGCTACCCGACCGACGTGTCCGTGCCGCTGCTGCGCGACCTGAAGAGCCAGGCGCCGCAGTTGGAGTGCAAGATGCGGCGCACGAATGTCAGTACCAACCTGATCATCAACCGCGACGTCCCGCCATTCGATAACCCCGACATCCGGCGTGCGTTGGCGCTCGCGATCGACCGCAAATCCTTCAACGACATCCAAAACGAGGGCGAGGGCGCGCTCGGTGGCGCCATGCTGCCCGCCCCTGACGGCGTCTGGGGCATGCCCTTGGCCATACAGAACACATTGCTGGGCTACGATCCGGACCTGGCCAAACGGCGGGAGGAAGCCCGGGCGATCATGCGCAAACTGGGCTATGGTCCGGACAAGCGCCTGAAGACCCGGATCTTCACGCGAGACGTTCCAACCTTCCGCGATCCCGCGCTGATCATGAACGATCAGTTGAAAGACATCTATATCGACGCGGACCTGGAGGTCGTCGATACGCCTTTGTATTACAACCGCGTCTTCAAAAAGGACTACAGCATCGGCGTCAACCAGACGGGCAGCTCGCTGGACGATCCGGATCAGAATTTCTACGAAAACTATGCCTGCGGGTCGCTGCGGAATTACACCAACTACTGCAACAAGGACCTGGAGAAGGACTTCGAAGCACAATCGGTCGAAACCGATATCGAAAAGCGCCGGAAGATGGTCTGGGACATCGAGCGCAAGCTCGCCGAGGACGTCGCTCGCCCCATCATCTTCCACGGCGTCGGCGCGGCCTGCTGGCACCCCTACGTGAAGAACATGTCGGTCATGGTGAACAGCATCTATAACGGCTGGCGGTGGGAGGATGTCTGGCTGGACAAGTAATCGGCCACCGGCGAGTGCCCCGTCCGCGCATCCCGGCGCGGTCCGGGGCGTTCGCCTCCCGGCAGGGCGCTTTGCGGTGCCCGTCAGCGTGCGGACAGGCATATCGTCACGTTGATCGGGACCAACCCGACGGACGGAAAGGGGAGAAGAATGCGCGGGCTGTTGGGTTGCCTGGTTGGCGCGGTCACGATGCTGTTGGCGGTGACCGCGGGCCCCAGCCACGCTCAGAAATATGGCGGCACCCTACTCTTGCCGCATATCGACAGCCCGCCCAGCCCGTCCCTGCATGAGGAAGTCACCGCATCCACCGTCATTCCCTTCATGTCGGTGTTCAACAACCTGGTCATGTACGACCAACACAAGCCGCAGAACAGCATGGACACGGTGGTGCCGGAACTCGCCACGTCCTGGACATGGAGCGCGGACGGCACCGCCCTGACCTTCGCCCTGCGCGAAAATGTCCGGTTCCATGACGGCAAGCCGTTTACCTCGGCCGATGTGAAATGCACCTGGGACATGGTGTCCGGCCTGGCACCCGGGAAAATCCGCAAGTCGCCGCGCCAGTCCTGGTTTGCCAATGTCGCGGAAATCAAGGTCAACGGCCCGCATGAGGTGACGTTTCACCTGAAACGCCCCCAACCGTCGTTGATCGCATTGCTGGCCGCCGGCTGGTCGGGCGTCTATCCGTGCCATGTCAGCTCCGCCGCCATGCGGACGAAACCGATCGGCACCGGTCCGTTCCGCTTCGTCGAATACCGCCTGAACGAAAGCATGCGGCTGGAACGCAACCCGGACTACTGGAAAAAGGGCCTGCCCTACCTGGATGCGATCGAATTCCGCATCGTGCCGAACCGCGCCACCCGCATGCTGGGCTTCATCGCCGGCAAGTTCGACATGACCTATCCGACCGATGTCAGCGTGCCGTTGCTGAAGGAGATCCAGGCTCAGGCCCCTCAGGCGCAATGCACGTTGCGTCGAAGCAATGTCAGCACCAACCTGATCGTGAACCGGGAAGCGCCGCCCTTCGATAACCCCGACATCCGCATGGCCCTGGCTCTGACCCTGGATCGCAAATCCTTCAACGACATCATGAACGAGGGCCAGGGTCGTGTCGGCGCCAACATGCTGGCGCCACCCGAAGGTGTCTGGGGCATGCCGGCAGAGATGCTGGAGACCCTGACCGGCTATGGTCCCGATGTCGCCAAGAACCGCGAAGAAGCCCGCGCCATCATGCGTCGGCTCGGCTACGGTCCGGACAAGAGGCTGAAAACCAAGGTCTTCACCCGCGATATTCCCAGCTTTCGCGATCCGGCCCTGATCCTGTCCGACCAGTTGAAGGACATCTATATCGACTCGGAGGTCGAGGTCACCGATACGGCGCTCTATTTCAACCGTATCTACAAGAAGGACTACCAGATCGGACTGAACCTGACCGGCAGTTCGCTGGACGATCCAGACCAGAATTTTTACGAGAATTTCTCCTGCGGGTCACTGCGCAACTACGGCAATTTCTGCACGCCGGAGATGGAAAAGGCGCTGGATGCCCAATCCACGGAAACCGACATCGCCAAACGGCGCGCTATGGTGTGGGAGATCGAGCGCGTGTTGGCGGCGAACGTGGTGCGCCCGATCATCTATCACGGGGTCGCGGCGGGCTGCTGGCACCCGCATGTGAAAAACCTGACGATCATGGTGAACAGTATCTACAACGGCTGGCGGTGGGAGGATTTGTGGTTGGATCGGTAGGCCGCCGCCGAACCGTTTCAGCCCTCTACTCCGCGGCCCGCCGCGGCGTCTCCGTCCGAAAATGCGGCATCACTTCTCGCGCGAACCGACGCAGATTCTCCCGCGACGTGCCGCC
Source organism: Nitrosovibrio sp. Nv4 (assembly GCA_943330455.2). Lineage (GTDB taxonomy): Bacteria > Pseudomonadota > Alphaproteobacteria > Acetobacterales > Acetobacteraceae > Rhodopila. Next base: position 11,413 of record CALQHT020000149.1, on the reverse strand, counting down.
GCCGTTCAGCAGCATGTATTCCACGCCGGCCGCCTGCAGCTTTTCTATCTTGCGGCAAATCTGGTCCGGGTTGCCGTAGAGCGCGCTTTCCTCGCTGGCTTCGCGCGTGTCGGAAAACGCCATGATGCTGGCGGTGTTGTTGCCATCCGGGCGTTGGCTTATCCCATGCAACCGCCGTTGAGCGGCGACCCGCCGATCGACGGCGGCTTCCTTCTCGGCCTCATCGCGTGCCACGAAGAACGCCCGCGCCACGCCGACCTGGGACGCGTCGAAGCCGAACCCGTTGGCGATCATCGCATCGCGATACACGTTGAAGCGCGCGATCGTATCGTCCATCGACGCGAACTGGTCCAGCAGCAGATTATGCCCGCGCGCCGCCACGCGTCGGATCGACTCTGGATGGCCCGCACCCTGCCAGAACGGCGGATGCGGCTTCTGGATGGTCGGCGGCTCCACCACGATGTCGTCGTATTGCCAGAACTTGCCATGGAAGCTGAACCGCTCGTTGGAGGTCCAGGACTTCGTGATGATGTCGATGGCTTCCTCGAACCGAGCCTGCGCATCCTCCATCGGAATGCGGAAGCCCACGAATTCGTTATGGCGGTACCCCTTCCCAACCCCGAAATCCAGCCGCCCACCGGATAGCAGGTCCAACGTCGCCGCCTGTTCCGCCAGCAACACCGGATTGTGCCAGGGCAGCACTACCACGGCCGTCCCCAACCGCAACGTGGTGGTGCGAGCGCCAATCCAGGTCAGCAGGTTCAGGGTGGCGGAGACCTGACCGAAGCCGGTGAAATGGTGCTCGACGATGAAGGCGCTTTCGTAGCCGAGGCCCTCCGCCTCGATGACATAGTCGATGTAGTCCTTGAATCCGGCGGCGCTGTCGACATCGGGTCCGCCGCCACGCTGCGCCTGGGCCGCGCCGAAAAGTCCGAACCGCATCGATCATCTCCCGCCGCAGAAGGAAAGGCCGCCTTGGCCTTCCCCCCGGACTCTGCGTAATGTCGGGGCAGACGACAAGAGGCGGAACCCACCGCCACGAACGGGAGGAGACGCGGGCGGTGAATACCGGCGCGCAAGGTCGCTTTCTGCAACGCGCGCTGCCCATTGCCGGCGTGACGATCGGCGTGTTGCTGATCGCCGGCCCGTTCCTGGCCACCATCATTCGCAGTCTGCTGGTCTGGGACGGCGACTCGGTTGCCATCGAGGCCGGTAATTTCCTCCGCCTGTTCGGCGATCCGCGCTTCGTCAGCGCGGCGCTCAATACGCTGATCGCCGGAAGCTGCACCACGATCCTGGCCTTGCTGCTGGGATTCAGCCTCGCCTGGCTGGTGGCGCGCACCGACATGCCCGGGCGATCCTGGCTGGAAACCGCCAATCTGGTGCCGTTTTTCCTGTCCCCCTATGTCGGCGCGATTTCCTGGATCTATCTGCTGGCCCCGCATGGCGGGCTGCTGCCCTGGCTGGCGCGGACCTATCTGGGCGTGTCCCTGGAATGGCTGGACATCTACAGCATGGGCGGGGTGATCTTTGTGCTGACCCTGTTCTACACGCCCTATGTCTACCTGTTCGTCATCGGCCCTCTGCGCCAGATGGATGCGGCGTTGGAGGATGCGGCCCGGGTCCACGGCGCCTCGTTCTGGTACACGCTCAGTCACATCACCTTGCCGCTGGTGATGCCGGCACTGCTGTCGGCCGGGCTGATCGTGTTCGTCACCTCGGCCGGGCTGTTCGATGTGCCGCTGGCCCTGGCGTCCCCGCGCGGGATCCGGTTCATGCCGACCGAGATCTTTTCCATGGTCCAGTATCCGTCGGATCTGGGACGCGCGGCGGCGTTCGGCATCGTCGTGCTGACGGTGACGATCGTGCTGACCCTGCTGCAACGCCGCTTCATCGCCAATCGCCGGTTCGACACCGTCACCGGCAAGGGCTACCGGCCGCGCCAGATCCGCCTGCGCACCGGGGGCAAGATCGCCGCTCTGACCCTGGAGGCGGTTTATGTCGGTGGCGGCGTCATCCTGCCGCTGGTGGCGTTGCTGATGGTGTCGTTCTCGAAACTCTGGACCGGCCGGTTCCTGTGGCGCACCGCCACCACCGGCAATTTCGAATATGTGCTGACCAAATACGACCTGACCCGGACCGCCATCACCAACAGCCTGTTCCTGGCGTTGGTCGGCGCGACCTGGGGCGTGGCGCTGGCGGTGCTGCAATCATACTATTTGACCCGAGGCAACCCGAAGCGACGCGCTTTGGTCGACGCGTTGCTGTCGCTGCCGCTGGGCATTCCTGGGATTATCCTGGGCCTCGGGTTTCTGATCCTGGCGATCCGCACGCCGCTCTATTCCACCCTGACCATCATCCTGATCGCCTATATCGCGCGCTTCTTCCCGTTCGCGACCCGCACCGTCACCGCCATGTTCCTGGCGATCAATCCTGAGTTGGAACAAAGTGCCCGCTCCGCCGGCGCGTCCTGGTTGCAGACCATGCGCCTGATCGTGTTGCCTCTGCTGCGTCCGGCGCTGATCGCCGCCTGGCTGATGCTGTTCGTGATCTTCATCCGCGAACTCGGCGCGACGATCCTGCTGTATGCCCAGGGCACGGAAACCATCAGCGTCGCGATGGTCGTGCTGAGCGAGCGCAGTTCCGGCTACGTCGCCGCGTTGGCCGTGGTACAACTGGTCATGCTGCTGGCCGCCTTCGCAATCATGCGCCTGACGCGCACATCGATGTCCCAGGGTTGAGCATGACAGATCGTTTCGTCCATATCAGCCACCTGACCAAGCGCTTCGGCGATCATACGGCCGTGCGCAATGTCTCGTTCGAGGTGCCGCGGGGCAGCACCTTGGCGCTGTTGGGGCCGAGCGGGTGTGGGAAGACGACGATTTTGAGGTGTTTGGCGGGGTTGGAGACGCCGGATGGCGGCACCATTGAGATCGCCGGCATACCAGTCTTCGACAGCGCCCAACGCATCGACCTGATGCCGGAAAAGCGTGAACTCGGCATTGTCTTTCAGTCCTATGCTGTCTGGCCGCACATGACGGTGGCGGAGAACGTGGCGTTTCCGCTGAAGGTGCGCGGAATGGGGAAGGCCGAACGGCTGGAACGGGCGTCGCGGATGCTGGATATCGTCGGGCTGAAGGGCTTTGAGCATCGGTCGGCGACGTTGGTCTCCGGCGGGCAGCAGCAACGGATTGCATTGGCTCGTGCGTTGGTGGCCGAACCAAGGCTGGTGCTATTCGATGAGGCGCTGTCCAACCTCGATGCCCAGTTGCGCGAACAGATGCGCCTGGAACTGCGGCTGTTGCAGGAACGGCTGGGGTTCACCGCGATCTACGTGACGCACGACCAGGCCGAGGCTTTCGGATTGGCGGACACGGTCGTCCTGATGAACCAGGGCGCCATAGAGACCATGGGGCCGGCGCGAGACGTGTTTCGCCGCCCGGCCACCCCGTTCGTTGCTCGGTTCTTCGGCCTGAATGTCCTGGAAGCCACGTTGCTGGGTCGAATTGAGGGCACCCCTTATGTCGAAGTCGCTCTCGGCGCACATCTGACCACGCGCGCCCGTGCCGGCAGCGGATTGGTTGCCTCGGTGGGCGACCCGGTCCTGGCTTGCATCCGCAAGGAACATGTGCGGGTCGAGCAGGCACCGATGCCGGACAGCTACGCCGGCACCATCGAGGCCGCATCGTTCCTGGGCGTGGCCGAGGAATACATCGTCAAGATCGACGAGATCGCCATCCGCGCCACGCGCCCCGCCGCCGGGTTCGCACGCGGCGACAGCGTGCATGTCGGGATGTCGCCTGACGATTGGATCGTGTTGCAACCTGGGGAGACAGCGTGATGAATGCATTTCTATCCGCCGCTCTGCTATCGGCAGGACTGTTTGCTGCCGCCATGCCTGCGTTGGCCCAGGCCGATCCGCCCGCGGTGCAGGCGGCCGCAGCGTCTGATCGCGATGCGTTGCGGGCGCGCATCGCCGCGGCCAGGACCGAAGGATCGGTCAGCTATTGGGATGCGGTGATCCAACCGGAAACCAACACCGAACTGACCGAAGCCTTCCGCAAGGCCTACGGCCTGCCCAACAATTTCCCGGTCAAATACACGCTTAGTGCGACACTCAGCCTGGTGACGCGGGTGGAGCAGGAGGTCAATTCCGGCAATGTCACGATCGACGTAGCCTCGCTCGCGTCGCCGCCGTGGATCAACGGGTTGGTCGCGGGCGGGCACATCATGCAATACGACAGTCCCGAATATGGCGCGTTCACCAAGGCGTTCGACGCCGGGATGGGCCGTCCGGGCTATTACGCGTTCAACGGCGCCTATATGTTCATTCCGGTCTGGAGCCCCGACCATTTCAACTTCAGGGGCAAGTCCTGGAAGGATCTCTTGGGTGCGGTGCCTCCTGGGCGGATGAGTTTGAACGATTCCCCCAACTCGGCCACCGCATTGCTGACCTATATGGGGTTGCGGACCATCCTGGACCTGTCGTTCTTCAAAGAACTGGCGAAGATGAAGCCGCAATTCATCGTGCGCTCCGAACAGACGACCGAGCGGTTGATTTCCGGTCAGGACCTGATCGCCTTTGGCGGCACCTCGGCGCGTGCCTATCAATACAACGAACGCGGCGCCAATCTCAAATTCCTGCTGCCCGAGGAAGGCTTCGTCCTGATGGGCGCCGGCAGCTTCATCCTGACCAAGGCCCCGCATCCGAACGCCGCCAAACTCTGGTTGGATTTCACCTTGTCGGAAACCGGACAGATGATCCTGACGAAGCGGGAAGCGCTGATCTCCGGCCGATCCGGCTTCAAGACGCCGTTGCCGGAATTCGCCCCGTCGATCGATGGTCTGAAACTGATCAAGATGGATTGGACCAAGATCACCGCCGACGACATCAGGCGCGCCAAGGCGGAGTGGCAGAGCGTGTTCACCCCGTAATCGGGGCCGGTATCGAGGAGGAACGCATTCATGCTTCGGCTGTTCTCTGTCATGACACTACTCGTTCTATTGTCCACGGCGTCAGCCGCCGTTGCGCAGGACCCGCCGGCGGTCGTCGGTGCCGCGGCCGACGCACGCGACGCGCTTCGCACGATGATCGAGGCTGCCAAGAAGGAAGGCTCGGTCGGCTATTTCGACACCGTGCTGCAACCGGAAACCCATGACGAACTGACCGCCGCGTTCCGCAAGACCTACGGCATGCCCGCCGGGTTCCCGGTTCGTTATACTCTCAGCACGACCTTGAACCTGATCACCCGGGTCGAGCAGGAGGTCGGTTCGGGCAATGTCACCATCGACATCGCCTCGATCGCATCACCGCCCTGGATCAACGGCCTGGTGCGGGCCGGGCATATCATGCAGTACGACTCGCCCGCGTATCAGGCGTTCGGTTCGGCGTTTGCGGCTGGTCTCGGCAAGCCTGGGTATTATGCCTTCAATGGCGCCTATATCTTCGTCCCGACCTGGAACGCCGACACGCTGAATTTCAAAGGCAAAAGCTGGAAGGACATCCTGGGCGCGGTGCCGCCCGGGCGCATGAGCCTGAACGATTCCGGCAACTCGGCCACCGGGCTTCTGGCCTATATGGGGCTGCGGTCCATCCTGGGGATCGAGTATTTCAAAGACATGGCGAAGATGAAGCCGGTCTTCATCCTGCGCTCGGAGCAGACGGCGGAACGGCTGATCTCCGGCCAGGACCTGATGGCGTTCGGCGGCATGCCCACTCGCGTGCACCAATACAACGAACGCGGTGCCAACCTGAAATTCATCCTCCCCGAGGAAGGTGTCGTGCTGCTGGGTCAGGCCAGCTTCATCCTGGCGAAGGCACCGCATCCCAACGCGGCGAAGCTCTGGCTGGATTTCACCTTGTCCGAACCTGGACAGACGATCCTATCGAAGCGGGAAGCGCTGATTTCCGGGCGCAGCGGGTTCAAAAGCCCGCTGCCGGAATTCGCCCCGCCGATCGACAGTCTGAAGCTGATCAAGATGGACTGGGACTCGATCGATCAGGATGCGATCCGGCGGGCCAAGGCGGAATGGCAGAGTATTTTCATGCCGTAACATCCGACGACCCGCATCCAGGCCCATACCGATGGTATCCCGTCCCGGGGCCGCGCACTGTCAAATCCAGACAGCGCTCGGCCGGGGGTTTGACACCCGTCGGGCGCGATGATCCCCTCCCGCACCAATCCCAGGGAGGCCCCAGATGCCATCAGACACAGCCCCACTTCGCGGCAAGGTCGCGCTCGTCACCGGTGGAGGGCGCGGGCTGGGACGTGCCTTCGCGGAGACCCTGGCCAAGATGGGCTGCGACGTCGCGATCCACGGCATGCGCGAACACGGCCCGGCTGAATATGGCGAGGGCACCACCCTGACCGACACCGCCGCCCAGATCGCTCAGTTCTACAATGTCCGCACCATCCCGGTCCTGGGCGACCTGACCCAGAACGACCAGGCGACGCGGGTCGTGGATACGGTGACGCGAGAGCTGGGGCCGATCTACGCCCTGGTGCACAACGCTGGCGGCGACATCGCCGCGGCCGGCGGCAAGCCGGACCCGAACGACGCGATCATGGTGAAGGAGGAAGACGTCCGCGCCGTCATCGACCGCAACCTGATCAGCACGATTTTCGTCTCCCAGCTCGTGGCGCGCGGGATGATGCAGCGGCGGGAGGGGCGCATCGTGACCATCAGCTCCATCGCCGGGTACGGAGGCCGACAGAACGGCGCGATCTATGCCACGTCGAAGGCCGCCGCGATCCACTACACGCGCTGCCTGGCGGCGCAGTTGCGGCCGTTCAACGTCACCGCCAACAGCATCGCGCCGGGCGACACGCGGACCGGGCGTTTCCTGAACACCAGGCCGGTGGATCCGAACCGGCTGGTGGAAGGCGGCACTCTGGAACGCATCGCTCTGGTCGATGAGGTTGCTCGGGCGGTCACCGTGTTCGTCGGGCCGACCGGAGATTTTGTGACCGGGCAGGTGTTGCGGGTCGATGGCGGGTCGCAGTGCTGGCCGGCTTGAGGGGGGAAAGGGCGGGGTTTCCGTCCCGGAACCCCGACCAGGGGCTTTGCCGTTTGCAACCGTTCAGGTTGGCAACACTTTAGACCGGGCACATGGGTAACAGTCCAGGATCGGATCTGGAGGACCGATCAATGTCCTGGACCGAGAGACGTGTGGTGAACCTGCGTCTTTGCTTGATCGCTGCGCGCGCGCCAGGACGAGCCAATGAGCCAGCTACGCGCTCGGTTCGAGATCAGCTGCAAGATCGGCTACAAATGGCTGGGGCGGTATCGGAATAGTGGTGCGGCCGAACTGGAAGACCTGAGTTCGGCGCGCCACACGAAGGCAACGACGATTGACGCGGATGTCGCGACGGTGCTGCTCGCCCTGCGTCGGCAACGCCCGACCTGGGAGGTGCGCAAGCTTTGGGCGCGTCCGACAAAGGATCAACCGGAGATTGACTGACCGGCGTCCAGCACGGTCGCGTGAGCCCCGGCCGAAGCAGCCGATCATCGAGCCGGCGGCGCCGAACGAGGGCTGGGCGGCGGACTGCAAGGGCTGGTTCCGCACTGCAATTTGAACGGTTGCGGAGGGCGGAGCCTCATCGCACGCCCCGTCTTGCCATCCGCCCCCACCCACGGCACTTTGCCACCGGTTTCCAAGGGGGGCGCGGATGGCGGTCAACAAGATGTATCCCGACGCAAAGACGGCTCTGCAGGGCCTGCTGCGCAACGGCATGACGATCATGTCCGGCGGCTTCGGCCTCTGCGGCATCCCCTCGGCGCTGATCGAGGCGATCCGGGACAGCGGGGTCAAGGACCTCACCATCATCTCCAACAACGCCGGCATCGACGACGCCGGTCTCGGCCTGCTGTTGGTCACGCGGCAGGTGAAGAAGATGATCAGCTCCTATGTCGGCGAAAACGCCACCTTCGCGAAGCAATACCTCGCCGGTGAGCTGGAAATCGAGTTCAACCCGCAAGGCACCCTGGCCGAACGCATCCGCGCCGGTGGCGCCGGCGTGCCTGCCTTCTTCACCGCGACCGGGGTCGGCACCCAGATCGCCGAGGGCAAGCCCACCCAGGTCTTCGACGGCCGCACCTATGTGATGGAGCGCGGCCTGCGCGCCGATCTGGCGATCATCCATGCCTGGAAGGCCGACACCGAGGGCAACCTGATCTACCGAAAGACCGCGAGGAACTTCAATCCGATCATGGCCACCGCCGGTGAGACGGTCGTCGTGCAGGCCGAACATATCGTCGAGGCCGGCCAGATCGACCCCGACCACATCATCACCGCCGGCATTTTCGTCAATCGCATGGTGAAGCTCGACTCCGTGGACAAGCGGATCGAACAACGCACCGTGCGCAAGCGTTCCTGAGCAGGAGGCAACCACAATGCCCTGGACCCGCGATCAGATGGCCGCCCGAGCGGCGCAAGAGTTGCAAGACGGTTACTACGTCAATCTCGGGATCGGCATCCCGACCCTGGTGGCGAACCATATCCCGGACGGCATGTCCATCCAGCTCCACTCCGAAAACGGCATGCTCGGCATGGGCCCGTTTCCGTTCGAGGGCGAGGAAGACGCCGACCTGATCAATGCCGGCAAACAGACCGTGACCGAGCTGCCGACCACCAGCTTTTTCGACAGCGCCGCCAGCTTCGCCATGGTGCGGGGCGGGCATATCGATATCTCGATCCTGGGTGCCTTGCAGGTGGCGGAGAACGGCGATCTGGCGAACTGGATGATCCCCGGCAAGATGGTGAAGGGGATGGGCGGTGCGATGGACCTGGTCGCCGGTGTGCGGCGCGTCGTCGTGCTGATGGAGCATACTGCCGGCGGCAAGCCCAAGCTGCTGAAGCGGTGCAACCTGCCGCTGACGGGGGCTGGGGTGATCGATCTGGTGATCACGGAGCTTGGGGTGTTTGAGATTGGGGTGAAGGGCCAGGATGGGGGGATGCGGTTGGTTGATATCGCTCCTGGGGTGACGGTCGAGGAGATTCGGGAGAAGACGGAGGCGGGGTTTGTTGTGGCTGAGGGGGTTCGGGTGGCGGCTTAGGGGGGGGGGGGGCCAAACCTCCCTTTGCGGTGGCCCGACAATTTGCGTTGCTGCGAGTAGGATAAGCGTGCGGATCAGGCGATGCCGTCGCCCCGTCCGCGTGACTATAACGGCGGAGAGCGGAAAATGAGCGGACGACAAACTCCAGTTCTGAGCCAATTTGCAGTGGCCCCAACATCCGAAGCTGGTGTTCCGTCTCTGGTGGTCGACCGCGTGAACGGCCTTCTTTACGAAACTGGCAGTGATATTCCGTTTGTCGAAGTACTGATCCATGCGGCCACAAAATGGCACTCTCTAGTAGAAATGTCGACTTTGTTAACCGAGGCAACTGATACGCCCGATCCTGACTTAATTCGAGATAATGACATCGCTTTGTCTCGGGTGCAGGGTGCAGTTTCAACGATGTTGACGAAGGCAGTTGAGGATGCCGCCGACCCTGACCTCCTTCGACTAGGATCGCTGCGACAATTCATTGGTGCCGTCGAAACTTTGCACACACGTCAGGCACCAGATCCGAGCGACCCCGACTTAGTTCGGACGGGTTATGTTGGCGCGCGGTCCTCCAGCGATAAACGGTTCAGCCTTGCTGACCCTTGCATACAGGGGCATGGCTTAGGCGCTCGAGCCCCTTGATCCTTGTCGTGACCCACAGCAGGGACGTCAGTGCGGACCTTGTGATCCGCCATTTGCTTGCGCTTGGCTGCACATACGTGCGGCTTGATACTGATAGGCTCGGCACGCCGGCGTGTTACTTTGGCGCAGGATTCGAACCTGAACTCTACCTTCATGGGCGGAAAATCCTCAGTTCGGACGTGACAGCAATATGGGCAAGACGATTCGCGTTGCCTGAGGTGTTGCGACAGGTCACGTCAGAACATGTTGATTTCGTTAGACGGGAACTGTCGGTGATAATGGACGCCTTCCTTGAAGGCAGGCAAGAAGTATTTCAGATCAATTCGGCCCATGCTGATAGGCAGGCCGGCAACCGCATTCTACAAGCCCAGCGGGCAAAAAAGGCGGGCATCGCAGTTCCAGAATCACTGGTGACTCAGGATTGCAATTTAGCACGCCAGTTTCTGGAACGTCATCCGGAGGTCATCTGCAAAGCGTTGTCTTTTGGGCGGATTTCATCTGTGCCCAATTCGGAAATGTTTGTGTACACGACGAGAGCTTCAAAGACCATGCAGCTTCAAGGTTTAGAGTGTTGTCCAACGCTTTTCCAACAGAGAATTGTCAAGAAATTTGACTGGCGGATTACAACAATCGGTAATCGCGCGTTTTCAGCCCGCGCAGAAGTCGACGAATCCTCGTCATCGATCGATTGGCGCCAGGACAAGAATGCGACGACCAAATTTGTACGTGCAGACCCTCCTTCGAAAGTCTTAGATCAATTGTTTGATTTAGCAAAGAATAGCGGGATCATCTACGGTGCGCACGATTTACTCGAAACATCAAGTGGAGAATTCTATTTTCTTGAGACAAACCCCGCCGGACAGTGGGGTTGGATTGAATTGACAGCCAACTTGCCAATCGGGCGCGCTATCGCCGAGGAGTTAGCGGCACACTCCGCATGGTGATTCTCCTTAGCATCCTCGTCGGGGAACTGGTCGCGTTTGAGCGGTGGACTGCGCCAGACAAGCATGCGGCCAAAGAACTGAAGAACAACGCTCTCACGAAGCGCGTGGCCGATCTGGAGATGGCTGCCGCGGCAACACGCGACGAGGCAAGACTCAAGGAGTTTCGTGATATTGCGAGTGCGAGGATCGGAGACGAGGCCAGCCGGCAGTCGTCTATTGTCGCGAGAGCGCAGGGACTATTTGTTGCGCTGGCACTCTTCGGCATTCTCTTTACGTTCGGAGTCGGCCTTCTGACACAGGCTTCGGGAAATCCACCATGGGCTCTATGGATCTACCTAGTGCTGGTGCTCTATATCCTATTGCAGATAAATCTTATGGTGGTAAATATCCTGCGCGCGATTTCCGGGGTCAACTATCCTACATCTGGCACATCCGACCTAACAGCTTGGCTCGGCCTTAAGATGAGCGAAGATTTTTATCGTAATCAGGGGCTCCTGACACTCGAACACTACCGGACTGCCTCTCTCAATAACACCTGGCGAATGAAATATTTTCAGCATGCGCTGAAGGGATTACGCAATGTTGTTTTTACGCTCAGTATATTAATCATATTTATTTTTGTTCTCGGAATTCGGCTCCTCGCTGTTTGGAGTGGGTGGTAACGATTTCATACTGGCAGCCTGAGGTCGAGCTTTCCGGCGATGAGATAGACCATGGCTTTGAGGTTACGGGTTGATCGATATCCGCGCGCCTTTGCCTTCGCGGCCTGGACCAGGCTG
>CALQHT020000148.1 GCA_943330455.2 Nitrosovibrio sp. Nv4 | reverse complement strand
GGGGCCGCTGCCGCCCGGCCGCCAGGCGCGTCCGCTCCGCGCGCCGCCGCCGGAAGCGACCGATCGCGCCCGCCTCGGCCCGCGCCTTAATCTGGGTGTGCGGGCGCTGAATTGCTTTACCACCTGCCGGCAGGGCCAGAGGCTTGGCTTGTTCGCCGGCTCCGGCGTCGGCAAATCCACCTTGCTGGCCATGCTCGCCAAGCAGACCGACTGCGATGTCGCGGTGCTGGCCCTGGTCGGCGAGCGGGGGCGCGAAGTCCGCGAATTCATCGAGGACGATCTGGGTCCCGACGGTCTCGCGCGCTCCGTCGTCGTGGTGGCGACCTCCGACGCACCGCCTTTGATGCGGCGGCAGGCTGGCCATACCGCCATGACCATCGCGGAACACTATCGTGATCAGGGCAAATCCGTGCTCCTGCTGATGGACAGCGTCACCCGGTTCTGTCTGGCGCAACGGGAAATTGGGTTGTCCGCCGGGGAACCCCCCGCGACACGCGGCTATCCGCCCAGCGTCTTCGCCGAATTGCCGCGCCTGCTGGAACGCGCGGGGCCGGGGATCGAGCAACCGGATGGCTCCGCCGGCCACGTCACCGCGCTGTTCACCGTCCTGGTCGAGGGCGACGACCATAACGAGCCGATCGCCGACGCGGTGCGCGGCATTCTGGACGGTCACGTCATCCTGGATCGACGGATCGGCGAGGCCGGCCGCTACCCCGCCATCGACATATTGCGGTCGCTGTCCCGCGCCGCCACGAGTTGTATGTCCGCCGAGGAAATCGCCCTGGTCCGCAAATCGCGCCAGATCCTCGCCCTGCACGGCGACATGGCCGACATGGTGCGCCTCGGCGCCTACCAGGCCGGCACCGACCCGGCGGTGGACGAGGCGCTGGCGCTTGCCCCTCGCATAGAGGCCGTCCTGCGCCAGGAACGCGACGAGCGCACCGACGGCGAACAGGCCTTCGCTCTGCTTCGCACTGCCCTGAAAGGATAATCCATGCCGCGCGATCCGATGACCGTCCTCCTCCGCTTGCGCCGCATGACAGCGGACGAAGCACAACGCGCGCTGGCCGAGTGCCTGCGCGCGGAGACAGCGTCCGCCGCGGCGGTGCGCCTGATCGAGACGGAGATCGAGCAGGAAACCGAGGCGGTTTGCGGGGTGGAGACCGACGATCGCGCGGTGGAGGAATTCGGCGCCTGGTTCCGGCGGATCCGCAAGGAACAGCAGGCCGCCGCGTTCGCCATGCAGCAGGCTGAAGGCCGCACCCATGAGGCTCGGACCGTGCTGGCGGCAAGCCGAGCGGCTTTGCAGGCGGTGGAAGAGGTTATGGCGAAAAGGGAGGCGGAGCGTCAGGCGGCGGAGGCACGCGCCGAACAACGCCAGTTGGATGAGATGGCCAGCATCCGGAACGCTTGATGGCGAAGACCCCGGCGATCGGGGGTTCGGGCCGGGCCGAGCATGGACGTGACGTGTGCGCTTACGGATCGCGGAAGGTCTCGGCTGGTATGCCAGCCCCACAACCTGCTGGAATCCGCGGCGCCGTTGTGCTGAATGCTGCTCAACCTCGCTTAAGGATACAGAATCGTGCGTATCGCGATGATCGGCGGCGGCTATGTCGGCCTGGTTTCTGGCGCTTGTTTCGCCGAATTCGGGACCGACGTCACTCTTGTGGAAGCGGACGGCGAAAAGCTGACCGCACTGATGGAAGGCCGGATTCCGATCTTCGAGCCCGGGCTGAACACCCTGGTCGAGGGCAACGTGAAGGCCGGGCGCCTGACCTTCACCGGCGACCTGAAGGGGGCCCTGAAGGATGTGGAGGCGGTGTTCATCGCCGTCGGCACGCCGACCCGCCGCGGCGACGGCCATGCCGACCTGACCTATGTCTATGCCGCGGCCGAACAGGTTGCGCTGGCCTTGAGCGGCTATGCGGTGATCGTCACCAAATCGACCGTGCCGGTCGGCACCGGGCGGCGGATCGCCGAAATCGTCCGCGCCGCTCGTCCGGATCTGGACTTCGACGTCGCCTCCAACCCGGAATTCCTGCGCGAAGGCAACGCCATCGGCGACTTCATGCGCCCGGACCGGGTGGTCATCGGCGCGGAGTCGGAGCGCGCGCGGGAGGTGCTGCGTCGGCTCTACCGGCCGCTGTATCTGATCGAGGCGCCGATCGTGTTCACCGGGATCGAAACCGCGGAGCTGACGAAATACGCGGCCAACGCCTTCCTGGCGATGAAGGTCACCTTCATCAACGAAATGGCGGATTTGTGCGAGAAGGTGGGCGCCGACGTGCACGACGTCGCGCGCGGCATCGGCCTGGACGGCCGGATCGGGCGCAAATTCCTGCACCCTGGGCCGGGTTACGGCGGGTCCTGCTTCCCCAAGGACACGCTGGCTCTGGTCCGCACCGCGCAGGATTACGGCGCTCCGTCGCGGCTGGTGGAGGCCACGGTCGCGGTGAACGATGCGCGCAAATCCAGCATGGCGATGCGGGTGATCGCAGCCTGTGGCGGGTCCGTGCGCGGCAAGACCATCGCGGTGCTGGGCCTGACGTTCAAGCCCGAAACCGACGACATGCGCGATGCGCCGTCGCTGTCCATCGTGTCCCGTCTGGCGGGCGATGGCGCGGTGATCCGGGCCTTCGATCCGGAGGGGATGGAGCAGGCTCGCCCCCTGCTGCCTGACAGCCTGATCTATTGCCGCGATGCGATGGATGCGGTCGGTGGCGCCGACGCCCTGGTGCTGATCACGGAATGGAATGAGTTCCGGGCCCTGGCGCCGGAACGCCTGCGGGCTGCGATGCGCGGCAAGGTGATGGTCGATTTGCGGAATGTCTATGACCCGGTGGCGATGCGTGCCGCAGGGTTCGAGTACCATGGCGTCGGACGACCGGGTTAAGGCGCGTTGATGGGCGCGATATGCAGGAGAGAAAATTCTCCCCCTCCCCTTACGGGAGGGGGCTGGAGGGAGGGGTAAAACCGCACGAACTCTGCGTGCAACCCCTCCCCCCAACCCCCCTCCCGCAAGGGTAGGGGGAGAATTTTCTCCGTGCCCACGATGAGCGAACCCAGCAGCCATCACACACGCGCCCTGAACACACGCCCCGACATCACATGAAATACAGCGCGTGCCGCTCGATTTTAAGCGTTCGTCAACATGCGCCGCGTATGGTCGATGGATGGACATCACCGTCTGCATCTGCACGCATGACCGGCCGGACTATGTGCGCGACTGTCTGGCCGGCCTGCGAGAACAGACGGTCGCATCCGACCGGTTTGAGACACTGATCGTCGACAGCGCGTCGTCCAAACCAAACGCGGCAATCCTTGCCTCCCTGGCGCGGGACCATGGCGCACACCTGATCCGCGTGGACCAACTCGGCGTCAGCCTCGCCCGGAACAGCGGCGCCCAAGCCGCTCGCACGCCCTACATCGCCTATATCGACGACGACGCCATTCCCGCACCGGACTGGATCGCGGCCATCCTCGCCGCACTGACCGAACCCGGCGCGCCACCGGCCGTCCTCGGCGGGCGCATCCTCCCGTATTGGGAAGCACCATTGCCGGCCTGGTGGCCGCCCTCCCTGCGCGGCGTGCTGTCCATCATCGAACATGAGGGCCGAGGCGAGTACCGGTCTCCCGCTATGCCGGCCAATCTAGAGCCCTACGCGGCCAATATGGTGGTCTCGGTCGCGGCCCTGCGCTCGGCGGGCGGGTTCCCCGCGACGGCCGGGCGTTACGGCACCGTCCTGCTGTCGGACGAGGAAGTGCAGCTCGCCTGGACCCTCCAGAACCTGGGCCATTCGGTCCGCTATGACAGCCGGATCGTGGTGCGGCATCAGATCCAGGCCAGCCGTTTCACCCCGACATGGCTGCTGTCCCGGCTTTACTGGCAGGGCGCATCGACCGTGGTCACGCGGCGCTTGACCGGCCGGCCGGACTCGGTCTGGCGAGAGTTGCCGCGACGGTGCCTGGTCGCCCTGCTGTTCGCGCCCTTTCGTCTGGTCCCCACCGGCTCGGTCCGATGGCTGGAAGCCCGCTGGCGCCTGGCCTACGCCACCGGCTTCCTGCGCGCGGCGCTTGGCTGGCAGGCCTGGTGTGCCGCCCAGGCCACCGCCCAAGCCACCACCGCTCAGGCCAACACCGCTCAGGCCACCACCACTCAGGCCATGGCGTCCCGCCACCACGCCACCGCGGCGGGCGACGCGCGATGATGCTGTATCAATGGCGCGGGGACACCCCAAACTTCGGCGATGAGCTGAACAACCTCCTCTGGCCGCGCCTGCTGCCCGGCTTCTTCGACTCAGACCCCGGCACGCGGTTTCTGGGCATCGGCTCGATCCTTGACGACCGCCACCGAGGCGCGGGGACCAAGCTGGTCGCCGGTTCGGGTTACGGCGGCTATGAGCCGCGCGCGGCGCTCGACCGAAGCTGGATCATCCACTGGGTGCGTGGGCCCTGGACCGCCCGTCAACTCGGGCTGCCCGTATCCCTGGGCCTCGGCGATCCCGCCACCCTGCTGCCCCTGGCGGGTCTTACCACGGCCGGATTGCCCCAGGCCGGCTTGCCCGAGATCGGATTATCAGGGGTGGAACCCCTCGCCCCGGCCGCGGGGAACGTGATCGGCTTCATGCCGCATTTCGAAAGCATGACCTATGGCGCCTGGCAGCAGGCCGCCCCCCAGGCCGGTGTCACCCTGATCGATCCCAGAGACGATCCGGCCACCGTGCTGGCCGCCATCGGCCGCTGCCGCATCCTGATCAGTGAGGCACTGCACGGCGTGATCGTCGCCGACGCCATGCGCATTCCATGGATCGCGGTCCGGCCGTTGGCCCGGATCCATCGCGCCAAATGGTGGGACTGGGCCGCCACGCAGGACATCAAACTGATGTTCCGCCATCTGCCGGCCTCATCGCTGCTGGCCTGGGCGGCGGCGTCCGGTCTGGCCGGGCTCCATCATGGCAGAGCCCTGCTGGACCGCCAGGACCACCGGCTCCGCATGACCGCGTCATCCGCCTTCACCGCCCGGGCCGCCGCGGCGTTGCGAAGGGTCGCCACCGCCCAGCCGCAGCTTTCGGATGACGTGTCGCTGAATCGCTGCCAGACTCGAATGCAAGAACGGATCGACATCCTGAGACAACAACCCTATCGAGGATCCGCTATTGCGACATCGTCCGCGACCCGCCCCTGGAGCTTGGACCGGTACGACGGATCCGCATTCAACCTGGGCTCGATCGGCTGACAGCCTATCGGCGCCACCCCGCCTCATTTCTGCCGGAGCGACCGCCACCGATGCTGTCTGAACCCCTGGCCCCCGTGACCGACTTCCTCCAGCGCATCCCGCTTTCCGCGCGAAGCGTGTTGGATGTCGCCTGCGGACGCGGCGATCTCCTTGCCGCCTACCGCCTCATGAACCCGACCGCTCGGCTTTTGGGCATCGAAGCCGACCCCGGGCTCGCCAAAGTCGCCGCACAGCACCTGTCCGAGGTCGCCGTGGTGGATGTCGAGGCCGAACCCATGCCGTTCGATGTCCCGGGCGGGCTCGACTGCATCATCCACAGCACCAGCCTGGAGCACATGCGCGACCCCTGGGCGCTGCTGCGGCGCCACGCGGAACTTCTGACACCGGACGGCATGATGTTGATATGCCTCCCGAATATCGAGCACTGGAGCTTCGCCGAACGGCTGCTGCGCGGCAATTGGGATTACCAGCCGTCCGGGTTGCTGGACCGCAGCCAGCTGCGCTGGTTCAGCCTGGACAGCACGCGACGCGCCCTGACCGACGCCGGGCTGACGCTTTGCGATATTCACGCCAGGGTCTTCGACCTGGAACAGTCGGAGCGGTTCGCGACCGTGCTGGAGCCCGCTCTGACCGCCCTGGGCATCGATCCGGCGGCCTATAAGCGCCGCGCCGCGCCCCTTCAGTACGTGTGGCGAGTACGGCGAGAGCCGCGTCAACGCATGACGATCGCAGGCAATATGCTGGCCCCGGTCGGCGGGGTGTCGCATGTCCGGGTGGTCCACCCACTGCAGGCGATGGGCACCGATCCAGTGGTCGAGGTGCGGCTGACCGACCGGCTTCTGTCAAACCAGCCCGATGACGGACGCGCCCGAATATTCGTCCTGCACCGCCCTGATATGTCAGGCGCCGAAGGCCGCAAGATGCTGAAGGCGATCCGGGATGCCGGCTGGCTGGTTGTCACCGAATTCGACGACCACCCGGATTTCATGCGCGGCATGCAGAATTCCGAACAATTGGGATTTTACGGCGTCCACGCCATCCAAACGAGCACGCGGCCATTGGCGGAGGTACTGCGAGCCCGCAATCCGGAGATCGCAATCTTCCCTAACGCGCTGGTCGCCTTGCCGCCAATTACCAACTTCGCCGATCCGCGTTCGCTGACCTTGTTCTTCGGCGCGCTGAACCGCGAACCCGACTGGCGGCATCTGGTGCCGGCGATCAACGAAGTCGCCGCCAAAGTTGGCCCCCGGTTGAAATTCCAGGTCGTCCACGACCGGGGCTTCTTCGAGGCGCTGGAATCGTCCCACAAGACTTTCACACCGACCTGCGACTACGAAACATACATGAAGCTGCTCGGGCGATCCGAGATTTCGTTCATGCCGCTCGACGACACTGCCTTCAACCGCGCCAAATCCGACCTGAAATTCATCGAAGCCGGCGCCTGCCGGGTCGCGCCGCTGGCCAGCACCGTGGTTTACGCCGGCAGCATCGTCCATGAACGCACCGGTCTGCTGTTCCGCGACGTCGCTGAATTTCGTACCCACCTGATGAACCTTGTCGCCATGCCGGACCTGGCGCGCCAGCTTGGCGATGCCGCCCGCCACTATGTCACCGAAGAGCGGATGCTGGCCTATCAGGTGGAACCGCGGATCGCCTGGTACCGGTCGCTTTGGGAACGGCGGGAAAGCCTGACCGCGGCGCTGGATGCGCGGATGGCCGCTCTCGATGCCCAGGCCGCCGCATAGCATCGACCGGTTAGCGTGCGCCCTCACCTTGGACCGGGAGGAGGGGTGCGAACCAAAGTTGTGGGTTCGAGTACACGTCTCATCGTCATAGCCGGGCTTGACCCGGCAACCCACGCTTCAACGGCAGGGGGCGGGTTGCCGGATCAAGTCCGGCAATGACGGTGAGGGAGGTCTTTCGGTCCATGGTTAGAGTTGTCGATATTACTCCACACAGTGTTGAATCGCACCCCGGTAGGAGCGCGAACTGGCGTTGGCCGGCATAGCGTGCGACGAAGGGCGCCCGGCCTGAGCCCGGAGAATCATAGTCTCATACCAACTGGCGGAACCAATGACCGACAGCGTCCCCTCACCGTCATGGCCGAGCTTGACCCGGCAACCCGCCCTCAGGGTTGAAGCGTGGGTTGCCGGGTCAAGCCCGGCCATAACGGTACGCGGGCGGGATAGGTCAATCTTTCGGCCGGCTGGTCTCAGGTCCTCGACATGAACAGCGGAACCCAGTCCATGACCGACCGCCTCGCCCTGCTCGAAGATCTGATCGCCCGCGCCAAGGCCGCGGGGGCCGACGCCGCGGATGCCGTGCTCGTCGCCGGCACGTCCGTGTCGGTCCAGCGCCGCCTGGGCAAGACCGAACATGTCGAACGGTCCGAGGGCCAGGACCTGGGATTGCGCGTTTTCCTGGGCAAGCAGGCGGCGATCGTATCCGCTTCCTCGGTCGATCCGTCCGGGTTCGCGATGCTGGCGGAACGCGCGGTGGCGATGGCGCGCGTCGTGCCGGAGGACCCGTTCACCGGTCTGGCCGACACCGCTCGTGCTCCTGACCTCGATAATCTCGACCTGGACGACCCGTCCGAACCATCCACCGAAGCGCTGATCGCGCGTGCGTCGGCGGCGGAAGAAGCGGCGCTGGCGGTCAAGGGCATCAACAACTCCGAAGGTGCCGAGGCCGGCTACGGCCGCACCGAGATCTTCCTGGTGACCTCCGCGGGCTTTGCCGGACGACGGGCCGGCACCAGCCATTCGGTCTCGGCGACGGCGTTGGCCGGGACCGGCACCGGCATGCAGCGCGACTATGACTACCACAGTTGCGTGCATCTGTCGGATCTGGACGATCCCACCGAGATCGGCCGCAGCGCCGGCGAACGGGCCATCCGCCGCCTCAACCCCACGCGCGCGAAGACCGCTCGCCTCCCGGTCATATTCGATCCCCGGGTTGCCGGCAGCCTGCTGGGTCACCTGACCGGCGCGATCAACGGCGCCAGCGTGGCGCGTGGCACCAGCTTTCTGCGCGACAAGCTGGGTCAGCGGATCTTTGCGGCCGGCATCAACGTACTCGACGACCCGCGCCGGGTGCGCGGCCTCCGCTCCCGCGTGTTCGACGGGGAGGGAACGCCGACCGTTGCCCGCGCCTTGATCGAGGATGGCGTATTGACCACCTGGCTGCTCGATTCGCGATCTGCCCGCCAGCTCGGCCTCGCTTCCACCGGCCATGCCGCGCGCGGGACCAGCGGCCCGCCGTCCCCTTCGTCAACCAATCTCTATCTGGCAGCCGGCGCCCTGGACCCTGTGGCGCTCATGGCCGACATCAAGCTCGGCCTTTATATCACTGAGATGATTGGCATGGGCGTGAATGGCGTAACCGGTGACTACAGCCGGGGTGCGGCCGGCTTCATGATACGCGACGGCGTGCTGGCGGAACCCGTGGCCGAGATCACGGTGGCAGGTAACTTAATCGACATGTTTGCGCACTTGACCCCAGCCAGCGACTTGCGCTTTCGTCGGGGTACTGACTCGCCAACCGTACGACTGGAAGGAATGACGCTGGCGGGTGCCTGATGCTAACCGACTGAAAGCCTGACCCATACATAGCCGCCATCGTCGTTGCCGAGCTTGGCAATGACGAGAGGACTCTAGCAGAGTCCATCTTTCGGCCGGTTCGTATGGACCCGTGACTTGGCTATTGCCCTCTGGACCAACCGACGCCGAACCACCATATCCCACCCATGCACAAGCAAGAGCGAGATAACATGCGCCGTACCAGTTTCCTGTTGGCCTCAGCCGCTGTCCTGTCATTGGCCCTAGCACCCGGCCTCGCCCATGCGCGAGCAGGGAGCGGGTCCTCCTCGGGCAGCCGCGGGAGCATGACGCATTCGGCCCCGCCGACCACCAATACCGCACCGACCGCCGCCCAACCGATGCAGCGGACCGTAACGCCCAACACACCGGCGACGAGCCCGGCGGCGGGTGGAGCCGGGATGGCGACGCCAGCGCGCAGCAGCGGCCTGATGGCTGGGCTGGCGGGCGGTCTGCTCGGTGTCGGGCTGGCCGGCCTGTTCATGGGTCACGGCTTCTTCGGCGGCGGCCTCGGCGGCATCGGCATGCTCGGTATGCTGCTGCAGATCGCCCTGCTGGGTGGAGCGATCTGGTTCGTGGTTCGCTTGATCCGGAGCCGGCAGCAGCCCGCTTTGGCCACCGGCCCCGGCATGATGGCTCGCGGCATGGACGGAACGCAGAACCCGATGAACCGCATGGGCGGCAGCGCCGGTGGTCCGCCCCCGGTCGCACCGCTGACCATCACCCCGGACGATTTCACCGCATTCGAGCGTATGTTGCAGGCCGTCCAAGGCGCCTGGAGCAACCAGGACGAAGGCGCCCTGCGCGGCATGACCACCCCGGAAATGGCCAGCTATTTCGGTGAGCAACTGATGGAGCAGCGCCATCGTGGGCTGCGGAACACCATCACGGACGTCAAGCTGGAATCGGGCGACCTGTCGCAGGCCTGGGCCGAGAATGGCAGCGAATACGCCACCGTGGCGATGCGCTTCTCGATGCTCGACGTGACCCGCGACCAGACCGGACGGGTTGTTTCGGGCGACGCGACCGTGCGCGACATGGCCACCGAGCTGTGGACCTTCATCCGCCCGACCGGCGGCCGTTGGGCCCTGTCGGCGATCCAGCAGACACGATAGCCAACCCAATCGGCGGGAGGTTTCTCCGCCGGCAAGCCCACCAGCACCCGCTGTCAGCAATGGCAGCGGGTGTTTTCATGTCGGCGACCACCAATCGCCGCAACACTCCGCCGTTGCCAGCATCGGGAACACGCGATAGCTGATCCCGGCCGAACGGGAGACCGCTGCCATGACCGCGCCTGCCCCAGTAACTAATGCCCCATTGGCATACGCCGACGCCAAGCTCCGCCGCATCCTGTCGACGGTGCGAACGATCGCCATGGTCGGTGCCAGTTCCAACTGGAACCGCCCCAGCTATTTCGTCATGAAATATCTGCAGGGGAAGGGTTATCGCGTCATACCGGTCAACCCGACGACGGCCGGCAAGGAGCAGTTGGGCGAGAAAATCTACGCCTCCCTGCGCGACATCCCCGAGAAGATCGACATGGTCGACGTCTTCCGCGCCTCCGACCAGGTCGGCCCGGTTGTGGACGACGCCATCGCCATCGGTGCCAAGGTGGTGTGGATGCAGCTCGGTGTCCGCAACGACGAAGCGGGCGCGCGCGCCGAGGCCGCCGGCCTGGAAGTGGTCATGAACCGCTGCCCAAAGATCGAGTTCGGCCGTCTGGGTGGCGAATTGTCCTGGAGCGGGGTCAATTCCGGCATCATCCGCAACCGCGCCGCCTCCCCGCCGACCGAGCGCGCCCGCAAGCCGCGTCCGCTGCCGGAAACCAATGTCACCTATGGGTTCGAGACTCTGGCCGTGCATGCAGGCGCCGCGCCGGACCCGACCACCGGGGCTCGGTCGACGCCGATCTACCAGACGACGGCCTATGTGTTCGACGACGTCGATCACGCGGCGTCTTTGTTCAACCTGCACAATTTCGGCTACATCTACTCGCGCCTGACCAATCCGACGGTCGCGGTGTTGGAGGAACGGGTCGCCAGCCTGGAAGGCGGCCGAGCGGCGGTTGCGGCGGCGTCAGGGCATGCGGCGCAGTTTTTGGTGTTCGCGACGATGCTGGAGCCGGGCGACGAATTCCTGGCGTCTCGTGCGCTGTATGGCGGGTCTCTGACGCAGTTCGGACTGTCGTTCAAGAAGCTGGGCTGGCACTGCCATTTCGTGGACCCGTCCGACCCGGAGAATTTCCGGCGCGCGCTGACCCCCAAGTGCAAGGCGATCTTCGTGGAGAGCCTGGCCAACCCGGGTGGCGTGATCGTCGATCTGGAGGCGATCGCCAAGGTCGCGCATGACGCCGGCCTGCCGCTGATCGTGGACAACACGCTCGCCACACCGTTCCTGTGCCGCCCGTTCGAGTGGGGGGCCGATATCGTCACCCACTCCACCACGAAGTTCCTGGGCGGGCACGGCAACTCGATGGGCGGGATCGTGGTGGAATCCGGGAAATTCGACTGGGCGCAGGGCGGCAAGTTCCCGTCCATGACGGAACCGGAGCCGGCCTATCACGGCCTGCGCTTCTACGAGAATTTCGGGGATTTTGCTTTCACCACCAAGGCTCGGGCGGTGGCGTTGCGGGATTACGGGCCGACCATGGCGCCGATGAACGCGTTCCTGACCATCACCGGCGTGGAGACCCTGCATCTGCGGATGGAGCGGCATTGCGCCAACGCCCAGACGGTGGCGGAGTTCCTGGCCGATCACCCGAAAGTCGCCTGGGTGTCCTATGCCGGGCTGGAATCGAGCCCCTACCGGGCGCTGGCTCGCAAATACCTGCCGAAGGGCGCTGGATCGGTGTTCACGTTCGGCGTGAAGGGCGGCTACGAGGCTGGCATCAAGCTGGTCGAGAGCGTGGGCCTGTTTTCCCATCTGGCGAATATCGGCGACACCCGCAGCCTGATCCTGCACCCGGCGTCCACCACGCACCGGCAGTTGACCGAGGAACAGCGAATCGCCGCCGGCGCCGGTCCGGATGTGATCCGGCTGTCGATCGGGTTGGAGACCGCCGCGGATCTGATCCGGGATCTGGATCAAGCGATGGGCGGCCGTTAGGCGACCCACCGCTCGGCGTTCCTACCCCGTCACGATCTGGATAGGCCCCGCCGCATCAACGACCGACATCGGCGTGTAGCCGCCGAAGTCACCGTCCGTCTGGATCGGCAGCCGCTGGTTGCCGACGATGCTGATGGTCGCGGCCCGCAGATGGCGTACGCCAGGGGCCTTGCCCAACAGGTTCAGCGGCAGAGCGGCACCATACATCAGAGCCGCGGCGGGCCCCGCATGGTCGAACAGCACCACGGAAAACCCGGGCTCGCCCGACCGAGCATTCGGGGCCAGGCGGAAATTGCCGCCATAGAGCCGCCCTTTGCTGACAATCACACTGGCGGCTTTGGTTTCCAGCTCGTCGATCCGCAGATGGATGGGCGGAAACGGATACCGCACCATTTCTCGCAACGATTGCAGCACATAGGCACCCTTGCCGAGGAGCTTCTTCAGGGCAAACGGCAAATGGCGCACCACCTGGGCATCGAACCCGACGCCGACCATCTGCACGAACAGCCGCTCCCCATCGGCACCCTTGGCAATCCCCGGCCATATCGTCGTCGTGCGCCCGAAGGCGAGCGCCGCCGCCACCGCGCGCGGCCCGAACGGCAGGCCCAGTTCATGGGCCAGCACATTGGCGGTGCCCAGCGGGATAACGCCGAGCCGCGTGGTGGAGCCGATCAGCCCATTGGCAACCTCGGCGATCGTCCCGTCCCCGCCAGCCGCCACGACCATCTCGGCGCCGCGGCGCACGGCGTCCCGGGCCAGCGCTTCGGCATGGCCTGGCCGCGTGGTCTCCGCCAGTTGTAGCCGGACGCCATTGGCGACCAGGACATCCAGCACCCGCCAGAGAAGATAGGCGCGGCGACGACCGGCGACGGGGTTGAAGACGATAACCATGACAGAGCCGTTTCGCGGTTGCGGTGAGAGCGAATCGCACGAAAGCCAAACCAAGAGGCGGCTTGTGCACGCGGATAATGTCAGGTCGATGACAGTGATTTGACTAATGTATTACTTTCAGTTCTGGCCGGAAATTATTGACTCGTCATCGAAGTTTCACCCCACGCACGGCGAGGCTTCGGTAAGCCCTCTCCAAACATGAACACAATGTCATCATCCTTTGGACGTCCGGCCTATCGGAGCGTCTTTATCTCGGACACGCATCTCGGCACGCGTGGCTGCCGAAGTGGGTTCCTCGCCGATTTTCTGGCACGGACATCCTGCCAGCATCTCTTTCTTGTGGGCGACATCATCGATGGATGGCGCCTTCGCAAATCATGGTACTGGGATGCAACCCATGATGACGTGCTTCGGCAGATCGTGCGTCACGCACGCGCCGGAGCGAACGTCACATATATCCCGGGCAATCACGACGAAATGTTTCGCTCCTGGCTTCCGATCGGCCTGGAAATCTGCGGCATCAAGCTGTGCCGGGAATCGGAACACGTCACCGCGGACGGCAAGCGCCTGCTGATCCTGCATGGCGATGAGTTCGACAGCGTCGTGCGGTACGCCCGGTTCCTCGCGCTGCTGGGCGACTGGGCCTACACGGCTGCCCTGTCGATGAACCGTTGGTTCAACGTTGTGCGGCGCATGTTGGGCTATCCCTACTGGTCGCTGTCGGCTTGGTTGAAGCGCCAGGTAAAAGAAGCCGTAAAAGCCATCGATCGTTTCGAAATCGCAGTCGCCGACGAGGCTCGGCGACGCGGCTTCGACGGTGTCGTGTGCGGGCACATCCATCATGCGGAAATGCGGGACGTCAACGGCATTCTCTACATGAACGATGGCGACTGGGTCGAAAGCTGCACCGCCCTGGTGGAACACCATGACGGCACCTTCGAACTGATCGACTGGGCCGCATTGAACCGCCTTTCATTCTTCGAGCCGCAACAGGCACGAGTGCCTCAAACTGCTTGATTCCCTTCCCTTCTTTGAAGAAGCAGGCGACGACATCATGCTGCCGCCCGCCCCGTCCCATCGTATCCTGATTGTTACGGATGCCTGGAAACCCCAGGTCAATGGCGTTGTGCGCACATTGACCACCGTTGCCGGTGAATTGCAGGCCATGGGTCATGTGGTGGAAGTGATCGGTCCCGATCGGTTCCGCACCTTCCCCTGCCCGACCTACCCGGACATCTCTTTGTCCTTCATGCCTCAGCGCCGGCTGATCGCCATGATCGAGGCCTTTCAACCGGAAGCCCTGCATATCGCGACCGAGGGCCCGTTGGGCCTCGCGGCCCGCCGCTGGGCGCGCCGCACCGGCTTCAAATTCACGACCGCCTTCCACACCCGGTTCGCGGAGTATGTGAAGGCGCGCACCGGCCTGCCCGTGCGACCGATCTACGCCTGGATGCGGCGCTTCCATGGGGCCGGCCAGGGGACGATGGTCGCGACTCAGTCCTTACGCGATGAGTTGGTGGCGCGCGGTTTCAGCAATATCCGATCCTGGTCGCGCGGCGTCGATCTGGACCTGTTCAAGCCGGAACCCCGCGAAATCTGGGATCTGCCGCGCCCGATCTTCATCCATGTCGGTCGAGTCGCGGTTGAAAAGAATATCGGCGCGTTCCTGGACCTCGATCTGCCTGGATCGAAAGTCGTGGTGGGGGGCGGCCCACAACTGGCGGCATTGCAGCGGGCCTATCCGAAGGTGACCTTCACCGGACCGCGCTATGGGGAGGCACTGGCGCGTGCCTATGCCAGCGCGGATGTGTTCGTGTTTCCCAGCCTGACTGATACGTTCGGGTTGGTCATTCTGGAGTCTCTGGCGTGCGGCACCCCGGTTGCCGCGTTCCCGGTGACCGGACCGAAGGACGTGCTGGCGGACGCAGTGGGTAAGATCGGCTCGGTCAACACCGATCTGCGCGCCGCTGCACTCGACGCCCTGACAGCGGATAGGCGAGCGTGCAGGGCCCATGCGGAACGGTATTCGTGGAGAGCCTGCGCGGAGACCTTCCTGTCCCATCTGGTGCCATTGATGGACCCGGTCTGAGGAAGGCTGGCATCCGGGTATCGTCATTGCCGGGCTTGACCCACGGCTGTCCGGTTTAAATTCGCCCTCCTGCCGCCATAGGAATATCCCCCCACCTGGGTCCTCGCCCCGGCGCCCCGCATTCACGCCGCGGCCGCTCAATCGGGATCGTGCCGACCGGTTGCACCTGCCCTTCGCGCAGCGCGC
>CALQHT020000147.1 GCA_943330455.2 Nitrosovibrio sp. Nv4 | reverse complement strand
TCCATGGGGTCGCCACAAAAAACCTCCCGAACTATCTCGGATGGCGCCGGACCTTGGAAGCGATGGGTCAGACCGCGAGTTCGGCCGCCATGATCCTCGGAGCCATCGGTCTGGGGCCATACCAACAGAAAACGCTATAAGAGCCTTTATTTTTCTGTCGCGTCGCCTCGCTTTCTCTGGCGACCAAGGTCGATTGATCAGTCGATTGTCTGACGTTATTGTCGATGTCCATCGACCAATCACACAACGGGGAGCCTCGAATGCGCCGACCCATCCTCGCCGGAGCAGCTTGCCTGGCGTTCGCGGCCTATGCATCGGCCGCGCGTGCCGCCGAACCGGTACCGCTCGCCGCGCAAGGCTGTGTCGGCTGCCATGGGGTCCGCGGCACGGGGTCGGGCGCAATCCCGGGGATCGCGGGCCGTCCCTCCACCGAGATCACCGCGACCATGAATGCCTTCCGCGCCAATGAGCGCCCGGGCACCATCATGGGGCGCATCGCCCGCGGCTATACGGAGGCGGATATCGCCGCCATCGCCGCCTACTACGCCACGTCCCGCTGAGGGAGGCCGATCATGTCCCATGCCATCCCGCTAAACCCGACCCGCCGGACCGCCCTGCGTATGGCTGGTTTCGCCGCGGCCAGTCTTGTTGCCCCGCTGGCTACCCCTGGGATCGCCCGCGCGCAGACAACCGCTCGCCTGGTGGTCATCGGCGGCGGCTTCGGCGGCGCCACCGCCGCGCGTTACGCCCGCATCAACCATCCCACCCTGGATGTAACATTGATCGAGCCGCGCACGCGCTTCATCACCTGCCCCTATGGCAATCTGGTGCTGGCCGGGATGCGCATGCCCGACCAGATCACCCACGGCTATGACGGTCTGCGGGCGCACGGCGTGAAAATCGTCCACGACATGGCCGCGGGCATCGACCCCGTGGCCAAGACCGTGCGCCTGGCCGGCGGCCAGACCGTTGCCTATGACCGGCTGATCGTTTCGCCCGGTATCGCCATCAAATGGGGCGCGCTGGAAGGCTATGACGAGGCGGCGTCCCAACTCGTGCCACATGCCTGGATCCCGGGCGACGGGTCCCAACTGGCGCTGTTGCGGCGGCAGTTGGAAGCGATGCCAGACGGCGGCACGGTGGGCTTCGCGCTGCCGGCCAATCCGTTCCGCTGCCCGCCTGGTCCGTATGAGCGGATCAGCATGGTCGCGTCCTATCTGAAGAAGAACAAGCCAAAGTCGAAGATTTTGGCACTGGATGCCAAGGAGGCCTTCAGCAAGCAGGGCTTGTTCCTGGACGGCTGGAAGGCGCTGTATGGCGACATGATCGAGTGGGTGCCATCCAACAAGGACGGCAAGGTCGTGCGCGTCGATGCCGCCGAAATGACGTTCGTTACGGAATTTGGCACCCGCCATAAGGTCGATGTCGCCAATGTCGTGCCACCGCAGTCCGCGGCGCGCATCGCCTTCGAGTTCGGGCTGACCGACCAGTCCGGCTGGGTTCCGGTCAACCCCGCGACGTTCGAGGCGAAGTCGGTCCCCGGTATCTACGTGGTGGGTGACGCCAACAACGGCACCCCAATGCCGAAATCCGGCTATATCGCGTCCAATACCTCCAAGCACGCCGTCGCCTGCGCCGTTGCCAGCCTGCGCAACGAAGCCCCACCCGAGGGGGTGTATTTCAATACGTGCTACAGCCATGTGGGCGACGAGTATGGGATCTCGGTCGTCGGCGTGTATCGGGCCACCGACAAGGGGATCGTGGAAGTGCCGAACTCCGGAGGCGTGTCCCCGCGCGGCGATCTGCCCGAGCAGCGGCGATTGGAGGCGCTGTATGCCGACGCCTGGTACTCCAGCATCACGAAGGATATGTTCTCCTGAAACCGACACGACGGGTTGCCTTGGGTGGGTTGGCGCTTCTGGCGTGGGCTCCGGTTCCTGGTTCGGCGGCGGACGATCCTTCGCTCGACGCGGCGATCCGGGCCGAAATCGGGGGTGTCCGGCCGGTGGATGGCCCGATCTTGGTGCGGTTGCCCGCCGTCGCCGAAAATGGCGGTCAGGTGCCGCTGACCGTCTCGGTCGAAAGCCCGATGACCGTGGCGGACCATGTGACCGCGATCCATGTGTTCGCGACGCGCAACCCGACACCCGGGATCGCATCGTTCCACCTGACTGCGGCCATGGGAAAAGCCGAGGTGCAGACACGCATTCGCTTGGCCGAGGACCAGGCGATCGTGGTACTGGCCGTCCTGTCCAACGGTGTCGTCTGGCGCGCGATGGCAGAAACGCGGGTCGTGCAGGGCGGCTGCTTGTCATGAGCCACTTGGCATGAGCCGCCTGGCGGTGCAGCCACGCATCCGCATCCCTCGTTCGGCCAAGGCCGGGGAGGTGATCGAAATCCGCACCCTGATCGAGCATCCGATGGAAACCGGATTGCGTCACGAGGCCGGATCGGTTCGGCCGCGTGACATGCTGCACCGGCTACTGGTGCGCATGAACGGAGAGACGCTGTTCGTTGCCGATCTGCGCAATGGGAGTTCCGCCAACCCGTATCATGTGTTCTTCGCCCGTATCACGCGCACCAGCGATTTCGAGTTCGTCTGGCAGGATGAGCGGGGCGCGACGGCGCAGGCGACCGCTCGGGTGGTCGTGTCGTGATGCAGGACCAATCAGAATGACCAAGTCATGACTGTATGCTGCCCTTGATCGGTTCATCTCGGACTGGAACGATCCGCAGGTCGATTTGCGCCGATATCGGACCGGAGTTCCTATTATTATACAGAAACGATTTACCTCTGGCCGAGCAGAAAGTGGCGATGATTGTGTCGATTGTTTTGCGGATCGTGATGCCGCGCGCACGCAACAGCTGATAGTTCCGGGCTGCCTGAACCGCGATGGTCTCGTCGAGTATTGGCGCGATCGGATAGCGCCTCAAATTCCGCGCGATCCGCTCGGCGTGCGCTTCATCGCGCGCCCTGCAGCGCCTCCCGCAGGATCAGGTCGCCGACCAGGTTCCGGTCATCATGGTCCTGGACAATCGCGCGACGCGTGAGCGCCGCGGGCCTGACAAGGCCACGCAGCGGCGCGATCCAGACCGAACGATCGATGACGATCACATGCGCTGGGGCCTTGGCAGTTTATCTGAAATTCCGTCTGAGTATTTTCCGATTCTTCACTGCCGACTTAGTGTGGCGCTGTTTGCTGAGCGTGACCGTCCCGAAGTGGGGGGGCACAAACAAAATGGAGCAACACCTTGACAAAAAATCCGGTCACTGATGGCACTCACGAAGATCACGTGCGAGCTGGTCAGCAAAGCCACAAGAATGCGCCAGCAGCTTCCCCTTCTAAAGATGGGCAGCACGAGCCGGCCCACGGCAGTCAGGGTGGCACGCATGAACAGCATGTGAAGGCAGGCGAGCAGAGCCATAAGAAAGCGCCGGCTGCCGCTGACAAGATGGATGTGGGGGCTGCTCACCACCCCGGCGGCCAAGGCGGCACGCACGAGCAGCACGTCAAAGCTGGCGCGCAGAGCCACAAGAACACCTGAGGCTCGTTTTCCGGCGAGAGATCGCAACGAGACATCCACCCGGCGGAGCGTGCAAGCGCCCCGCCGGTACGATTCGAAGCGCTCATCTCCATGCTCATAAGGGACATGAAGGCTGTTCGTTTCTGGAGAGCCGATTTTCCGGACGCGCGCCGGTGGCTTGCCCGTATCTGACCTGCCTGTCCCATCAATTGCCCGGAGCAGCGAGACTTTTGCCGATAGCGGACCGAAATTTGTTGGGCACACGACGCCGCCACCAAACAGAAGGACAGGTCATGAATAACTTCCAGGGAAATCCCGTCGAACTGCGTAAGCAATTTTGGCATGCAATGGAAGATTCTCCATTTGTCATGCTTCAGCTCGACGCTGACACAGACAGTGCGGCGCCGATGACAGCGCAGCTTGACCGCACCGCCAACCATGAAATTTGGTTCTTCACCTGGCGAACCAACCGTTTCGCTGTCATGGGCCCCGCCACGGCGACATTTTCCAGTAAAGGCCACCAGGTTTTCGCGCGTTTTCATGGAACTCTCAGTCAGGAAACCGACCGCTCCCGGCTGGACAGCCAATGGTCCAACATGGTGGCGGCCTGGTTTCCCGGCGGCAAGGACGATCCGAACCTGTTGATGATGCGCATGAAGTTGAGTGGCGCGTCCATCTGGTCGACAAGCGAATTGGGTCTCCTGGGCGGTGCCAAAATGATGCTGGGACTGGACGTGCGTGCCGACGCGGCTGGCGGCTATGTTGAGACAAATCTCTGAAGTTCGTAACTGCCCAGGTACCCCGCTGGCGTGCCCAGGTAGGCACTGCGAATGAGGTCTGTGGGCACGCTGAAGGCCATTGATCGGGCATTTTTGGTACCAACACGTCCACAGACCTCATTCGCTGGGCCTACCTGGGCAGTTACTGAAGTTCTTTGTAATCGACCAGAACGCTTGCAATGCCGCGGAAAAGGGGCGCCGGACGATTTGTTCAAAATCGTGCGGTGACCCCAATTTCGGATGACAGATGGTCTCGTCGAAGCCTCTTTGCCCGTATGCCCTTGGCAGAAAAACGAGACTGCGCCGTTTCCTACACTCAGTTTGTTGTATAAACTAGGCGTTTATGGCGTTACCTGTTGGGCGCCCGGCTTTCGCCCTCGGTCCGATGATGTTCGTCGGCGGCATGTCCGCAACCTCGCTTCTTCGTGCCCTTCGTGTCTTCGTGGTGAAAAACTGCGGAGGCAACCGGGGACAGCTTACTGTCCGGGAGAGCGCCATTGGGTAGGGCCAAGACGAACCGCGGCTCCGCGATTCTCCACCACGAATACACGAAGGGCACGAAGAAGGGGATGGCGGACCAGCGCCGCCAGCGGACATGGTCCCCATGCAAACGGAAGCCGTCCGCGCCCAACCAATAACGCGATAAGAGCTATAAATGTAACTGCCCAGGTAGGCCCAGCGAATGAGGTCTGTGGACGTGTTGGTACCGAAAATGCCCGATCAATGGCCCTCAGCGTGCCCACAGACCTCATTCGCAGTGCCTACCTGGGCACGCCAGCGGGGTACCTGGGCAGTTACCTATAAATTAAGAATTCCGCACCTAATCCGAAACCTTGAAATCACGCAATCTTTCCGGTGCATAAATCAGGCAACAGCCGCACCAAGGGACTACTGCCCGCACAGGAAAACCCATGCCCGCAGAAGCCATACCCAGGCCATGACCAACATGCGCCGTGGGAGCTAATGGGCATTACCCAGAGCCGAACCGCGCCAAGACGCCATGAGGTCACCGTGAGGCGGCCAAACCCAACCCGCCGGCTGGCCCGATCGCCCGGGCCAGCCAACCAAATGCGTCAGACCTCACCGGACCTTGGCAACAACCTCATCCCGGAACTTCTCCATATTGTCCAAAGTCGCCTGCAAGCTCGCCCCGAACAACCCGGCGTCGAACGCCGTAACCCCGGCCTCCTGCAACGCCTTGATATCGCCGATCCAATCCTCGGCCGATCCGGTGAACAGCTTCCGTTCCCCATCGACCATGCCCTTGGGCTGAGCCGACGGGTTGGACGACACCCGATACGCCACCGTCACCGCCTTCGGGTCACGCCCGGCCTTCTCGGTCAGGACACGCAGCTTGGCCACGCCAGCCTTGAACCGAGACAGCGTATCCATCGGGAACGCGGGATTGGTGCCGATCGGATACCAGGCGTCTCCGTACTTAGCGGTGCGGCGCATCGCCGGTCCGCTCTCCCCGCCCACCCAGATCGGGATCGGCTGCTGCACCGGCTTTGGCGGGAACAGCACGTCCTTGAACTGCACGTATTTGCCGTTGAAGGCCGGCGTATCCGACTCCCACAGCTCCTTGCAGACCATCATCCATTCGTCGGTCACCGCGCCGCGTTCCGCGAACGGAGGCGCGCCGATGGCCAGGAACTCCTCCTCGCACCAGCCGGCGCCGATGCCGAGCGTGATGCGGCCCTTGGATAGGAAATCCAAGGTCGCCAGGATTTTCGCGGTCAGGACGGCCGGGCGATGCGGCACCACCATGACGGAGGTCACGATCCGCAGCTTCGACGTGGACGCCGCGATGAAAGTGGCCGCGGTCAACTGCTCCAACCGATCGGCCGCCGCGCCAGACGGGAATTCGCCGGAGTCGGAATAGGGATACCGGGACGCGATCGACGTCGGGATCATCACATGATCGCTCACCGTCACATAATCATAGCCAAGCTGTTCGGCTTCCGTGGAGATCCGAACGAGATTGTCGGGGCCGATCAAAGGCCCGCTGCTGGGCGCGCTGCAACCGAACTGCATGGTGGTTCCTCCCGTGTGAATTGCACTCGCCGGCTGGATAGCACACGATGGAGCGAACATCGAAACGGGGAGGGCCGCGGTGGACTTCGGCATCCATATCGGCACGCGCGGCTGCATGACGACGCGGGACAACGTGATGGCCCTCGCCACACGGGCCGAGGCGCAAGGCTACGCCATCCTGGGCGTGGCCGACCATGTCGTCGCCCCGGTCACCACCGCCGTCCGCTACCCCTACACCGCCGACGGCATCTGGCCAGGCGCGCCGACCGGGGAATGCATGGACACCTTGGCCGTGCTGGCGTTCCTCGCGGGGTGCACGCAACGGATCAGGCTGCTGACCTCGGTCATCGTGGTGCCGCACCGCCAGCCGGTGTTGACCGCCAAACTGTTCGCCACCGCCGATGTCTTGTCCGGCGGGCGCATTATCGCTGGCGTCGGCGCCGGCTGGATGCCGGAGGAATTCGCCGCCCTCGGCACGCCCCCGTTTGCCGAACGCGGCGCGGTGACGGACGAGTATATCCAGGCATGGAAGACGCTGTGGACCCAGGACCGGCCTGCCATGGCCGGGAAATACGCCAATTTCGACAATGTGGTGTTCGAGCCGAAACCGGTCTCCCAGCCGATCCCGATCTGGGTCGGCGGCGAAAGTCCGCGCTCCCTGCGGCGGGTGGCAGAACATGGGGATGCCTGGTATCCGGTTTCGAACAACGCCCAGGTGATGCTCAATACGCCCGACAAGCTGAAAGCCGGGGTCGAGCGGATGCATCGGGCGGTGGAAAAAGTCGGGCGCGACCCCAACTCCATCGAAATCGCCTATGTCTGGTTCATGCCGCCCTCCTGGAAGGCCCGCCCGGGCCCGGATGGTGGACGGCAGATGTTCACCGGCTCGGGAGATGATATGCTGGAGGATGTGGCGGCGATGAAGGCGATCGGAGTCGACCATTGCATCTTGTACCTGCAACGGCCCACGATCGAGCAGACGCTCGACCTGCAACAACGCTTCGCCGAGGACGTGATACGGAAGGCATGATGACCGATCTCATTTGGCTACGGACCGCGCCCCTGGACGACCTCATGCGGGCGGCCGCCGAAAAACGCGACGCGACCTATGGGCGGGTGGTGTCCTACTCGCGGAAAGTGTTCATCCCGCTGACCAAATTATGTCGGGATGTCTGTCACTACTGCACCTTCGCGGAGACGCCCAAACCCGGCAAACCCGTGTTCCTGTCGAAGGACGAAGTGCTGGCGATCGCGCGCGCCGGGGAAGCGGCCGGCTGCACGGAGGCGCTGTTCACCCTCGGCGATAAGCCGGAATTGCGTTACCGCGCGGCGCGGGAGGCTTTGGCCGAACTCGGGCACGAAACCACGATTTCCTACCTGGCGGCGATGTGCGCGGCGGTGCTGAAAGAGACCAGCCTGATCCCGCATGCCAATCCCGGCGTGATGACGCGCGAGGAGCTCGCGGCGCTCCGCGAGGTCTCGGCCAGCCAAGGTGTGATGCTGGAATCCACGAGTACAAAGTTGTGTGAGCCGGGCGGCGTGCATTACGGCTCCCCCGACAAGGACCCGGCCGTGCGGCTGGAGACGTTGCGTCTGGCCGGCGAACTCGCCGTGCCCTTCACCACTGGCATCCTGATCGGCATCGGGGAGACGCGGGAGGACCGCATCGAGTCCCTGATCGCCATCCGCGATCTGCATGAACGCTACGGTCACATCCAGGAAGTGATCGTGCAGAATTTCCGCGCCAAGCCGCTGACCAAGGCGTCCGGCGCGGATGAGCCCGATCTGAACGACCTGTGTTGGACCATCGCCGTTGCCCGCCTGATCCTGCCGGCGGACGTGCATGTGCAGGCGCCGCCCAATCTGTCGCCGGGCGTGTACCAGATGCTGATCAACGCCGGCATCGACGATTGGGGCGGCGTGTCACCGGTGACGCCGGACCATGTAAACCCGGAAGCGCCCTGGCCGGAACTGGATGACCTGGCGCTCAAGACGGCGGAGATGGGCAAGATCCTGGTGCCTCGGCTGCCGGTCTATCCGGCCTGGGTGGCGGAACCGACGCGCTGGATGGTGCCCAAGGTGGCGACCCGGGTGCGCCAGTCGGTCGATGCGGAAGGTTGGGCGCGGGCGGATGACTGGTCCCCTGGGGAGACCACGGTGCCAAAGCCGATCCCTGCTCTGCTGGACACAGTCGATCCGGCGATCGAGGCGATCCTGACCAAAGCGACCGCCGGCAAGCGGTTGGCTGAGGCCGAAATCATCCGCCTGTTCGCGGCTCGTGACATTGACTACGACCGGGTGCTGACCGTCGCCGATGAGTTGCGCCGAGCGGTGAGCGGCGAGGTCATTCGTTACGTCGTCAATCGGAATATCAACTACACCAATATCTGCTACTATCGCTGCACGTTCTGCGCCTTCTCCAAGGGCAAGACGCATGAAGCGTTGCGCGGCACGCCGTATGACCTGGATATGGGAGAGATCGTCCGCCGGTCCGTGGAAGCCTGGGATCGCGGCGCCACCGAGGTCTGCCTGCAAGGCGGCATCCACCCTGACTACACCGGCGCCACCTATGTAAGAATCTGCGAGGCGATCAAGGAAGCCGTGCCGGGGATGCATATCCATGCTTTCTCGCCTTTGGAAGTCACGCAGGGCGCGGCGACATTGGGCAAATCGGTGCCGGCGTTCCTGGGCGATCTGAAGGCCGCCGGCCTCGGCACCTTGCCAGGCACGGCGGCGGAGATCCTGGATGATGAGATCCGTGCCATTATCTGCCCGGACAAGATCAACACGGCCGAATGGGTGCATGCGATCCGATCATCCCACGAGCTCGGGCTACGAACCACGTCCACCATTATGTATGGACATGTGGAGGGGCCGCTGAACTGGGCTCGACATCTTCTGGTGCTGCGTGATTTGCAGGCGGAAACCGGCGGCTTTACCGAGTTCGTGCCTCTGCCCTTCGTGCATATGGAAGCGCCGATGTATCTACGGGGTATGGCTCGGAAGGGTCCGACGTTCCGGGAGGCGGTGCTGATGCATGCGGTGGCGCGACTGGCGCTGCATCCGCTGATCCCGAACATTCAGACGTCCTGGGTGAAGATGGGGCCGGAGGGCGCCGCCGCCGCGTTGAACGCGGGGGCGAACGATATGGGTGGCACTCTGATGAACGAGAGTATCAGCCGAGCGGCTGGGACTCAGCATGGACAGGAGTTTCCGCCGGAGGCGATGGAGGGGTTAATTTCGTCTATCGGCCGCGTGGCGGTGCAGCGCAGCACGGCTTACGGTGGGGTGTCGAATGAGCGACGGGTGGTGTCGTTCGAAGCGCATGAACTGGCGCCGGTGATCCAGACGCCGCCGAAGAAGGCGATGGCGGCGGAGTAGAGGGGGTCTGTGGATGTCCGATGGATGCGGCCTCTCATACGTGATAAGGTCGCACCCTGCCGCGACGGGACAATATCCTTGTAGCCTGGGCGGGAGCGCGCGGTGATATGCGTGACTGACGACGAATCGGAACGCCAACTTCGGATGGATCAGATGACGATCAACATCGAGAAGATGCGCAAAGAGATGACCTGGGAGACCCGCAAGTTTGTCCTGCAAGCCATTCTGGCTTTGGCGGCGGCGGTCGGCGCTGGGGTAGCGATCGGTAATTTTCTGGTGCGTAGTCCGCCGCCGCCGACGATCATCATCAATAACCTCCCGCCGTCACCGCCAGCCGACACAACACCACGCGACGTTGTGCCCACACCTCGCAATCCGTAATGATGACTGGCCGCCAGCCTGAGCATGATCCAAGCGTTGCGGTCCTAATCAGGCAACGCTCAAACCCGATCAGCCGAGTTTCTGGACGGCGAGACACTGAATGCCGTGCTTTTGTCTCTTAACACCAAGGGAGTTCAAGCCATGACCGCGAAAACCAAAGGCCGTATTCGCCACGTTGCCATGAGTGTTGCCGACCCGTGGGAGACCGCCGCGTTCTACAAGGACGCGCTGGGACTGGAAGAAGTGGCGGAGATTGACGGGGAGCTCGCCGAGGGACTGTTCCTGACCGATGGCGTGGTCAATCTGGCGCTGTTGAAGTTCAAGTCGGATGAGGCCGCTCAGGGCACCGGCGCGGATTTCGTCGGGCTGCACCATATCGGGTTCTGGGTCGACGACGTGATCGCGGCGGGCGCCGATGTCCGCGCGGCGGGTGCGAAGTGGATCATGGGCGATCCGACCAATCCGGATGGGTATGAGATCAAGCATACCGATATGTCCGGGATCATCTTCGATATCGCCGCGCATGGCTGGGCCGGCTCGCAGAAGAACCCTGGCGAGCCGGATAATCAGGTGCATATGAACCCCCATCGGCGCCTGGCGAAGTTCGATGCTCGCCGGGAGGCGGCGGAGAGGGCGCTGGAGGCGCGCAAGCAGCGCGTGCCGGAGACGGTTTAGCGAAGGTCAGGGCTTTGCACTGAACTCACCAGGGGGCTTTGCCCCCTGGACCCCCACCAAGGGCGACGGCCCTTGGAACCGGAACATGGGTGCCTTGTAGGATGGCGCCCTGGACGGGCCTATCACCGTCCGTGTAGGGCGCCATCCTACAAGGCACCAACAGAATCGCATTCCAAAGGCCGTCGCCTTTGGCGGGGTCGAGGGGCAGAGCCCCTCGCGGGGTCTCGGGGCGGAGCCCCGCTCCTGTCACACTCAAGGGACTCGACCATGGCGACCGAAGCCGACACCTATGATTTCATCGTCACCGGCGCCGGCTCCTCCGGCTGCGTCCTGGCCGCGCGCCTGACCGAATCCGGCCGCTATCGCGTGCTGTTGCTGGAAGCCGGCGGCGAGGACCGCAGCTTCTGGATCCACGTCCCCATCGGCTATGCCAAGACCTTCGTCGATCCCCGCGTCAACTGGATGTTCGAAAGCGAGCCGGAAGAACAACTGAACAACCGCACCATGTACCAACCGCGCGGCAAGGTGCTGGGCGGCACAAGCTCCATCAACGGCATGATCTACATGCGCGGTACCGCCGCCGACTACGACCAATGGCGCCAGATGGGCAACGAAGGCTGGGACTATGCCTCCGTCCTCCCCTATTTCCGCAAGGCCGAGGACAACGAGCGTGGCGCCAGCGAATTCCACGGCACGGGCGGGCCGTTGCGCGTATCCAACCAGCCCTACAAATGGGAAATCGCCGAAGCCCTGGTCGAAGCCTGCAAGCAGGCCGGCATCCCCTATAACGAGGACTTCAACGGC
Organism: Nitrosovibrio sp. Nv4; assembly: GCA_943330455.2. GTDB lineage: Bacteria > Pseudomonadota > Alphaproteobacteria > Acetobacterales > Acetobacteraceae > Rhodopila. Next base: position 3,541 of record CALQHT020000147.1, on the reverse strand, counting down.
GCGACCCAGGAAGGCTGCGGCTACTACCAGACCACGACCAAGGACAAGCGCCGCTGGTCCACCGCCGCCGCCTATCTGACCGAGGCGAAAAAGCGCTCCAACCTGGTCATCAAGACCCGCGCCCATGCCACCAAGGTACTGATCGAGAACGGACGCGCCGTCGGCGTGGAATTCCAGACCCCGAAAGGCCGGGAAATCGCCCGCGCCGGACGAGAGGTCATCGTCTCCGGCGGCGCCTACGGATCGCCGCATTTGCTGCAACTGTCCGGGCTGGGGCCGGCAGAACACTTGCAGGACATGGGAATCCCAATCGTGAAGGACATTCCGGGCGTCGGGTCGAACCTGCAGGACCATTTCAACACATTCTGCACCTACCGGATTTCCAAGAACCTGTCGTTGAACGCGCTGCATTACAGCCTGACGCACCGGCTGATCTCGGGCGCGCGGTATGTGTTCTTCCGGTCCGGCCCGATGTCGGGCAACGGTCTGTATGTGGGCGCGATGGTGCGCAGCGATCCTTCGCTGGAACGACCGGATTTGCAGATGAACATCTCGGCCTGGAGCACGGTGGACCGCAACCGCAACGGCATCATCTCTCATCCGTTCCCGGGGATTTCGATCAGCCCGGTGCATCTGCGACCGGACGGGCGCGGCACGGTGCGCCTGAAAAGCCCGGACCCGCTGGCCCCGCCGGCCATTCATTTCAATTTCATCAAGTCCGACTACGACATGCAGGTGATGATCAAGGGCGTGCGCATCGCGCGCAACATCGTGCGCCAGCAGGCCTTGCAGAAGCTGATCGTCGAGGAAACCGCCCCCGGCATTTCGATCCGCACCGACGAAGAACTGATCGAGGACACGCGCCGCCGAGGGGTCTCCAACCTGCACCCGGTCGGCAGTTGCGGGATGGGGCACGGCCCGATGGCGGTGGTGGACCCCCGCCTGCGCGTGCATGGGGTGCCGGGGCTGCGGGTGGTGGATGCCTCGGTGATGCCGATGATCATCGCCGGCAACACCAATGCGCCGACCATCATGATCGCCGAAAAAGCGTCGGACATGATCCAGGAGGACGCTCGGTCCGCCGCGTAACGCGGACATATCCGCATGTGGCCGACCGGGACGACATGTTACGCCGGCCACGCCAGGGCATCGACCGCCCGCAACGTGTGACCGACTGTAACGAATCGCCGTTGGTGTCTTGATCCCGGTTCTTCTCCTGTGGCTGGGTCGCTCGACCGCGGGAGATCGAACGTCATGGCCGTAGCACCGAAGGCAAAAGCAACCGTCGCCGACTGGAGCGCCAGCAAGGGATACGCGGTCGGCGACCTCGTATCCTACAAGGGCGTGACGTATCGCGCGTTGCAGGCGGCGATGGCGCAGCCGGCCTGGAACCCAGTCGCGGCGCCGGCGCTATGGGCACCGGTCGGGGCAGGCACGCCCACGCCACCTCCGCCCAGCACCACGCCGACCACCTGGGGGACGTCGTCGATCTATACGGCGGGTATGACGGTCGTCGTCGGGGATGCGACCTATCGCGCCAATTGGTGGACGCAGGGCAGCGACCCGCTCAGCCATAGCGGCCCGACCGGCAGCGGCCAGCCATGGACCCTTGTGTCCGGTTCGCCGCCTCCCCCACCCTCCCTGCCGACCACGCCAGGAGGATTACTGGCGGAGGCGACGACAGAAACCGGCACCACTCTGCGCTGGCAGGATTCCAGCGTGCCAGGCGGCGGTGCGGTCAGTGGCTACCAGGTCTATCGCAACGGCCAGTTGGTGGGCTCGACCACCGAAACGCGCTTTGCCGTCTCCGGCCTGACGGCAAAGACGGCATACAGCTTCACCGTGGTGGCGAAGTCGGCGGGCGGCAGTTCCGCGCCGTCCGCCGCGCTGTCCGTCACCACCGCGGCGGGCGCGCCGCCACCGCCGCCTCCACCGGCACCGGCCTGGGTGGTCGGGTCCGTCTATATGGCGGGCATGACAGCGACGGTGAACGGCGTGGTCTACCGGGCGAATTGGTGGACCCAGGGCAACGACCCCACGACCAACAGCGGCCCATCCGGCAGCGGCAAGCCGTGGACGGCGATCGGAGGCGCCCCCTCCCCCACCGCGCCCGGGGTTCCGAAATCGCTTGCCGCGTTTGGGACTTCCAGCACCAGCACCGTGCTGACCTGGCAGGCCCCGACCGGCGGTGCCACGCAATATACGGTGCGCGCCAACGGGCAGACGGTTGGCACGACCGCCTCTACCAGCTTCTCAGTCTCCGGCCTGAACCCGGCCACCGCCTACGACTTCACCGTCTCCGCTCGCAACGCGGTGGGCGAGTCGGCGGCGAGCACACCGCTTGCCGTCACGACGCGTCCGGGTGGCGATCCCGATCCGACGCGCGACACCGTGTTCGCCCCCTATATCGACATGAGTCTCTACACATCGCAGGCACTGGCCGGGATCCAGGCTGCGTCCGGGATCAAGCATTTTACCCTGGCGTTCGTGCTCGATTCCGGAGGCGGGCATGTGGGCTGGGGCGGGTCGGGCACGATCCAGAACGACGGGCTGCCGAACGGGACCTCCATCCAGTCGCAGATCCAGACCATCCGGTCGGCGGGGGCGGACGTCATCATTTCGTTCGGCGGCGCCAATGGGACCGAGCCGGCTTTGGCCGCGAAAAGCGCGTCGGGCCTGCAAGCCGCCTACCAGTCGGTGATCGATCGCTACCACGTGACCTCGCTGGATTTCGATATCGAGGGCTGGGCGGTTACCAACACTGCCTCCATCGCGCTGCGCGATCAGGCGCTGGTCGGGCTGAAGGCCGCCAATCCGGGATTGAAGATTTCGCTGACCCTGCCGGTCCTGCCGACGGGCCTCGATGCCAACGGATTGGCCGTGCTGAGGGCGGCGAAGCAGGACGGGCTGAACCCGGACGTCGTCAACATCATGGCGATGGATTACGGGCCGGCGGTGGACAATGGCGGGCAGATGGGCGCCAACGCGATCAGCGCCGCGCTGAACACCATCCAGCAGATCGCGTTCATCGGCCTGACGTCCAAGGTCGGCATTACTCCGATGATCGGCGTTAACGACGTTGCGACCGAGGTCTTCACTTTGGCCGATGCGCAAATGCTGCTGGATTTTGCCCGCGGCAACGACCAGGTGGAGCGGCTGTCGATGTGGTCCGTGTCCCGCGACAACGGCGCCGGGGCGGGTTCGCCCTGGGCATCGCCGGTCAGCAGTGGGTTGCACCAGCAGGATTACGCGTTCAGCAACATCTTCAAGGGGTTCGACTGATGCCGGCCATCCGAACGATCGACCTGTAGCGTTCGCTCGCCGTCATTGCCCTCCCCACCCTCGTCATTGCCGGACTTGATCCGGCAACCCACGCTTCAAAGGCAGGGAGTGGGTTGCCGGGTCGAGCCCACGGCTGTCCGGTTTAAATAACTTGTACTTTCCATATTTATGGATTCGACTCGAACCCATCGCAACACCGCGAATCGGGACAGGGTCGAATCACATGGAACCGCACAGGAATACAGTCATACACAGCCTT
>CALQHT020000146.1 GCA_943330455.2 Nitrosovibrio sp. Nv4 | reverse complement strand
CTACAACGACATTGTCCGCGCCTGCGCCAGGGCTTGGAATTGGTTCGTCTCGGACCCGGCGAGGATCACCTCGATTGGTACCCGGGAATGGGTGATTCTTTAAGCGGGTTGGTATAACACACCTCGTCATTAGGAGCCGCGCGGAGAAAACTCTCCCCCTCCCCTTGCGGGAGGGGGCGGGGGGAGGGGTGATTGCACAGTGATATCGGGGGAACCCCTCCCCCCACCCCCCTCCCGCAAGGGGAGGGGGAGAATTTTCTCCGACCGCTGGGCGATCTCCCAGGCACTGGCGCTGCTGACCAGAACCGGATTGTCCGGATCGGCGATGGCCTGACGTGTCGGGTCGTCCAGGCGGTCCGGCGCCGAAACCGCCCAGATCAGGATATGCGTATCGAGCAGGAGCCTCAGGGTGGGGCGCCTTCGAATGGCAGGCGGATGTCATCGGGTAGCGGGTCGTCAAAGTTGGGTCCAACTGTGACCTGACCTGCCAGCAGTCCCAGTGGGCGCTGCGTGGTTCGTTTGACCAGCGGTACCAGACGCACCAAGGGGCATCCGGGTTTGGCGATCACGATATCCTCACCGCGTGCAGCCCGGTCGAGAAGTTGCGACAGACTGGTCTCGGCCTCGGTAAGAGTGATCGTGTCCATGGCAGGTATCCAGACCGACATCGCTGGAGATAGGCGCTTCCGAAGCGGGGTTCGTCAAGAAAAAGCAGCGGCCCGCGGTGGGGCTCAAGGCCGTCAGTCCGAAGTGGACTACCCCGCTACTCCCCCGACAACTCCCGCCGTCGCCGGTCCAACTCCTCACTGTAGCGGCGCAGCGCATGCTGTTCGGTCAGCACGCCGATCACCTGTCGGGTTTGCGGCCCGTCCACCACGGCCAGCGCATCGCTTTCCGAGTTCTCGAACATCGCCACTGCCTCCTTGATGGTCATTTGCGGCAGCAGGACGGTGTCGGTGTAGTGCAGGATGTCGGAGATCTTGTGGTCGTCATCGGCATCGGCATGTGCCTCGGCCACCAGCACGATGCCGGCATAGCGATCGTCGGCGTCCAGCGCGATCACCCTCTGGGATGTGCCAAGACCGAAGTCGCGCTTGAACGCCGGCAAAGCCGTGTCGGCGCGGACGGTGCGCATCTCCCGGCGCATCATCCGTCCGACGGTCAGGTTGCGCATCCAGCCGATATCGACGGCGCTGCGGATCACCTCTCCGCGCAGATGGAAGCGCCAGGTCGCGAAGGAGTAGCCAAAGGTCCGGCGTACCGTCAGCGACGACACGGCGCAGGCCGCCAGCACGGCGACCGTCATGGGCAGGCTGCCGGTGGCCTCCAGCGCCAGGAAGCCCATGGTCAGCGGGCCGCCGACGATGGCGACGGCCAATCCGCTCATGCCCACCAGGGCGCAGAGCATCGGGGATACGGCATGGGCGGTGCTGACCACGGCAAGGCCGGCGGCGAAACCCTTGCCGAGCAGGGCGCCGAGGAAGAGGGAGGCGAAGAAGAGGCCGCCGCGGAAGCCGGACCCGATCGAGATCGCGGAGGCCGCGGATTTCAGTGCCAGCAGCAGCAGGATCCAGGACAGGGCCAGATCGGCGTGGATGGTGACGCCGAGGGCGCCATGACCGGATGACAGGACTGCCGGGGTGATCAGGGCCAGCATGCCGACCGCCAGGCCACCGACCATGGGTCTCAACCAGGCGGGCACGCCGCTTTTGCGGAACAGTTCCTCGGTGAGGGTCACGCCGCGCATGATGGCAATACCGAGCAGGGCACAGAGCATGCCGAGGGCGAGGATGGGGATGTAGTCGAGGGAGTCGATCGATTCCGGCGGGATGGTCAGTTCGAACGCCGCTCCGCCCAGGCCGCGGGCGACGGCCATGGAGACGATCGCGGCGACGGCGACCGGGGCGAAGGTGGCCAGGGTGTAGGTGCCGATGACCAGTTCGAACGCGTAGAAGGCGCCGGTCAGCGGCGCGTTGAAGGCTCCGGCGATGGCCGCGGCGGCGCCGCACCCGACCAGCAGTCGCAGGTCGTTGCGCCGGACTCGAAAGGAATGGCCCCAGCGGGAGGCGATCGCCGCGCCGATCTGGGTGTAGGCGGCTTCCAGGCCGACCGATGCGCCGACACCGTTGGAGATGATGGTCTGGACCACCACCACCAGGCTGCCGGACACCGACATGCGTCCGCCGTACAATGCGTTGGCCTCGATCGGGTCGACGGTGCGGCGGCGGTAGAGCCGTGCCAGGCCCAGGGTCACCAGGCCAAGCGCGAGCCCTCCCAGCATCGGGACCGCAACGGTTCGCAGCGGGTCCAGGGACGGCATGGCGCTGAGATATTGATGCGGGCCGATCCGGAACAGCACCTCATGAATGAGCTGCGTGGACATGGTCATGGCCCAGACGACCACGCCGGTCACGCCGCCGATCACGCCGGCCAGCGAGACCAGCCAGATTTCGTCGGCCCGGACCAGGGCGCGCAGGACATGCGGCGCGTGCAGCACGACGGAGCTTAAGGGCCGGCGGGGGCGGGCCGAGGCGGATCGTTTCGATGATTCGGCGTGCGGTTTCGCGGTCGAGGATCCCAATGGCGCGGACGCGGTTCCCCCTTTTGGCAAGGGTGCGGTCGCACCCGCGATGGCAGGGTCGCCTTGGGAAACCGACATCGATGGCGTCCAGCGGAACAGGAAGCAGATTGGTTGTGCAACCAAGCCGGACGTCGGGCAACCGATGTCCGGCTCGATTGGGGAGCAATACGGTAAAAATTTCGTTCAGTGTCCGAAAAATTGGTAATTTTCGATTATGGGGCGCGGGCGCGGTCGACGCGGGTGGTGTCCAGGTCGTCCTCAATGAAGGCGCGGATGATGTCGACGACTGGCTCGTGCGGCGCGAAGCCGAGGGTGGGCGCGCGTTTGGCCTCGAAGGCCGGGGGCCAGGTGCCGACGATATCGGCGATGGCCTTGTCTTCCACGCGGCGGATCAGGGCGCTGGCACCGGGGCGGACCTGGTCCAGGGCCGCCAGCAGTTCGGCGATGGTCGTGGTGATGCCGGGCGGGGTGATGCTGCGGTCCAAGCCGAGCGGGGCGGTGTCCATCGCGGCCGCATGCAGCAGCCAGTCGGCGGCGCGTCTGGGGCTGCATACCCAGGCGGCGAAGTGGTCGGGCACGGGGAGCTCGGTTTCCAGACCCAGCAGGGGTTCGCGGATGATGCCGGAGAAGAAGGAACTGGCGGCCTTGTTCGGCCGGCCGGGGCGTACGATCACGGTGGGCAGGCGGATGGTGACGGCATCGAGGAAACCCTTGCGGGAGGCGTCCGCCAGGATCAGTTCGGCGGCGGCCTTTTGCGCGCCGTAGGAATTGCCGGGGATCTGGCGGGCGTCGTCGGGCAGGACGGATGCCTGGGTGCCGCTGAAGCTGGCGACGGAGCTGGTGAACACCACGCGGGGCGGCTTGGCGCCGGCGCCCACCAGACGGCGGCAGGCGTCGATGACGGCATCGGTGCCACGCAGGTTGACGCGCCGGCCGAGGGTGTAATCGGCCTCGGCCTGGGCGCTGACCACGGCGGCCAGATGGAACACGACGTCGGTGCCGGTCGGGATGGCGCCTTCCGGCAGTTGCACGATGTCTCCGGCCAGGGTCGTGACAGGAAACGGCGCGGCGAGGGGCGGTGGTTCCGCCAGGTCGAACAGGGTCAGCGCGGTCACCGGCCGACCGCCCAACGTGCCTTCTTTCGCCAGTCTGTTGGCGATCTTGCGCCCGAGAAATCCGCCGCCGCCAAGGATCGTAATGCGCATCCATCGCCTCCTGTTGCGGGACCACGATTGCACCGCGTTTCGATGCGGTCCACCGTCTGTCGATGCTTGCCCCGTATCCGTTCAGCCTGTTCCCCAATCCCCGCCTGGGTACTCCTGGCGTTGTCGTGCTGCCCCATGCCGGATTCCGGCGCGCCAAGGCGGAGATCACGCAGTGGGAGGGCTACCGGCCGACTCCGCTGTTGGACCTGGCCGAAGTGGCGCGTGATGCCGGTCTCGCGGCGATGCGGTTGAAGGACGAATCCGGGCGTTTCGGTCTGGGCAGTTTCAAGGCGTTGGGGGGAGCCTATGCCGTGGCGAACGTCCTGGCGAACGAATTGGCGCGCCTTGGCGTCACGCGGGCGGCCACGTCGGCGGATCTGGCCTCGGGCCGTCTGGCGGCGGCAACCGGCGCGCTCACTGTGACCTGCGCGACCGATGGCAACCACGGTCGCGCGGTGGCTTGGGGCGCCGGGCGGTTTGGCTGCCGCTGCGTGATTTTCGTGCACGAAACTGTCAGCCAGGGACGGATCGACGCGATCGCCAGCTACGGCGCGGAGGTCCGTCGCGTGCCGGGAACCTATGACGATGCGGTGCGGGAGGCCGCCCGCGTGGCCGATACGGAAGGCTGGTTCGTGGTGTCCGATACCGCCTGGCCCGGATACACCGAAGTGCCGCGGGATATCATGCAGGGCTACCGCCTGATGGCGGATGAGGCGGCGGACCAGTGGGAGGGGGATCCTCCGACGCATGTGTTCATTCAGGGTGGGGTCGGCGGGGTGGCGGCGGCGGTGTCGGCCCAGATGCGGGCTCGGTTCTCACCCTCGCCGCGCCTGATCGTCGTCGAACCCGATCGTGCGGCCTGTCTGCTGGCGAGCGCGGAACTGGGGGAGCCGACGACCATCCCCGGCGATCTGGACACCTTGATGGCGGGGCTTGCCTGCGGGGAGCCAAGCCTGCTGGCATGGCAGGAACTGGATCGGGCGGCCGCGGCGTTCATGGCGGTGCCGGACGACGCCGCGGTGGATTGCATGCGGCTGCTGGCGGGGCTGGGGATCGTTTCGGGCGAGTCCGGTGTCGCGGGTCTGGCCGGGTGCCTGTTGGCGCTGGGAGACCCGGCGGCTCGGGCATCCTTGGAGCTTTCCGAGACGAGTCGCGTTCTGTTGTTCAGTACCGAAGGGGCGACCGACCCCGCGCTTTACCGAATATTAGTCGGTTCCAGCCAAACTCGCCCCACATAAGGACGATCATGGCGAAAGCGCATGAAGTGGCCGGCGAAAAGCCACTTTTTCCGCGCGTCATGCCTGGCGTCCGAACGGTCATGGAGCGGGCAGAATGCGTGCGATACGGCCTCTATTGTTGGTGTTTCTGGTAGGTCTGGTTGGATATGCCGCCTACCCTTATGTGACTCTGTACCGGCTGCGAGAAGCGGTGCGGCAGGGTGATGCCACGACGCTTCGGTCCCTGGTGCATTGGCCAAAGGTGCGGGACGGGGTCAAGGAAGACATCTGCGATTTTCTGTTTGAGCCCCAGGGAGCGGCCGCGGCGTCGGGTGCTCTGCCGGCCTTCGGGCAGTCGTTCGTGCGCGGCATCGCCAGCAATGTCGTCGATCGGCGGGTGTCCGCGGAGGGACTGAGCGCATCATTTCGGCCGGCTGTGTCGACCGTCGATACCGCACCGGGCGCGCCGGAGGTTCGGCTACGCTGGGCCTTTTTCGAATCGGCGGCGGAATTTCTGGTCAATCTGCGCGCCCCAGGGCAGGCAGAGGACATCCGGGTCCAGTTGGAACTGCATAGTGCGCAGTGGAGGGTCACAAGGGTCTGGCTGCCGGTGGAGATGTTGCGTCAGGCGAACAGGGAGACCGAAATACCCGCGTCTGCGCCGATCGAACCGCGCAGCTTGGTGTCCGTGGCCTATGTTGCGCCCAAGTTGCTGGTTGTCCCGGCCTTCTCGATGGGTGACGCGAGGGAGTGACGGCGCGCCCGATCGGCCGGGCGCTTGTGCCGATTGGGGTCTTTGTCAGCCGTGCAGATCGTCTCCCGGGGCGGCCTCCTTTGGACAGCCCGCGCCTATGTCAGAAACCGGTCGGCCGGGATCAGGTTCGCGGCTTGGGCGCCTCGGTCGGGCCGTTGGCTTTTTTCCAGGCGCCGAAACCGCCCCCGACATGGGCGACATTTTCCAACCCCATGTCCTGTGCGGTCTTTGCCGCCAAGGCCGACCGCAAGCCCCCGGCGCAGAAGAACACGAAGCGCTTGGGTTCGGCGAACACCGGCTTGTGGTAGGGGCTTTCCGGGTCGATCCACATTTCCAGCATCCCCCGTGTGCAGGAGAACGCGCCTGGCACCCGACCTTCCCGGTCCAGTTCCCGAGGATCGCGCAGATCGACGAACAGCACGTCGTTCTGGCCATGCAGGGCGATGGCGGCGTCCACCGACAGAGTCTCGATCTCGGCGTTGGCCTCATCGAGCATTTGTTTGAGGCTTCTCTTGATTTTCATGCGGGTCTCCTGACGCGATGCCACCAGGCCAGTTCCATCCTATACGGACCAAGCGGGAGTTGCGGTGTTATACAAACCGACCTGACCGTTGACCCATTGGCGTCCCCTTACCGTCATTGCCGGACTTGATCCGGTAACCCGCCCCCTGCCGTTGAAGCGTGGGTTGCCGGGTCAAGCGCGGCAATGACGAAAGGGGGCGTGCATTGGTCATTGGTTAGGTTGGTCAGTACTATACGGGACGGTCGCCCGCCACGGTCACGCGGAAGCCTGATCGTGTGTGCGGCCAGTAGTCCCACATCGCACGGTGCTGGACGCAGCGATTGTCCCAGAACGCCACCGAGTTTTCCCGCCAGCGGAAGCGGCACTGGAACAGCGGGTCCTCGGCGAGGTCGTACAGGTAGTTGAGAACAGCCCCGCTTTCGTCGCGCGGCAGTCCGACGATGCGTTTGGTAAAGCCGCGATTGACGTAGAGCGCCTTCTTGCCGGTGACCGGGTGGGTGCGGACGATCGGATGTTCCGCGCGCGGATAGATCGGTTTGTCCTGCACGCCGAAGTTCTGGTAGGTGCCGCGGTAGACGTCCTCTCCGTCATGCACCGCGGTCAGGCCGTCCAGATAGGCCTTCATGCGGTCGGAAACCGCCTCATAGGCCGCGTACATGCTGGCAAACAGCGTATCGCCACCCTTGGGCGGGCAGGTTTTGACGTAAAGAATGCTGCCCATCGGCGGTTCCGCATCGCAGGACACATCGCTGTGCCAGCCTTCGCCGTTGGCGCGCGGACTGTCCTTGTCGGCGTGGATCACCATCAGCTCCGGATGGCCTGGCGCATGCGGCGCCGCCGGGTGGACATGCAGCTCCCCGAAGTTGCGGCCGAAGCTCAGATGCTGTTCGGGCGTCATGTCCTGATCGCGGAAGAAGATCACCGAATTCTCGGCCAACGCGCGGTGAATCTCCTCCATCTGGTGGTTGCCGAGCGGATGGGAGAGATCGACGCCGGCGATTTCGGCGCCGATGATGGGGGTCAGCTTGTCCACGGTGATGGTGTCGTAGGGGAGTGACTCATCGGCCTTGTGGCGGTAGCGGGGGCCGCCGTTGCCTCGCAATGCGCTCATGGGAATCCCTCCAGTCGAGTGGGGTTAACGCTGGACGTTGTCGCTGCGCACCGGAATGCCTGTCTGTTCGTAGCAAACCTGCGCGAAGGCTTTTACGCCATCCTGGATCACCTGCTTGCTGGGCATGGCGAAGCAAAGCCGCAGATGAGAGCTGGAATTGTCCGCGCTGACCGCCCAGGCGGGGCCTTCGTTGAAGATGATCCCCGCCTCGGCCGCGGGCTTCAGCAGTTTCCGGACATCGACGCTCTCAGGCAGCTTGATCCAGAGGAAGATGCCGCCCTTCGGTGCCCAGCATTCGGCGGAGGTGCCGAATTCGCGTTCCACCGCCTCGACCATGCATTTCAGCTTGTCGTGCAAGACGCCATTCAGGTGGTTCATGTGGGTGTCGAAGTTCTTCGAGAAATACTCGGCGACGATCATCTGATCCAGCGCGCCGGTGCCGCTGTCACCCTTCAGCGGCAGCAGGCGGCGCATGATTTCCCATTCCGCGACGATGTAGCCAAGCCGCAACGCGGGCGCGAGGGACTTGGAAAACGACCCGAGATGGATCACGCAGCCGGGGTCCAACGCATAGAGCGACGGGGGCGCTTCGACGCCTTCCCACAGCAGGTCCGCGTAGCACTCGTCCTCGAAGATGCAGACATTGTATTCGCGTGCCAGCTTGATCAGGGCCAGGCGACGATCCAGCGGCAGGATGGAGGCGGTGGGATTCTGAATGGTCGGGATGGTGTAGATGAATTTGGGCGTGATGCCCTTGGCTTTCAGGTCGGCCAGTTGGGCGGCGAGCGCCTCGATCACGATTCCGTCAGCGTCCAGCTTCATGCCTTCCAGCTTGGCACCCAGCTTGCGGAACCGATTCATGGCGCCCTGGTAGCAGAACTCCTCGCACAGGACGGTGTCGCCGGGGTTGGTCAGCAGCTTGCTGATCATGTCCAGGCCCTGGCCGGATCCGGTGACGATCATCACGTCGTCGGCCGGGATGTTCATGCCGCGCACGCGCTTGCAGCGGTCGGCGACGAACTGGCGCAGGCCGGGATAGCCCTGCGGTCCCATGCCGAGATTGTAGATCGCCAGTTTCGAACCTTCGCGCCGCAGGACCGAGGTGGCCGCGTCGACCAGGCCTTCGATGGGGATCTGCTCGGGGTCGTTGTTGCCACCGACGAAGTAGTATTTCGGGAACGGGGCCCAGCGCGGGGCGGGGTCGGGCAGACCGTCGCTGTAGAGCTTGGCGTAGTCGATCATGGTGGCGGACATTGGATGGTTCCCTCTCGCTGGTTGGGCGGGAGGTTAGCAAGTTCTGGTTGGTTCGCCAGCCCGGGGCTCCGCCCCGAGACCCCGCTAGGGGCGCTGCCCCTGGACCCCGCCAAGGGCGACGGCCCTTGGAACCGGAACATTGGTGGGTTTGAGGATACGGCCCTACACGGACGGTGATAGGTCCGTGTAGGGCCGTATCCTCAAACCCACCAAAGAATCGCATTCCAAAGGCCGCGCCTTTGGTGGGGGTCCAGGGGGCAAAGCCCCCTGGTGGGGTTCCGGGGCAAAGCCCCGCACCCAGGGTGCCAACCGCACCGCCGGTCGCTATGCTCACAACGGGAGGAACCAACATGCAACTCACAGACAAAGTCGCGCTGGTCACCGGGGCCGGACAGGGCATCGGACGTGCCACCGCCGTCGCGCTCGCCGAGGCAGGCGCCCATGTCGTCGTCGTCGATATCAACGCCAAAACCGTGGAGGAAACCGCCGCGGCAGTCGGTGCCTTCCAGCGCCGCACGCTCGCCCTGAAGGCCGATGTCGGGGACGTCGCGGATATCGACCGCATCGTCCGCGAAACCATGGCCGCATTCGGCCGGATCGATATCTCGGTCAACAATGCCGGCGTCACCCGGCGTGCCGACATCATGGACCTGACCGAGCAGGACTGGGATCGCATCCACCGCGTCAACGCAAAGGGCGTGTTCTTCTGCCTGCAACGCGTGGCGCGGGAAATGATCCCGAAGCGCGAAGGTCGGATCATCAACATCGCCTCGATCGCCGGCAAGGGCTATGCCGGCACGTCCAACGCCGCCTATGCGGCCAGCAAGGGCGCGGTGATCAGCCTGACCAAGACCGCCGCGCAGCAGTTGGGCAAGCACAACATCAATGTGAATTCCATCTGCCCTGGCGTCACGCGCACCGCGCTGTCGCAGGACAACCTGGCTACCCGCGCCAAACAGGAAGGCGTGAGCCTGGAGGAAATGGAGCGCCGGCGTGCCGAGGTGATCCCGCTGAAGCGCGCCAACGATCCGGAGGATATCGCGGCGATGGCGGTGTTCCTGGCCTCGGCGGGCGCACGCAACATCACCGGCCAGTGCTACAACGTCGATGGCGGGCTGATCATGGACTGACGGGCGACGGTGGCAGGAGGCGGGTGTCCCATTGCACGACCGCTTCCTCTCCGACCGCTATTCGATCGTAGTCCGGATGCAGCGGGTTGATGACCGCGTTCTGGTCCAGCCCCTGGGTGACGGTGGACGGTACCAGCAGGATCAGGCCGGTTCGGCCGCGCAGCCAGGCATCGCCGGCATCGCGAGACCGCGACGGTGGCATCGAGTCCCAGCCGGGTACATCGGCGGTGGACAGCGTTTCGATCGGAGCCGCATCCGGCACATCGATGGAGATGTAGCGAAACCCACGTGGCATCCGTCCGATATTGGCATGCACCAGGATTTCCAGCGCGGCGGAGGCATAGGAGGTCGCCGCATAGACCGCCGGCGTGCCGGGACGGTTCCAGCGACCGCCTTTCAGACGGGCGCCCTCACTGCTCCAGACTGGAAACAGCGCGCTGCCGATCCGCCATAACCGCATTCAGTTGGGCCGCATGCAGGCGGGCCTCATTCAGACCGGTAGCCCGAAAGCCAGCGAATCCAACACCCGCTCCACGGCGCGACCACCGAGTTCGGTCAGGCAGGCATCCACCGGACGCCGTCCATCGAGTTCCGGGTGCGGCCTCTGCATGAAGGCGCGCGCGTCTTCGATGTCACCGAACAGGTTCGTGGCATAGCCGAACAGGCGAGCCAGCCGTTCGGTCTGTTCGCCCTGCGCCGGCGAGAGGGTGTCACGGCGCCCGAGACTGGATTTCGGCACGATGGCGTGGATCAGCCTGTTGGCATCCGCCGTATCGGGCCAGATGGATCGCGCCACGTCGCGCAATGTCTCTCGCGGCAAACCGCTGGTGATCGCCTGTTCCAGATGAAACGGGTTGACCTGCGGCGCTTCGGCGAAGCCGGCGAACTGGCGTGGTTTCGGGAGAGTGCTATCAGCCGCCCGAAGTTTTTGTCCCATTTGGACCTCCTGAATGGTCCAAATGGACGCTCGCTCCCTCCATGTCAAGCCGGGCCGCGCGCAAGCTTATGGATTCATAGGGCGGCACCGACCAGCGGAGCCGCCTTCTCCGGCCGCGTTGCTGTCGCTGATGGGCCTTGTAGGGAGCCGAACCCGCATCGCGGCGCCCCCATCCGGAATTCGGCATGGCCGATGATCCATGCCGCCGGTTGGCCGGGGCCGTCGGATCGTGGCTGGGGATACGGGCCGATGATGGAGCAAGTCGCGTTCGTCCACCCGACCCCCATCACCTGACCCACGATCCTCTTCGCTTGGACTGCCCCGAATTCAGACGGTGAATTCAACCCGAGCCGATCCCAGACCCTCGAACGTGGCGGTGCACACATCGCCGGGCTTCAGGAATTTCAATCCGGTGAATGACCCGCAGGTCACGAACTGGCCGGCGCGGACGCCGCCGTGCTCCATCCAAAGGTTGACCAGGACCGTGGCAACGCCAAGCGGATCGCCGGTCGGGTGGCCGCCGTTTTGTTGGAGGACGGTCTGCCCGTTCACTGCCAGGGTCACTTTCAGTCCGCCCAGATTGAGTCCGTGCCAATCCTTCTTCGGCGTGTCGTAGACGAGCGCGCCGTTGCTGATGCTGTCGGCGAGCTTTTCCAGGTTGGTCACCTTGGCAGCCCCGGGGGCATCCATGGCATAGCGGCTGTGCACGACCTCGATCACGGCACAGGCCTCGACCGAGGCAGCCACTTCTTCCCGCGTGTAAGGGGTTTCGCGCGGCGGAAAGCTCTTGCGGAAGATGAATGCGACCTCTCCTTCGACGCCGCATTGCGGCACCGTGGCGGCCGGCAGATCGCAGGGGGAGGCCAGGATGGTGCCGCCATAGATCAGGCCGCGGTTCGGCTCGCCATTGGGCGGGGACATGGCCTTGAAGCCGGCGATCAGCTTGCCCAGGGCCTGGCTGGTCGCGTCCTGCATGGCATGAGCCTCGGCGAGGCTGGTGGGCTTCAGCTTGTCCGGCAGGCCCGACAGCGGTTCCATCGTCCGGCGTGCCTTCACCAGGATCGCCGCTGCCTGCTCGACTTTCAGTTTATCCATCGTCTGCTTCCCCCTTCGACCAATAGCGCGCGATCCCGTTGAGCGGACCGTACCGGCGTTCATCAGGCGCCAAAACAAAATGCTGGAGTGGTTTGGTGTTGGCTCAAACCGCTCTGGCCCCAAAATGCCACGACGGATGGGGCTTGGCCTAGCCTGCCCGGGCCGCAAAACCGGCCCGATCGCAAATTGGCCACATCATGTGCGGTATGGTGTCGGGCGGGACGGAAACTCGCTAATGTCAGCCGCCCGAACCATTGCCCGCTTGCGTCCCCTCACCGTCCTTGCCGGCCTTGATCCGGCAACCCGCTCCGCCCACGAAGCGCGGGTTGCCCGCTCAAGCTAGCCAGTGATCAAGGGGGCCGATGGCATCGGTCGATGGCTCGGACCTTGAGCAGGCTTGCGGCCGAACCAGGTCCATGGACCATGGCATGGCGTGGCATGGTTCTGGCGCGCACAAACCGGGGTGGGATTCTGTGCGTGTTCTCGCGCGCCCGCCCTCTTATCGATGACCCATGGTGCCCAGATGACGCAATTGGACCTAGTTCGCATTCCCGGATCGCGCATCGTGGAGGTGGCGCGGATCGCCTTCGCGACGCCGGATGTCGATTTTCTCTGTTTTGGCGAGTCCGATCAGCCCAGCCCGGGATCGGCAACAGAGGCGGCCGTTGCCGCGCTGCGGGCGGGTGACACGCGTTATCCCGACGTCCGAGGCATCCCGCCGCTGCGTTCCGCGCTCGCTGCCTACCTGTCCGACCTGCACGCCAGGCCGGTGGCGGAATCCCGTGTCCAGGTTACTGCCTCCGGGATGGCCGCGGTGACGATTGCGTTGGCTGCGACCGTTCAGGCCGGCCACCGGGTCGTGCTGCATGGTCCCGGCTGGCCCAATGTGGGCAATGCCGTGCGCTTGCGCGGCGCCGAGGTCGATGAGTTGGATCTGACGGTGAACGCGGACGGGTCCTTCGTGCTGGATCTGAACCGGCTGGACGCGATGATGGCGGGGGCGCGAGCGTTCATCCTGAACTCACCCAACAATCCAACCGGCTGGACGGCATCACTGGACGAACTGCATGCGATCCTGGCCATCGCCCGCAAGCACGGTGCCTGGGTGATCTCTGACGAGGTCTACTCGCGGCTGGTCTATGACGGGTCCGCCGCCGCGCCGTCCTTGCTGGATGTCGCCGGACCGGACGATCGGGTCATCGTCTGCAACAGCTTTTCCAAGACCTGGATCATGACCGGTTGGCGGCTGGGCTGGCTGGTGGTTCCGGAAGGCACACGCGATCTGTTTGCCGAACTGGTTGAGGCCATCCATTCCGGCGTCGCCCCCTTCACGCAACAGGCGGGGATCGCCGCGATCGGCGATACCGAGGTGGTGGGTCGGTTCCGTGCCCACTGCGCGAAGGGCCGGGAGCTTGCCGGCACCGCGCTCAGCGGTCTGAACGGTGTGAGATATGCGGCGCCGGTCGGTGCTTTTTACGCCTTTGTCGGGATCGATGGCCTGACAGACAGTCTCGATCTGGCAAAGAAACTCGTCACCCGCCACGGGGTTGCGGTTGCCCCTGGAATCGCTTTCGGGCCCGCCGGGGAAGGCAGCCTGCGCGTTTGCTTCGCTCAGTCGGCCGCGACCATGGAGCGGGCGATGCTGCGTTTGCGGGAAGGGCTGCGGGCGGAAATCGGATCGTGACCGTAACCGCGACCGGAGGCAGGGCGAAGCGGCATTGCGGGGTGTGCGCAGCGGCGGTTCCGCCGCCGTTCCAGACACCTCAGCCGGAGATGGCGCCCGATCTGGACATGCGCCCGGGCGAACCGGCCCGCTCGACCCTGTCACGATGGGTGGCGGTTTGCCGATCCTGCGGGGCCGCCGCGCCCGATCTGTCCGCATTGCCAGCAACGGTTGGCGCGATCGTGCGGTCGGCCGCGTATCGGACATTGGCCGAGCCTGGCGGTCCGGACACAATGCCATTCCGCCGCTGGGCGTTGCTGTGCCAGGGGCAGGGCGATCGGCTCGGCGAGGCGGAGGCACTGTTGCAGGCCGCTTGGGCCGCGGATGACGCGGGAGCAGACGATGCGGGGGCGGATGCCGCTGCGATCACGCTTCGGCAGACTGTTGCGGCGTTGTGGGAGAATGTGGCCGACACCAGGATCGCACTGCGCCGCCTGGACGTGTTGCGGCGGGCCGGCCAGTTCGAGGAAGCGGAGCAGTGTGCCGAGGGGATTGCCGATCATCCCTTGGATGACACGGCCCGCGCGGTTCTGGCTTTTCAGCGCGGTCGCATCGCCGCCGGGGATAGAGCCCGCCATTCGATTGGCAGTGCGCTGCCTCCGCCGGCCCACGCGCCGCATGTGACGCATGTCCGCCGAACCCCTCCGGGTCTTTGGCGACGATTGTTCGGTCGCGGTTGAGCGTCGCTGATGGGCGGGCGGGGAGCGCGCTCCGGTTCGGCCGGCTGCGTCAGCGCCGCCGGCGACGCGCGATTCGGATCCCCAACAAGCCGGTTGCCAGAAGCGCGAGTGATGCGGGTTCGGCTACCGTAATCTGGGCGGAGAAGCTGGTTGAATCGAAGAAATATCCGCCGTTGCGGTCAACCACGAACGACAGCACCTCGTTGGCCAGGAGTTCGATCGAACCCGACGCTGTAACACTTGCGCCGTAGGTCGTGGGAATGAGCGATCGCGCGAACAGCACAGCGTCGGCGTCGTAGACGGTCACGCCGACCCCGGTCCCACCGCCATACTGCGTGTCCACGCGCGCGAACGTGACGTTGTAGGCATAGGATCCGGCCTCGGGCGCGGTGAAACGCACGATCGCGGCCTGCGCGTCGTCATCGCCCGGATGGAGGAACAAAGTGTCGATCGGGACCGAAACGGTGGTCGACGTCAATACGGCTCCGGTCCGGTTGGCGACGGCCAAAGGGGCATTGAACGGGCCGGACAGATACCAGCCCGGATCGTCGCCCGCGAAAAAGCTCGCGGTTGCGTTGGGAAGCGACGTGTAGGATGTGCCGGGTGTGCCATAGCCATATCCCCAGGGTCCATTGGGATTGCCGGCTGTGGAGAAGTCGGAAAAGGCATCGTATGTGGTGGCCGACGCGGTCGCGATCCCGAATGACAACGCCAGAAACCCGGCGATTGCCGTCTTTACGAACATGCTGGCGACCCTTTGTGGCGTTTCGATCGACGATCGATGTCCAGGGAACATGACTGAAGGGTGCTGAGGAGGCAATCCGGAGAATTTTCACAAATTCGAAAGGCTCTTATAGCGGTATTTGTTGAAATCGGCTAGGATGCCACCGGCGGGGGGGCAGCATGGAAGCGACTGCATTCGAAGCGTGGCTTGACGGGATCGCTGGTCTTACCGAATCTCAGCGGCAGCAGGCATTACAGGTGCTGGTCT
>CALQHT020000145.1 GCA_943330455.2 Nitrosovibrio sp. Nv4 | reverse complement strand
TTCCTGGGGCCTACCCGGACCTATCACCGTCCCGGTAGGCCCCAGGAATTCAAACGACAATGTTCCGGTTCCAAGGGCCGTCGCCCTTGGCGGGTCCAGGGCAGAGCCCTGGTCGGGGTCCGGGGCGGAAGCCCCGCCCTTCCCCGACTGCACCCCAATCGATACCCTTCACCCTACCACCAGGGAGTTGCCCACATGCCGCCATCCGACCCGCGCTACACCATCGGCATCGATGTTGGCGGCACGTTCACCGACGTCGTGGTGTCCGGACCTGACGGGCGGACCATCATCGCCAAGGCCGCCACCACGCCCGCCGATCAGTCCGACGGCGTTCTGGAAGGTGTCGCCCTGGCCGCGGAACGTCTGGGGCTGACGGCGCGCGACTTGCTGACCGCCACATCCCGCATCGTCCACGGCACCACCGTTGCCACCAACGCGTTGCTGGAAGGCAAGGCCGCCCGGGTCGGATTGCTGACCACCGAAGGCCATCGCGACGTCATCGAAATGCGGGAAGGTCTGAAACCCGAGCGCTACAACATGCGCATGACCCCGCCGGAGCCTCTGGTGCCGCGCCGTATGCGTCTCGGCGTGCGGGAGAGGATGCGTCCGGACGGATCGGTCGAAACCGCCCTGGATCACGCGTCCCTGAACGCCGCCATCGAACAACTAGCGGCGGAAGACGTGCGGGCGGTGTCGATCTGCTTCCTGCACGCCTGGCGCAATCCGGAGCATGAACGTCAGGCCGAAGCCGCCGTTCGCGCCCGCTTGCAGCATGCCTATGTGACCACTTCGTCGGACGTGCTGCCGCAAATCAAGGAGTTCGAGCGGTTTTCCACCACCGTGGCCAACGCCGCCGTCGGCCCGGTGATCGAGAACTACCTGGGCCGTCTTCGCACGCGCCTGGAAGAGGCAGGCTATCGTGGCGAATTGCTGGTGATCCTGTCGCATGGCGGCGTCGCGTCGGTGGCGGAGGCCACCAGGCTCGCTGCCGGCACCGCGCTGTCCGGCCCGGCCGGCGGGGTCGCGGCAGCGGTGGCTCTGGCGCGGGAGGGGGTGGCGAAGGACCTGATCGCGTTCGACATGGGCGGCACGTCCACCGATATCGCGTTGGTGCGGGATGGATTGCCGACCTTGTCGGATGGCAAGACCGTGGCGAACGCGCGGATTGCACTGCCGAGCTTGGATATTGTGACGTTGGGGGCGGGGGGCGGCTCGATCGGGAAGATTGATCGGGCAGGGCTGTTGGCGGTCGGTCCGGAAAGCGCGGGAGCCGATCCGGGGCCGGCCTGCTATGGCCAAGGCGGCACGATGCCGACCGTGACGGATGCCAATCTGGTGTTGGGGTATCTGGATCCGGGGAATTTCCTCGGTGGGCGGCGGTTGTTGGACGTCGCGGCGGCGACGACTTCGATGCAGCGTTTGGCCGATTCGCTTGGTGTCAGTGTGGCCGAGGCAGCGGGCGGCATTCATCGCCTGGTCAATACCCGGATGGCCGACGGCGTCCGGGTGGCCACGGTGCGGCGGGGAGTCGATCCACGCGGCTTCGCGTTGCTGGCGTTCGGGGGGGCTGCTGGTCTGCATGTTGCCTCGGTCGCGGCGGAATTGGGGATCGGGCGGGTGGTGGTGCCGGTCGCGGCCTCGGTCCTGTCCGCCTGGGGGATGCTGAACACCGACCTGCGGGTGGAACTGACCCGTGGCCAGGGCCAGTTGCACGGGATCGAGGTTGAGGCCTTGAAGGCCTCGTTCACCGATATGGAGAAGGAAGGGCGCGCGCGCCTGTCCTGGTATGACGGGCAGGTCGTGGCGCTGCGCTCCGCCGACATGCGCTATGGCGAGCAGGTGTTTGAGATCGCGGTGCCGCTGCACGACCTGGATTGGGGGTCTCCCACGCTCGCCCAGGACATCGGCGAGGCGTTCCATCGCGCGCATGAGGCGCTTTACACCTACGCGTTGCGCGATCAGGACGTCGTGTTGGTCAACGCAAGGGTGTCGGTGATCGGGCGCCTGCCGGCCGCGCCATCCGCCTCATCGTCGGCAACCGCCGCGCCGGTTGAGGCCAAGGGCAATCGACGCGTGCATCTGGGGGGCTGGACGGAGATCCCGGTGTTCGATTTCCTGGCTTTGGCAGCGGATCAAACGGTGTCCGGTCCGGCAATCGTGGAATCCGACACGACCACGGTTTTGCTACGCTTGTCTGATCGCGCCCGGTTCGATCGGCGCGGTTGGCTGGATGTCACCGTGGGGTAACCGGAATACCCGGTTTCGTCTTCGGGAGCATGACCAGCGGCAATCCCGCACTATGGATCGACCATGCGTGCCGCCGCTACTCCCTGCCAGCCGTCGTTGGAGCTTTCATTCATGCCGCAGCCGTTGGTATCCGTGGTCATCCCCTGTTTCAACGCCTCTGATACGATTGTTCGGGCGATCGACTCGGTACGGCAGCAGACCTACCGGCACGTCGAGATCATTGCCGTCGACGATGTGAGCACCGACAACACCCGCGCGATCCTCCGGGAGCAGGCGGCTCGTGGCGACGTGATCCTGGTCGAGCTTGAGCGGAATCTGCGTGCCGCGGGCGCACGAAACGCCGGCATTGCGCGGGCACGCGGCGAGTACGTTGCTTTCCTCGACGCCGACGATGAGTTCCTGCCCGAAAAACTGGCCCGTCAGGTGAAGGTTCTGTTGACCAGACCGGAGGTGGTGTACGTTACTTGCGATGCATCGAATGTCGGAATGGATAACTCCCTGAGGGAGCGAATTTTTTCCGCGTTCGCCCCTCCAAGGGGTCCCGATGGGTGGAGGACCATGCTGGCCTATAGCAACGCGATGCCTTCGGTGATGATGGTCCGCCGATCGGCGGTCGAAGCAGTTGGCGGTTTCACGTTGGGTATGCATTTGGTTGAGGACCAAGATTTCGCAATACGGGTGGCTTTGATAGGGGCTGCGGAACATGTGGACGAAGTCTTGACGATGACGCACACACAGCCGACCGGAATTTCACACCAGTCATTCAGGATCGATATTGATATTGCCTGGCCCGTGATCCGATCACATATCCGCGCGCAATGGCATCGCCTGTCCTGGGCCGAACGCCTGTATATCTATGGGTGTCGCTATGGTCGGTTCGGGCGGAATGTGTATCCCGAAGCCCCTCTGCTTGGGGCGTGGTTCATCTTGCGGGCCATACTGCTTGGGAATGAAGTGCGTCAGAACACTAGACTGCTGTTTGTCGCATCGCCGCCGATACGCGCCCTGCGAGCTTGGCTGCGCGCTCGCAGCTGAGGTCGAACCCAAGCGCCGGTCACTATGGCACTGTCGGCAGCGTATGCACCGGGGCAGCGCCGGTCGACCCGCCGTCTATCAATTGCCTGGTGCCAATTGCCCGGTGCCAAACCAACCCGATACCCCTATGGTTCCCTCCAGCACCGCCGGGGAAGAGGCCGTCATGAACGCACCGCTGACCACCATCGCGCCGGCCTCCGTCTCGGACACGCGCAATCTGCATGTCCTGAAGCAGCTTGAGCGCAAGCTGCTGTGGCTGTCCGCCTGGATGATCCACAATGCCAACCATATCCGCCCCAACCGAGACGGGCTGAAGGTCGGCGGGCACCAGGCGTCCTGCGCATCCTCCATCTCCATCCTGGCGGCGCTGTATTTTGAGATCGCGCGGCCGCAGGACCGCATCGCCGTCAAACCGCACGCCGGCCCGGTATTCCACGCCATCAACTATCTGTTCGGCCGCCAGACCCAGGAAAAGATGGCGGGGTTGCGCCAATTCGGCGGCGTGCAACCCTATCCGTCCAGGGTAAAGGATGGGCCGGAGGTCGATTTCTCCACCGGCTCGGTCGGCCTTGGCGTCGCGATGACCAGTTTCTCCGCGCTGATGGCGGATTATGTGCGCCTGCACGATCTGGGACGGAAGGACATCCCGCCCGGGCGGCACATCGCGATCGCCGGGGACGCCGAACTGGACGAGGGCAACATCTACGAAGCGCTGCTCGAAGGCTGGAAGCACGACATCCGCAACCTGTGGTGGATCATCGACTACAACCGCCAGAGCCTCGATTCCGTGGTCCCGGACCGGCTGTTCGGCCGCATCGAGGGCCTGTTCCGCGACATGGGCTGGAACTGCGTCACCATCAAATTCGGCCGCAAGCTGGAAGCCGCCTTCGCGCGGGAAGGCGGCGAGGAACTGCGCCGCTGGATCGACGACTGCCCCAACAGCCTCTATTCCGCGCTCACCTTCCAGGGCGGCGCGGCCTGGCGGCAGACCCTTCTGGCCGATCTCGGCCGGTCCCGCGCGCGCGCCATCATCGACGAACTGGACGATGCCGAACTCGCCGCCCTCATGACCAATCTGGGCGGGCACGACATCGAGACGATGATCGAGCATATGCGCGCCGCCGCGGCCGAGGGTGACCAACCCACCTGCTTCATCGCCTACACCATCAAAGGCATGGGGCTGCCGTTCGCCGGCCACAAGGACAACCACGCCGGCCTGATGACGAAGGAGCAGATGGCGCAGTTCCGCTCCGACATGGGCATCCGCCCCGGCCATGAATGGGACCTGTTCGAGGGTCTGGACGTCCCGGAAGCCGAACTGCGCGACTTCCTGCGAAACTGCCCCTTCGGCACGCCTCTGACCCCGGAAGGACGCGCCCTGTCGGCCCCGGCGATCCATGTGCCGGACACGCTACCGACGCCGAAAACCGCTGGACGGAAAATGTCCACCCAGGGCGGCTTCGGGGAAATCCTGGCGGAAATCGGGCGAGGGCAGGGGGATTTGAAGGACCTCGCGGCCCACATCATGACCACCAGCCCGGACGTGACGGTGTCCACCAACCTGGGCCCCTGGGTGAACCGGCGCGGCATTTTCGACCGCCACACCCGCAACGACGTGTTCCGCGACGCCAAGCTGGCCAGCGCTCAACGCTGGGGCATGTCGCCCAAGGGCCAGCATATCGAGCTTGGAATCGCCGAACAGAACCTGTTCCTGCTGCTGGGCGCCGCCGGGCTGGCGCCGGCCATGACCGGAGCACGCATCCTGCCCATCGGAACGGTGTACGACCCGTTCGTCAACCGAGGCCTCGATGCGCTGATCTATGCTTGCTACCAGGATGCGCGGTTCCTGCTGGTTTCCACGCCGTCCGGGATCACCCTGGCGCCAGAGGGCGGCCAGCACCAGTCCATCAACACGCCTCTGATCGGCATGGCCGCCGACCGGCTGGCCAGCTTCGAGCCCGCCCATGTCGACGAACTGGCCATCCTGCTACGCCATTGCCTGCACTTCATGCAGCAACCGGATGGGTCGGCTGTCTGGCTGCGACTGTCGACCCGCCCCCTGGAGCAGAAGCCCCGCACATTGGACCCAGCCGCGGTAATCGCCGGCGCCCATTGGGTAGTGCCGCCCGCGGTCGGCGGGCGCATCGCGCTGGCCTACCAGGGCCCGGTGGCGCCGGAAGCTGAAGCCGCCTTCGCCATCCTGGCCGACGAAGAACCCGGCGCCGGTCTGCTCGCCATCACCTCGGCAGATCGGTTGCACGCGGGCTGGCTCGCCGGCTTGCGAACAAGACGGGCCGGCGATCGCAACGCCACGTCCCATATCGAGACGATCCTGGCACCGCTGTCCCGCAACGCCGCCCTGGTCACCATCCTGGACGGTCATCCCGCCACCCATTCCTGGCTCGCCGCCGTCCGCGCCCAATCCGTCTTCCCGCTCGGCCCCGACCATTTCGGCCAAAGCGGCGACATCCCCGACCTTTACCGTGAATACGGGCTGGACGAGGATACGATCCTGGACGCCTGTGCCCAGGCGCTGCTGACCCTGTAGGAGTTCCGATCCGTGGCAACCATTCCGAAAATCTTGCACGAGCCGATCGATACCGCCTTCCCCGACCATGTCTGCCTGGTCGGCTCCGTCCTGCCGAACGGGTTTGCGCAGATCACCCCGCGCGGCAGTGCCATGGTGTTCGACGACACCCATCTGGCGTTGTGGGAGCGTGGGAAGGGCTCCACCGCCGACAATCTTTCGGACGGATCGAAGGTGACGGTCTATTTCCGCAAGCCGCAACTGCGGGTCGACGGCGTCCTGCCCAAAGGCGGCATCGCCCGCTTCTATGGCACCGCGCGCATTTGCAAAACCGGGCCGGAATACGAGGAAGTCTGGCGCCGCCTGGTCCAGCCCGAGAAAGACCGGGATCCCGACAAGAAGGGCTTTGCGGTGCTGATCAAGGTCGATCGGGCCGAGGAACTGGATGGCACGCCGCTGGCCCTCGCCTGAGCGTTCCGTGACTGCCATGCCAGAAACGGTTTTGTAATCCGCCGTGAGTTGTATGACTGGCCCGAAACAAGGACCCACCGGCATGGCGGTCTTCGGTCCGCGAGCCACGACTCCCGGGCTTGCAACCTGGGAAAGTCGTGGATGTCGGCATGACGAGGTTGCAACGGCCGGCGGATCAATCTGTCTGCCGATTGGTGTTATGCCTGCGTGACACCCGCGAGCGGCATCTCGCGTAACGACACCGCGGCAGGTGGCCGCGGCAGGCGCGTGTCTGTGATTTTCCGATGAATGATCGATATTATTCTTGCTCCCCGGCCGCCGGGTGTGGCAATCCCTTTACGTGTTGTTAATAAATGACACGCATGATCTCAGGGTGTCGACACCTTCGGCATTCTGCTCCATTTCTGATCGGTGAAAGAGTCCCAATGAAGAAACTTGCTCTCGCGTTCCTCGTTGCCGCGTCGGCCCTGGGCGGTAATGTCGCCTATGCCGGTGCCGATGATGCCAAATGGGTCGCGCAATGCGTCATGGATAACCAGGCCGAGAAGGTCGGTATCGAGGTGATCGCGAAATACTGCACCTGCATGAATGAGAAGATGAGCGACAACGAAACGCTCTCCATCACGCAATGGGAAAAGACCCATCCGACTGAAATGCGCGCGTGCGAGCGTGCGTCCGGCTGGAAATAGCCCCAACCGGTCAGCGCTGCTCTCATCGGGGCTGCGTCATCGGATTCGCCAGGACGACGGTGACGTGCCCTCGTCCTGGCGATCGATCCTATGGCAACCAGGATCTGGCTCCGTCCTCCTGCCAATCCCGAACCGGGGCCGGTCGCTGACCATGTCGTTTCGTGGTTGAGGCTTGGACGGGTCTATCCTCCGAACTGGAAGACACTCGCCGGTTCGTCCATGAAGGTCAGGTCCCGCCGCAGATGGCCTGTCATCTCCTCCACATAGGGGGCGGTGGCGCAGAACTGTTCGAAATGCCGTTCGTTCAAGGTCAGACCCGCCCGCTTGCAACGACCGGCGAGTTCGTCCCGGCGCGCCTGTCCGATTTCCGCCTTGGCCGGCTCGGGCACCGGCGGTTGCGCGGCCGAGAACACCGCGTCCGGGTCCAAAACCGGGCGTCGGCTCTTCCAGGGCGTGGCCGCTTCATAAGCCTGCGCGACCCGCAGCACGGTGGCGTCGTCGAACGGTCGCCCGACCACCTGCATCGATAGCGGCAGCCCGTCCGAGGTGAAGCCCACGCATTGCACCAAAGCCGGCCCGCCCGTGACGTTGAACGGCGTCGTCACCGAATTGCGCTGCCAGAAATTGATCGTCCTCCAGGAGTCAAGCCGAGCGGCTGGTCCGGGGGCGGCTGTGATCAGCACGTCGTATTTGGCATAGAGCGGCGCCATCTCGGCGATCATCATTCGGCGCTGCCGGGATGCGCGCATATAGTCCGGCCCCGAGATCAGCAACGCGCCCAGGGCCCGCCCCAGGAAGTCCTCACCGAAATCGCTCAGACGCTCCCGCAGGACCGGTTCGTGGACGGAGAACAGCTCGCTCTCGGCGCCGGTGATCTTGACCGCGTGGTAGTCGGCGGCGGGCCGGATGCGCGCGTCCTCCAGCACCGCGCCGAGGCCACGCAGCACGTCGAGCGCGACTTCCAGCGCGACTTTGGCTTCCGGGTGAATCGCCACGTCTTCTTCATACAAATGGCGCAGCACGCCGATCCGTAGTCCTTTGACACCGCCGGTCAGAGCGGCCCGATAGTCGGGCACCGGCCGGTTCGCGCTGGCCGGATCGCCCGCATCGTGGCCGGCGATCGCTTGCAACATGATGGCGCAATCCTCGACCGTCCAGGTCATGGGACCGGCGTGGTCGTAGCTGAAGGAGTTGGTGTAAACCCCACGCCGACTGACCAGCCCGTAGGTCGGCTTTAGACCTACCAGCCCGCACAAGGCCGCCGGGTTGCGGATCGACCCGCCGGTATCGGATCCCAGCGACCCCATCATCAGTCCCGCGGCAACCCCGGCGCCGGAGCCGCTCGATGAACCTCCCGTGAAATGATCGCGGTTCCAGGGATTGCGCGCCGCCGGCCAGGGCAGGTCGAAGGACGGGCCGCCATGCGCGAACTCATGCGTGGACAGCTTGCCCAGCAGGATCGCGCCGCCGGCGTAGAGCTTGGAGACCGTGGTCGCGTCGAATTCCGGCACGTAGTTTTCCCGCGTGCGGGAATGGCAAGTCGTGCGAATGCCGGCGGTGCAATAGATGTCTTTCAGCGCGAACGGGATGCCATGCATCGGGCCGCGATAGTTGCCGGCCATGATCTCGGTTTCCGCCTGGCGGGCCTGCTCCATCGCGTGATCCGCCGTCACCAGCAGATAGGAATTCAGTTGCGGATCGATGGCAGCGGTCCGCTCCAGGAAATGGCGGGTCAATTCCACGGGCGAAAGCTGGCGTCGCTGGATCAGGGCGGCGGCATCGGTGATGGACAGAAAATGTAGATCGGTGGCGGGCGTGGTATCGGGCATGGAGACTCCTTTCCGCTCGGGCGGGGCAATGGCGGAGACGGTTCCTCGCGCCGCATGCCTGACCGGCTGAGCTGGACCGGAGCCGCGCCGGGCCAGCCTAGAGGTGTGACCCGGGCGCGCAAGGGCCTCTTTGCGTCGGACGGCGGATATTCCGCTATCGTTATTGGTATGAATGGGTAGGGCCGAAGTGGATGGATCGATCAGTCCGAAGCCGAAATCTGGTATAACAACTTGGGTCCATTTCCCTCTAAAACACCAGTCCAATATCGCGTTGAGCCGGACTTCCTGAAGCCAGCGTCCCCCCCCCAGTGGAAGTTCGACTCCCTTGCCTCGCCTCCGACCCTGCCGTAGCGTCCCGCCCAGGAACATCCCCCATAGGGACCCAAACTCGGAAACCAGGCGAGGACACCAAGATGGCGAAAATCCTGATCATTCACGGCGCCGGCATGAACATGCGCGGAAAAGTCCAGACCGAAGTTTTCGGCAAGATGACCCTGCCCGAATACGATGCCCATATCCGTGCCTATGCCGCCGAACTCGGGGTCGAGATCGAGATTTTCCATTCCAATATAGAAGGTGAGATCGTCAACCGCCTGTATGATGCCAACGACCAGGGCTTCGACGCGGCACTGGTCAACCCGGCCGGGTTCTCACGCGGCTACCCGGCGCTGACCGCGGCGATCAGCCAGTCCCGATTCCCGACCATCGAGGTGCATATCAGCAACCCCGTGCGGCGCGGCCCGGTGTCGGACACCGCGCAGGTCAGCCTGGGCATTGTCGCCGGGTTCGGTGTCGCCGGCTATTATCTGGCGTTGCGCGGCGTGCGGGACATGCTTGCCTCGAAATGAATGACATCGGGACGGAGCGCGGTATGCAAAGCCTGACATCCGGCAATTGTTTCCACCACGTGGCCATCCGCGCGGTGGATTTCGACGAAACCGTCCGGTTCTATACGGAAGGGCTGGGGTTTCGGGTGCATTTCCCGTTCTCGGTGCCGGGACGGATCGACCGGGCGGCGTTCCTCGATGCTGGCGACGGGCGGTTCGTCGAGGTCTTCGGCCAGGAGTCGACCGTCCAGTCGGAAGGTCGCAAGCGCCTGCCACAGGAAGAACGGACCGAAGGCGCGCTGCTGCATTTCTGCCTGCGCGCGGCCGACACCGATGCGTCCTTCGCGCGGGCGATCGCGGCGGGTGGCCTGGCGCGGATCGAACCGGTGACTCGGCGCCTGAGCGAGGACCCGGTGGTCGAGGTGCGCATCGCCTTCGTGACCGGACCCAATGGGGAAGTGATCGAATTCCTGCAAAGCGCCCAGATCTGAGACCGACCTGACACTTGACCGGTGCACCGCACCTCTCACCGTCATTGTCGAGCACGACCCGGCAAACTGCTCGGCAGTGGCAGAGGGTGGGTTGGGGGGATCAAGTCAGGCAATCCCGAAAGGGGCGGTGCATCGGGCGGTGGCGAGGTCGGTTGATATGACTTCCCGCGCGGTCCCTACACGCATCGCGGAATTGGACCTGCCGAAGCGGGCTGTCCTGGTGTCATGATGCGAGCCAATCGCACCACGAACCCGGAAGGATCGCCCCCATGACAGCCAGCCAGACCGACAAGGTTGCCCGATTCCGCGCCCTGCACGCGGCGCCCAAGGTGTTCGTCATCGCCAATGCCTGGGATGCCGGATCGGCGCGCATCCTGACCGGACTTGGATTTCCAGCGCTGGCCACGTCGTCGGGGGCGTCGGCCGGGGTGCTGGGACGCCGGGACGGGGCGGTCACGCGCCAGGAAGCGTTGGATCATGCGCTTGCCATCGTGAGCGCCACCGACCTGCCGGTGTCGGCCGATCTGGAGAAGGGGTTTGGCGACCGGCCGGAGGATGCGGCGGAAACCATCCGCCTTGCCGCTGGGATCGGCCTCGCCGGCGGGTCCATTGAGGATGCGTCGGGCGATCCGTCCCGCCCGATTTTCGACTTTTCGCATGCCACGGATCGGATTGCCGCGGCGGTCGAGGCGGCGCGGGCGTCGGCGCATGGCTTCGTGCTGACGGCGCGGACCGAGAATTTCGTGCGCAACCATCTCGACCTCGACGACACGATCCGTCGTCTGGTCGCGTTCGAGGCCGCGGGGGCCGATGTGCTGATGGCGCCCGGGCTGCCGGATTTGGACTCGGTGCGGGCGGTCTGTGCGGCTCTGTCGCGGCCGTTCAATTTCATGGCGGGGATTCGCGGCAAGTCGTTCACGGTGGCGGCGCTGGCGGAGGCCGGGGTGAAGCGGGTCAGCCTGGCGACGTCGTTGTATCGGATGGCCATCACCGGACTGGTCACCGCGGCGCGCGAGGTGAAGGACCACGGCACGTTCGACTACCTGGACGCGTCCATGACCTCAGCCGAGTCGAACGCTTTCATGCAGGGGTGAGCCGCCTCGACGGGATGCCGCCATCGCAAAGCTATAGAGTCTGTCTCGGCCCAGCAGGAAAACCCGGCCTCCGCGGGGAAACAGCGAGGCGATGGCGGGATCGCTGACATCCAGCCCCCCGGTATAGGCGCCGAACGCCGGCATCATGATGCGGTGCGGGGCGGTCACGAAGCAGGGGCGGCTGACGGTGGTGCCTCGGGTCGGGATGGCGGCTTTGGGGTGGTGATGGCCGACGATTTCGGGGCTGTCGGATCGAGCCAGCGCCTGGTGGCGGAAGCTGATCGGGCCGGTGGCAAACTCGGTGACCCAGTCGCCGCCGACGCCTTCCGGCGGGGTTGGATCGTGGTTGCCCTGCACCCAGATGAACCGATGCGCCCGGGTCATCGCGTTCAGCCGGGTCAGTTCGCCAGACGGCAAGCGGGCGGCGCCGCCCGCATCGTGGAACGAATCGCCGAGGGCCACGACACTGGCTGGTTTGTACCGGCGCAGCAGGGAGGCAAGCCGGTCCAGGGTCGCATGCGTATCCCAAGGTGGCAGCAGCATGCCCTTGCGGGCAAAGGCGGTGCCCTTTTCCAGATGCAGATCGGACAGCACCAGAATCCCGATGGCCGGCCAGAACAGCGCGCCAGCGGGATCGAGCATCAACCGTTCACCGGCAAGATGGATGGGGGCGGCGGTCATGCCGGATTACAGCAGCTCGCCGCCGGAGAGCGTGAGAATGGTGTTGAGGAAGGATTTTAGTTCCGGGCAGGCATTTGCGGCGATGGTGAGGTCTTGGTCTTTGAGGATGGCCGTTGCGTCGCGGGTTTTCGAATATGTCCGTCCCTTGGCACCCGCGCGAAACACCTCACCAAGACGTATGGAGGGAGGGCGGTCGTGATTGACGCTCTCTGGGTTTGCGGAAGGGGCCTGCCGCTTGCTGCCAGCACGATCCTGAAT
This sequence comes from Nitrosovibrio sp. Nv4, assembly GCA_943330455.2. Classification (GTDB taxonomy): domain Bacteria; phylum Pseudomonadota; class Alphaproteobacteria; order Acetobacterales; family Acetobacteraceae; genus Rhodopila. The sequence continues at coordinate 3,081 of CALQHT020000145.1, read as the reverse complement.
GACGTTCCAATACGGCAGGAGCCATGCCTCAAATTCATATTGAGCTGCATGGGGATGGAAGCGGGGCTCCGGCCCGACCCAAGAGCGCATGCTGGCTCGGGCGTGCCGAGCGCTCTCGAATTCACGAGAGCTCGGTCCCGTATAAACATCGGTCAGGGCGATCACGGCATCATGCCGCCGGAGCAGCCGATCGACATCTCGTTGCAACCGCTCGCCTTTTGGTATGCGCCCATCTTCGGGATAGAAGCGAATACGCGGTCTACCCTCCGGCAGGCGGGCGGCCAGAAATCGTCGCAACGACTGATCCAGCGCTGCTTCCGACGCACCTTCGACGATGATCGCGATCGAGACCGTCACGACCGCCCGCCGAGGACGCCCTTGCTCCACAATTGATCCAGTGTGTACTCAGCGAGCCAATCGTTCAGATTGTCCAGGGTATCGGCCCAAATGGCGGTCATCCCGCCGGTTTCGTCGTAATCACAAACCAGGAGTTCCGTCGGAGCAAGGAAACGTACAAGCCGGTCGGAATGCGTCGCGATCACGAGTTGGGAGCGGCATGATGCTTCGCGCATCAATTCCGCCAACAGCCGTAACATTTCCGGATGAAGACCGACTTCCGGTTCGTCTATCAGGGTTATTTTTGGCAAACCTGGACTTTGCAGAAGGGTTACTAGCCACAAGAAGCGCAATGTGCCTTCGGAAAGCTCGCTGACATCGAATGCGCGAACGAATGTCTCTTCCCTCCATTCCAGTGTCAGCCGACCGGCCGCGACCGGGGGGAAGTGCAACCGCTCGAATGCTGGAAAAGCGGCGCGTAAGGCATCCTCAATCGCTGCAAAGCGCTCCCTGGATGTCTGGCTCATGGTGAACAGGCACGAGACCAGATCTTCCCCGTTGGCGCCTGGCGTGAGGGCCGGCCTCAATGTTTGCGGCGTGCGGATGGCTGCGCGCGCCGATACATCCAAACCGTGATAAATGACCGACATATCCGCGAGGCTCTGACGGAAGGCTTCGGCTTCCTCATACTGCTTCGGCACCTGAGCCAGAGATGTTTCAAGGTATTGGTATCCCGACTTAGGTTCGAATTTTGTTCCGTCTTGATGATATCGAATCCGAGCGCCGGCCGACTCAATGTACGTCGTCTTCGGCCGCATCGAATCAGTCGCATGACTGGTCAGGGACTCGGTCCCAAAGCTATACCCATACCCCATCGAGACCATGTTCAAGTGGTAGTGGAATGGCGGACCGGGCGCCTTCGTCGTTTCTATCGAAAATGAGATGACATCAGTCTTTCCATCCGCGGTCAGAAGCGAGCGCATACCTCCGACGTCGACCATCCCCTGTTCCAGACGACCGTTCGCGGACCCGGCGAGCAGGCGTAAAACGTGTAAAACACTGGTCTTGCCGACACCGTTCGCCCCGATCAGAACATTCATCGGACGGAGCGTGAGATCCAGGTTCCGGAGTCGTCTGAAGCCCGATACCGATAACCGGGAAAACCCTGGCATGGCGATGTTCCTCTTTCGTATTCCTCTATCGCGGCGACAACGGCCTTTGTCCAGCCACCCCTATGCCCCGAACAGGTCCCGTTGCACGGGCTTTCGACGCACCACCCGAACTGGCTCAGGCTCCGCCTCCCCAACCGCCTCGGCGATGATCGCCTCCGCCTCGGCCAGCAAAGCGTCCTCGTTCGCGTCGCTGCGGACGCTTTCCCGCCCGATTTCCAGCAACACCGGCACCGCGAGCGGCGAAACTCGGGACAACACCATATGCACGATCCGTCCCTTCACCCGCGTCAGCATGCCGGAAACCCGGTCCAGATCGATCAACCCGCTCGCCGCGTCCTCGCGAGTTGCACGCAATAGAATATGGTCCGGCTGATGGCGGCGCAGCACGTCATAGATCAGGTCGCTGTTCACCGTCACCTGCCGCCGGGTCTTCTCCGCCCCCGGCAGGTTCTTCTGGATCAGCCCGGCGATCACCGCGATATTTCGGAAAGTGCGTTTCATCATGGAGCTGTCGGCCATCCAGGCTTCCAGATCGTCACCCAGCATGTCCTGATCGAACAGGGACGCCACATCCATCGGCTGATACGCCGACCAGATCCCCAGCACGTAATCCGTCGCGACGAAGCCCAAAGGCCCGAACCCGGCGCGTTCCATCCGCCTTGTCAGCAGCATGCCCAGGGTCTGGTGCGCGTTGCGGCCCTCGAAGCAATAGGCGACCAGATACCAGCGATCGCCACGCGGGAAGGTTTCCACCAGCAGATCGCCACGGCCGGGCAGGCGAGAGACGGCCCGTTGCAGGCGCAGCCACTCCTGTACCTGCTCGGGGAACAGCGCCCAGCTCGAACGATCCTCCAACAGGGCGCGCACCCGGTCGGCCAAGTTGGTCGTCAGAGGCAGGCGACCGCCGGCATAAGCGGGGACCATGGGGTCTCCCGTGCCGCCTTCCGCGCATTCCACCGCCATTTCGTGCACCCGCAGGAAGCGGAGCAAGCGGCCGGCGAACATGAACGTGTCGCCGGGGCGCAGCATATTGACGAAATACTCCTCGATCTCGCCCAACATCGGCCCGATCCGCCGCTTTCCGACCAGGCGCACTTTCAGCAGAGGGGCCTCCACGATCGTGCCGATATTCATCCGGTGCTGCGCGGCGATCCGGTTGCCGTGCACATGCATGCGTCCCTCACTGTCGCGGAACAGCTTCTTCCATTGGTCGTAGGCGGTCAGGGCGTAACCGCCATCCTCCACGAAGCGCAGCACATCGTCGAAATCGCGTCGCGACAGGTCCGCGTAGGAGGACGCCTGGGTGACTTCCGCGAACACATCGTCCGGCAAAAACGGCGCCGAACAGGCCAGACCCAGCAGATGCTGCGCCAGCACATCCAGACCGCCGGGCCGCGGCGGATCGCCATCCAACTCGCCGGCCTGGATACCGAGCATGGCGGCCTCGCATTCCAGGACCTCGAAGCGGTTGGCGGGGACCAGGATGGCGCGGGATGCCTCATCCATGCGGTGGTTGGCGCGTCCGACCCGCTGCAACAAACGGGAGATTCCCTTCGGCGCACCCACCTGGATC
>CALQHT020000144.1 GCA_943330455.2 Nitrosovibrio sp. Nv4 | reverse complement strand
GCAGGTGAAAGCGACAGGCTCCGCCGGTGCGCTTGTCGGCATTACCAGCACGTCCAGCAAAGTCACCAACAACTCCAAGGCCAAGACATTCATCGGCGACGCGGCCGTCGTCGCGGTAACCGGTGCGGTCACCATCGGCGCGATCAACAACACGCGCCAGAAGGCCGAGGCAAACAGCAACTCTGGCGGCCTGGTCGCCGCCGGTATCGCGACCGCGAGCACCAATTCCGACACGCGATCCGAGGCGTATCTGGGCCAGAATGTTACGCTGACCGCGAGCACAATGACACTTTCCGCGATCGGCGTGGATGACAACCTGACCTTGACCAATGCCGGGTCGGGTGGCGCGATCGCCGGGTCCGCCGCGATTGCCCGCACGTCCAATACCAGCGTGACCTTGGCCTCGATCGGTGCCGGCGCGAGGGTGACCTTGTTGGCCGGGACCGGTGCCCTGTCCGTGGGCGCCGAACACACGGCCAGGTTCAACAGCCAGGTCACCTCCATCGCCGGCGGCCTGCTGGCGGGTGCGGGCGGGGACATCACCAACAACGTCGATGCCAACGTCACGGCCCTGATCGGCAACGGTGCCGTCGTGCAGGCCCGGAGCATAGAGGTCAACGCCGTTAACCATTTCGACAAGCCGTTGCTGACCGGTTCGGTGACGGAGAACATGAAGGGCACCACCGGCGGTCTGGCGAGCGCGGCCGGTGCGAACGCGGAGACGACGATCTTTGCCACGACGAAGGTCCGGATCGGCGACGGGGCGCAGATCACCGTCGTCGGCATCGCCACCAATGCCCACACCATGACCTTGGCCGCGCGGAACGATTTCAACGTCATCGACAAGATCGCTTTCAAGACCGCCGGAGCGGTATCGGGGGCGAAGGCGTTTGCCGCCATCAGCGTGCCGACCGCCATCGCCGCCGTTGAAATCGGCAGGAACGCGGTCCTGACCACGGCGAATGCCGTCGATATCTCCGCGCGCGGGGCAGGGGAGCTGCGCGAGGCCGTCTTTGTGGAAACCTATGGCGTCGCCACCGCGGCCGCCGGCGCCACCGTGGTCGATATCCGCCCGGTCAACCAGGTTCTGGTCGGGTCCGGCACGACCATCTCCGCGCTTGGGGACATGAACCTGTCCGCGGGCAGCGATACGAAGTTCAACGAGGACGTTTACAAGATCGGATCACGGTTCGACGGGTTCGCCGGCAGCCTGATCCCGTTGTCATCAGTCAGCACCACGGCGTTCTTGATCCAGAACAATATCATTGAAATCGACTCCGGCGCCAACTTGCGGACGGCGCGGACGGCCAATCTGTTTACCGGCAGGAACAGTTTCAACGACATCGACGCCAAGGCGAAGATCACCAATTGGGCCAGCGACGACGGACCGAGTGATGACTATGCGAATGCAACGATCAAGTCGCTGGCGGTCGGCGTCATCCAGATGGATGGCAAGGTCGAAACCGGGATCGCGCGCAACCAGCATCTGACCTTGTCGGAATGGGACGGGTTGTCCGGCAAGATCACGAAATTCGACAAGAGCGAGGCCATTTCGTTCACCGAGGCCATTCGCACCGTCAGCAGCCCGCTGGTGGAAGACCTGAAATCGTTCAGGCAGCGCCTGGCGGAAGCAACCAACCTGACCGAGCGGGCGTTTCTGCAAGACCAGATCACGACCATCACGGCCCAACTTGATGCAGCCGGCCTGATTTCGCACGACAGGGACAGTTCCGGAAATCCTGTCAATGTCGCCAGGGACATCCAGGTGATGTCCGTCACGGTCAATCCGATCTACGCGGATTCCGGCGCGATCACCACGCGCGGCGACATCATGCAGGGCAGCGGCACCTGGATCGCGCCCAACGATGTCAGCGTCACGATCCTGAACGACACCCCCGCCTATCTCACCATCCTCGGCATCCAGATCCCCGACCGGCTCGGCGGGCTCTACTTCGATGGGGTGCAGATCAACACGACGGCGGACATTGCCGACCTGAACGCCAAGAACATGGCGGAGGACAAGCTGCCGAGCACGGTGCCGCCTCAGGTTGGTTTCGATTTGAATGGGGTGAAATACGGGGTCACGGAGCCGACGGTCGTGGTATCGAACCGCATCGACGTTGCCTTTGTGAACAGTCAGGCGCAATACTTCGTCAACGACCGGTCGCCGAATTACGGGCCGCCGGCCCTGACGGTGGCGGCGGGAATTGGTGTCAGCAATCTTCTGGGTTCGGCGACGTTTACCGCGAAGGGAACGATCAGTTTCGATGGGTCGGTGAAATCCAAGACCCTGACCGTCGTTGCCGATGACCGGATCAACATCGCCGATGCGGTGAAGGTCACCGGGGGCGAGCCGATCGCGCAATGGGCGGCGGCAACCACCGGCACGTACAACCCGGATACGCCCTTTCAGACAGCGCCGGGCGTCAAGAGGGCCGACATACCCGCGATCGTCGCACTGATCGCGGCCCAGCCGACCGGGGACGTTATCGTCGCCGACCGGATCTTCATCACATCGAATATTCTCAACCTGAACGGCCGGCTGCAAAGCGGCAAGTCTGACTATGTGATCCGCCTGGAGGAGGATGCTGCGAGGAACATCGCGGAACTCCTGGCGTCCGGACGGGTCGGTCAGATCCGTTTGGACAATTTTTCGACCGTTGACTACACGGTCATGTTCGACACGTTCACCAGACGGATCGAGGTGCTGCCGCTGACCGTCAATGGCGGCTATATCGACATCAAGTCGAACATCGTGAACACTGGCAACGGCTCGATCTCGGTCTTCGGCGGTTATGGTAAGGTCGAGATCGTCAACAGGACCGGCTTCGATCTGGGCATCCAGAAGCTCGATGTCTCCCAGCGCGGGGCCGGATTGTTAATCATCCGCGATGAGTCGAAGGGAACGCCAGGCCATGCGCTGGTGACGACCTACCGGCGGGACCAGAATGGGCTGACGGTTACCACGGACAACGAGATCACGACGACGACGGCCACCAACCAACCGAACGATCTGGTTTACAAGCCGGCCAGCGACTGGCGCTATGGCTGGACCGTGGCGATGACGCAGCAGGTTACCAAGACGGCGACGGTGGTCAGGGACAGTTGGTTGTCCATCCCGACTGGGGGAACCTTCTCCGGACCATGGGACAAGACCGAAACCGAACAACAGCCGACCGTCAAGGAGGGTTCGCCGCATTACTTCCGCAGCTTCGATCCGCGGGAGTATAGGTTTCAATCCGTCGTGCAGGCGGACGTGAACGCGAAGCAATATGTCAAGGATCGCAGCGAAAGCACCACCTGGTATGGGGAGAAATCGGTCACCCAGGTGATGGTGGAGGTTTCCGGCAAGAGGACCGAATTCATCCACGACATCTCGGCGAGTCGCGATATCGGCATCCATTTTTTCGGTCATGATTCGGCTGTGGTCTTAATCCAGTCGGTTTCCGGCGATGTCTATATCGACGGCCCGATCCTCAATCCGACCGGCACGACGGCGATCGCCTCCACTCGCAGGATATTGTCCGGTTCGCCCGACGGGTCGGTCGGCGGCCATAGTGTTATCCTTCAGGCACAAGAGGGGATTGGCGACAAGACCGCGGCCCTGCAGGTCAATGTCTCCCAGACGCCCGCTTCCAGATTATTCGCCACAAGCGCCGCTGGCGGCATCGTGATCGCGCAAAAATCCGGCGATCTGGCGATCGATTATGTCAGCGCGGCGGGTCTCGGCAGCGTGATCCTGACCGCGCCTGGTTCCATCAAGGTTTCCACCACGAACGGACCGGAGGGCGACGGGATCGTCGGCGGTTCCATCAGTCTGACATCGACGAAGGGCGGCATTGGCAACAGCACGGAGACGCCGCTGTTGATCGCGACGCCGTCGAGCATCGGCGGCAGTCCGCACGCCGGAAACGGGCTGGACATTCATGCCCAGACCGACGTGTTCCTGCAGCTGACATCCGGCGACATGCGCGTGCGGGTGATCGAAACCAAGGGCGATGTCTGGATCGATGTGCCATATGGCGCCGTGGTTGACGCCAATACGTCCCAGATCCGGGACGAACGCACGCGGGAGGAATTGAAGGCCAGCGTCTGGAGTTCCCTGCAACTGACGGCGGATACCGGCTACGAACTGAAGGTGCAGGAGACCATTGCCGGGTACCAGTCGGCCAAGACACAGGACTACTTCACCTATTGGCAGATCCGGAAAACCCAGCCGAACGGCGGCGCCGTGTTCGATGGCGCGTTCCAGGTCTCGCTGAGCGTGGAGGAGGTCAAATATTACACGACCGAACTTGGCTACGATAACGCCACGATCCAGGCGCTGGCGGTCACCAGGACCGCCATCTACCGGGCGCTGAACGGCACGTTCGGCGTCGGCGGCAGCTATGCGCTGAACAACAACGACGCTGGGTTCGTCGCGAACAGCTTCAACAGGACATTCGCCTACAAGGTGACGGACGCCGAGAAGACGGCATTGCGTGCGACGATCAAGCTCTGGACGGAAGAGGAACTGTTGTCCCAGATCGGTTCCGGCCTGATGAAGGACGTCACCAGCACAGAGGTGAATATCGAGGACCCGAACATCGTCGGCGCCAATGTCACGATCCGGACCAGGGACAGCATCGGTGCGAATGGCGGGGAGACGGTAATCGACCGCACCATACCGAATGTACTGTTCACGGAGGACCAACAGATCGCCCTGGCGGCGGCGGAACGGTTGGATGTGCAGTTCCTGGGGGGCGCCGCGCTGCTCGCTACGGTCAATTTCGACGCGTCATCGCGCACGATCACCCGCACCGATGGCGGCAACTGGCTGGCCGGCGGCCTGCAAGCCGGCATGTTCATCACGATCGACGGCGCGGACGGCAAGCAGATCCAGAACGACACGATCGGTTCGGCCGCGTTCCCCCGCATCGTCAGTGTCACGGCCGATGTCATCACGATCGACGACAGTTTCCCGCTCGTGAGGGAGTCTTCGCGATATGTGCGCCTGGCACCCGTGGTGCTGGACCCGCGCTTCAGGGCGACGGCGGCGCCGAGCAGCGCGGTGGTTCGGTTTCTGGAGAATACGTTGCTGGACTCGGGGCGGATCGTGCGCGCCGATGGCGGCAGTTGGCTAACGGAAGGGTTTGCCGCGGGGCAGTTGCTGCGGATTTCCGGCGCGTCCGTCAATGCGACGACGGGGGTGCTGGCCTATACGATCGCGTCAGTCACCGACACGATCATCACTTTGAAATCTTCCGCGCGCATCACGACGGAAACCAAGCCCGTGAGCATCAGCCTGACGCGTGGGGTGCTGCCCGTCGTGACGGCGATCAGGGTCAGCCATCTGGACGATATCGACGTCAACGCCACCGGCCGCATCAAACTGAGCGCCGATGGCCCTATTCTTCTGGGTTCGACCACGGATATCCGGCTCGGTTACGTGGTAAACGCCAGTAGCGACGATGGCAACGATATCCGCATCAAAACCACGATGTCGATCCTGAATGCCTCGGGAACCGTTGACGACCCGGCGCATCAGGTCGATCTGGCCGATGATACCGTCCGGATCGACGGCGCGGATTTCTGGGGGACGGGGGACAGGGTCACCTATCACCGGCCCGAGGGCGGCACCGCGATAGGCGGCTTGATCGATGGGTTCGATTACTTCCTTTATGCCCTCAACGATGGGCGTTTCCAGCTCTACCAGACACGCGATGAGGCCCTGGTCCATGGTTCGGCTGGTCGGGTGGACTTGGTGGGGACCGGCTCCGGCGCCTGGCATATCTTCCGGCAGGCCGGCGATGGCGATCCGACCATCGGCGGCAAAAATCTGATCCTGGAAGCGGCGCAGGGCGGCATCGGCCAGGCGAATGCGCCTTTGGTCGTCCGTCTGGTGGATGGCGGGTCACTGACCGCACGGGCGCGGGACGATGTGCATGTCTCCGCCGCGGGTTTCGGGGCGGCGCAGGATCTGCGCGTGGAATCGGTGTTTTCGGCGCAGGGCGATGTCGTCCTGACCGCGGCCGGTTCGATCTTGGAAGCCTTCAACAACGACCTCACCAAGATCAAGGCGCGCCACATCCTTCTGACCGCCGCCGCCGGTGGGATTGGCGGTCCGGGCACGGGATCGAGCGGATACCTGGACCTCGACGCCCAGGTCTCCGTCACCGCGGACGCGTTCGGCGATATCCGGATCGCGCAGGGGCGAGGCGACCTGAACGTCGATCACATCATGTCGGCAAACGCCAACGTGTTCCTGCGGGCGGCGGGCTCCATCCTCGATGCCGCGTCGGACGCGGGGTTGCCGGGGGCCGACGTCATTGGACGTAGCATCAGTCTGGACGCGGTCGCGGGCGGGGTCGGACGAGCCGACAACGCGCTGGACATCAAAGGCCAGTATTCCGGGTTCGGTGCATTGTCGGCCTCCAGCGGCCTGCTCAACATCTACATCAACGAAACGACATCGAACCTGCAACTGGGCTCCGTCCGGCCCGGTGCCAAGGCAACCGCGTTCATTACCAACCTGCGCGGCGACATCCGCAATGGGGCCAAGGCCGGCGACATCAATATCCAGGGCGTCGGCGCGGTTCTGGTGGCTGCTCGGAACATTGGGGCCACCGACAATCGCGTCACCACCCAGGTGGAGCAGTTGGAGGCACAATCCATCACCGGTTCGGTCTGGATCGACAATATCGGCGCATTGGCCATCGGCGGGACAGTGTCCGACCGGCCGAACGGCATCGTCGCGCGGGGCGGGATCGCGGTGTCCTCGTCCGGACCGATCACGGTGGCCAAGAGCATCCTGGCCGGCGCCTCGATCAGCATCGTCGCGATCGACGATCGGCTGAGCCCCGGTTCGGCGATCGGCGGGGTCCTGGACCGCATCGTCGTCAACGGTCTGGACGCGGCCGGACAGCAAGTGTCGATAAAGTCCGGTCTGACGATCCGCCTGCTGGCGGGGGACGACCTGGTCGTCCGTGCCGGAGCGCTGGTGCAGGCGGGAACACTTGCGGACCTCCAGGTGGACTATCAGGGGGATCGGGCGGGGAACGCACCGCCGCCCGATCAGGCCAATGCCGATCCTTTGGGCGGTGGTTCGGCGGCGATCGCCGGCACGGTGAAGGCGCCGAAGATCAGGATCCAGGGCCAGGGGGATCAGGACCAGATCACGGTTTCGGCCACCGGCGTGCTGGTGGCGGCCTATCCGTGGACTCCGGCCAGTTGGAACGCCGAACAGTTCGGGACCCTGCGGATCCCGTTCAAGCGGCCGGTGTCGGCGGGCGCATCGTCCATCATCATTGACGGCAAGGATTCGGGCGATCGGATCACGCTGTCCGGGACGATCAAGGCGCGCCAGACAGATATTTTTGGTGGTCTTGGCGACGACAATATCAGCCTGAATCCAGGTTCGGCCGGGATGTCGATCCTCGGCCAGGTGAATATCTGGGGCGGCAACGGGCGCGACAACGTGACGATCGTCGCGCTGAACAGCCGCGACCTGTCGGACAAATATAGCGACGAGACGGGGGCACCCGGCAGTCTCGTGACCGGGCTGGAAGCGGCGCATCTGCGCGATACCGTCTTCGTGGACGGTCAGGCGGGGGCCGATCAGGTCACCATCAACGCGACGGGCGCCACCGATTCCATCGTCACCGTGCATGACAGCGGGCCCCGCGGCGACAGCGGCGCTCCGGGAGGGGGTTCGGATGAACTGATCCTCAACGGCACCGGCCTGGCCGATACTGTCCTGCTGCGATCCCGCTTCATCGCCATGCTGCAAGCGTCCGGTGGCGGGTTCGCGGAAACCTATGAGCGGATCAACTACGACACCTCCATCGAGCTGCTGCGGGTCAACACCGCGGGCGGCGACGACCGTGTCTATGTCGATGACAACAGTGCGCTGACCGTGCTGGATGGTGGCACCGGCGCCGATCTGTTCCAGGTCGGGCAGGTGTTCGGCGCCCCGCGCACCGCCGTCGATCGGGTCCAAACCGGCGATGAAATCGCGACTACGCCTACCACCGCCGGCGCTCTGAGCCGCGGCATCAGCTTTGCCACAACGGTGCTGGGCGGGGAGGGGGACGATGTCTTCCTCGCCAACGCCAACAATGCGCCTTTGTTCCTGGCGGGCGGCGGCGGCGACGATCGTTTCACCGTCAGCGCCTTCCTCGGCGCTGGGGCGACCGGGCAGGTCACCGTCAACGCGCCGGTCCGGATCGATGGCGGCAAGGGTATCAACAGCGCGACAATCCTGGCGACGGATGGCGACGATGCGCTCGCCGTCACCCAGACAGCGGTGTTCGGTGCCGGGTTGGCCGTGGACTACACCGACATCCAGCGTCTGGAGGTGGACGGACTGGCCGGCGACGACCGCTTCCACGTTCTCGGCACCGCCCAGGGCGTCGTCACCACCTTGATCGGCGGGCAGGGCAACGATCGGTTCGACACCGCCGGCGACGTCTCCGGCCCCATCATCGCGCAATCCGTGGACGGCCAGCCAAGCGCGATCAGCCATGCGGTGAGCAGCGCCGACCCAGCGTTCAACGGCATTGCCGCGCCTGGCCTGACCGCCACGGTTTCCAATCGGCAGGGCGGGGTGATCGCCATCACCGAAAGCGGCGGCACCACGCGGGTGATCGAGAGCGGCTCCGGCGCCAGCACCATCGACACCTACACACTGAAATTCGCGACCGTCGCGCCGACCACGCCGACCCTGGTCTATCTGACGGTTTCCGCCGCCCTGGCGCCGTCCGAAGATTTGTATCTGGGTGCTCGGTCGGTCGAGATTTCCACGGACGGCATCAATTTCTCCCAATCGCTGACCCTGGTCTTCGATTCGACCGCGACGACCGGCGCGCGGGCCTGGTTCCGCGTTCCGACCATCACTGTGCGCGCGCCGTATGAGACCGTCGCCGAAGCACGCCAGACCGTCGTCATCAGCCACGCGATGCAAAGCGACAATCCCGCCTTCGATCGGTTGCCGGTCGGCAATGTCGAGGTGGAGGTGATCGACGCCGCCATCCCCGCGGTCATCGTGACGCAGGTTCAGGGTGCGACCGGGCTGATTGGCGGCGGCGTTCCCGGCACGTACTCGCTGGCGCTGACCCAGGCGCCGGCGGCGGGAGAAACCGTCTCGGTCCGGCTGAGCCCCGACGTGTCGCGCCTGCTGCTGTCGGCGAACAGTGCCGCCCAGGCCGGTCAGTTCGACGCCGCCACCAATACGGTGCGCTTCACCGCAGCGAACTGGACGACTCCCTTCGTGGTGAAGGTGCTGCCGCTGGACGGTGCCACAATGCGGAATGTGGCCGATCTCGCCATTCCGCATACGGTGTCCAGTTCGCTGGCGAACGGGGTCTATGCCGGGGTCGTGGAAATCCCGGCGGCCCGCTTCACGGTCAATGACAGCCGCGTCGCCGGCCTGATCGTGACCCAGAGCAACGGGACCACCGCCGTCGCGTCCGGCACGACGGACAGCTACACGTTGCGCCTGTCGAAAGCGCCGACCTCGGACGTGGTGGTTGGCATCGCGTCGGACGGCAAGACGTTGATCTCGTCCCCGGTCGCGACCGACACGCGGTTTTCGGTGGTCGACGGCAAGGCGCGCGTGACCTTCAACGCGACCAACTGGGCGACGCCGTTCTCGGTGCGGGTGTCCAACAACCCCAATGCGCCCGTCGTGGACGGCCCGCCGGTGCAATCCTTCCCGGCCCAGCCGCATCTGGCATCGCTGCTGCAAGGGCCGTTGGTCATCGAGGGCGATGCGATCGCCGGGCGCGACCGCGGCCGGACCAACGGCGTGATCCTGCCGACCGAGACGGACACGCCGATCTCGACCCTGACCGTCGGCAGCAACGTCAAACACCAGACCGATACCATCAACCTGTTCAACGACGGCAGTCAGGTGTCCGACCTCGGCGGCCTGACCAATCCGACGAATGGCACCGGGCTGGCCGCGGTCTATGGGGTGCCCACCGCCGCTCTGCCGTTGGCCGAATTCGGCGCCATCGCCGGACTCGGCATGGGCGGGACAACGACCATGAAAGCCGCCAGCCAGTTCGGCGCGGCCGATCTCGGGTTCGAGGGCGGGATCACCTACCGCAATGTGGAGGTCGTCGATGTCCTGCTGGGCACCGGTGCCGACGAATTCACGGTCAAAGGCACCACGCCCGGGTCCATCACCGTGGTCCAGGGCGGCGGCGGGGCGGATCGGTTGACCTCGCTTGGGCATGCGTCCGGGTCGGCTCTGGTGCTGTTCGGCGATACCGGCCAGGACGGGTCGTTCTACGACTCGACCACCGGGACGCCGACATTCCGAGCGCGCCAGTTCCGCAATCCGGGCGACGACACCCTGGATGCCAGTAAGGACGCCAACCCTGTCGTCCTTTATGGCGGCGCCGGCGCCGATATCCTGATCGGCGGTTCGGCGGGGGATTGGATCGCCGGCGGCAGCGGGGCCGATGTGCTCTCCGGGGGCCTCGGCGCCAATGTCATTCTGGGCGATGACGGGTTCAATCTGGACCTGTCCACTCGCCTCAGCCTGGCCCCTCAGGTCCTGCGGATCGTCAGCCAGGGCGACGCCAAGGATACCGCGTTCACCGCCGATGCACTGACCGCGGGGGCGGATTCGATCACCGCCGGGACCGGCAATGAGATCGTGATCGGCGACCATGGCCTGATCACCCGGACCGCCGGCAGCGCCTCCATCCTCACCACCACCGCCATCATTGGCGCCGCCACCGCGCGTCCGGAGGATGGCGGCAACGACACCATCACGCTCACTGGCGGTCGGACCATCGTGTTGGGAGGAACCGGCGCGGACAAGGTAACCGGCACCGGCGCCAACCCGATCGTGCTCGGAGACAATGGGGCGATCATCTTCGATGCTTCGGCTCGGCTGGTCAGTGTGCAAACCACCGATCCGCTGGCCGGCGGCATCGACACCATTACTCTGGGGGCCAATGCCACCGTGATGGGCGGGACTGGCGCCGATGTCATCGGTCTCGGCAATGGCGCCAGCATCGTGTTCGGCGATTTCGGCAAACTGTCCTTCACCAATGGCGCCCTGAGCAGCATCATGAGCGCCGATGTCGCCCTCGGCGGCGGCGACACGATCACCGTCGGCCTGGGGCATAACGTGATCCTGGGTGGCACCGGCAACGACAAGATCACCGCTGGCAATGGCGGCAATATCGTGCTGGGCGGCAACGGGCTGCTGACCTACGATGCCGCTGGCAAGGTCGTCTATGTGCAGTCGAATGACTCGAGCAAGGCCGGCACGGACACGATCGCAGCCGGCACAGGCGTCAATCTGGTGCTGCAAGGGCCGGTGGATGCCGTGGTGCCGATCGGTCAGATCCCGGTCTGGCAGATGGCCGCCCGATCCGCTGTGACCGCGACCCTTGACGCGCCGTTGCTGGACGCTCGCGACTTGGTGTCGATCGTCGATCGGGCCGAGGCGCTTTGGGTCCAGGCGTTGGGTCCTGACGATACGCGGCTCCAGGCCCTCAGCCGGATCACCGTTGAGGTTGCCGACCTGCCGAATGATGCCATCGGGGTCACGATCGGCGCCATGATCTTCATCGACCGCGACGCCGCCGGTTGGGGCTGGTTCGTGGACCCGACCCCCGGCGACAATTTGGAATTTTCGAGGTCGCTCGCGCCCGGATTGTTCTCGGCCCGGATGGCCGACGCGGCGTTCGGCCGGATGGATCTGCTGTCCACCGTGCTGCACGAACTGGGCAACGCGATGGGCTTCCCGGAGGACACCGGATCGGGTGTCGCCTCCATGACCCTGGATACCGGCATCCGTCGGCTGCCGGCCCCGGCGGCTGGCGGGATCGTGCCGCACATCGCCTGGGGCCAGCAGCAGCGACCCGCGCCGGATCGGGGTACCTTGCCACCGGATGGCATCCTCAGTCCTGCCTGGCTGGACGGGTTCGTCAATAATCTCGGCCAAGGCGAGAACTGGAACAATCCGAACGCGCGCATCCGGCTGCTCATGCCAACGCGGGTGTGGTAGGAGCGCGGCTGGAATCAGGGGGATTGCCATGAACCAACCCGCCCAATCGGTCCCGGAGATCTTCGACGTGGCCTATCTGGTGATCAGCGGCGCCGCCACCGCCGAACGCTGCCCGGAGATCCTGCGTGGGCTGGTCGATCTGGGCTTTCCCACCGTGATCGCCTTGCCGACACCGAATGCGTCGCGGGTCTTGGCGCCGCGCGATCTCGCTGTCGTCCCGGGCGTGCGCGTGGTCGAATCCTATTTCGATATCGCCATCCGACCGAGCCCGCCCCGCGGCGTGGTGCTGTTCGCGCCGTGCGGCTTCAATTCGCTCAACAAGCTGGCGCAGGGCATTGCCGATACTTTGGCGCTGTCCGTCGTCGCCGAGGCCATCGGGCGCGCCACGCCGGTGATCGTGGCACCGTCCCTGAACCAGCCATTGCTCGACCATCCCGTGGCGCAAGCCTCGCTCCGCACCTTGTTAGGCTGGGGCGTGATCCTGGTGCCGCCGTTGAACGACGGTAGCGGTCCGAGGCTGGCGCCGACCGCACAGTTGCTGGATGCGGTGCGCCTCTTCGCGGGGCGTGATTGATCGGATCGACGAATGGCGCGAAACCGGCAGGGGAGGGCGTTCGCGCAGATCTGCTGCGGGGGCGAAGGAGATTTGGAGCAGGGGCGGCTGGAGATATGGAGCAGGGGCGGCTGGAGATCTGGAGCAAGGGCGGTTGGAGATTTGGAGCAGGGGCGGCTGGAGATCTGGGGCAGGAGCGGTTGGAGATTTGGAGCAGGGGCGGCTGGAGATCTGGAGCAAGGGCGGTTGGAGATCTGGAGGAGGGGCGGTTGGAGATCTGGGGCAGGGGCGGTTGGAGAATATTCTCCATCACCAGCATGCGTAACCACCGCGGCACCGTCGAAAACCGGCCTGCCATTGAAAACCCGACCTTCCCGCCGTATCCATGTCCCAACGCCGCCGGAGCGGCCAATCCGACCTCAACACAAGGCAAGACACAGCGATGAACCTGACATCCGGACTGATCGGCGCGGAAACCAAAGGCCCCATTGGCTGGCTGATTTGGGACAATCCCACCAAGCTCAACGCCCTCTCGCCCGGCATGGCCGAGGACGCCCTGAAAGTGATCGAAGCCTATGAGGCCGATCCCGCCATCAAGGTCGTGATCATGCGGGGCTCGGGCCGCAAGGCTTTCATTTCCGGTGGCGATATCAAGAGCTTCGACAAGACCCGTGCCGACCCGGAAACCGCGCGCATCGCGCGGGAAGCACCGGGCAAGCTGCGGCTGAAAATGATCAACCTGGAAAAGCCGTTCATCGCGATGATCTATGGCTACTGCCTCGGCGGCGGGCTGGGCATGGCGTTGAACGCCGATCTGCGCTTTGCCTCGTCGGACTCGCAGTTCAGCGTGCCGGCGGCGGTGCGCGGCATCGCCTATGCGCCGGAGGGGCTGAAATCGCTGGTCGATCTGGTCGGCCCCAGCATCGCGAAGGACATCATGTTCTCGGCGCGCCGCCTGAAGGCGGATGAGGCGCTGCGGATCGGTCTGATCAACCGCATGGTCCACGCCGACCAGCTTGAAGCCGAGACGGTCGCCTACGCCGAGACCCTGGCCAAGAACGCGCCGCTGTCGATCAAGGCGTCGAAATACTTCATCAACCAGTTGGGCCTGGAGCGTGCGGAACGCGACGAAGCCCGTATGGATGCGATGCAGCGGGAAGCCGAACGCAGCGAGGATTTCCAGGAGGCGACCCGCTCCTTCATCGAAAAGCGCAAGCCGGTCTTCCACGGGCGTTGAAACAAGCGGCCGGGGGAGGCGCTCCCGCCGCGACCCCGACCCGACACACCGCGACGGGACCAAACATGGCAGTGACAACCTCGCCGACCGGCCGTCCATTGCGTAGGATGATGACCGGGCTGTTGGCGGTGGCGATCGGCGCCATCCCATCGAGGCTTTCGGCTCAGTCGAGCCGCTTACCGCCGGTGATCGATGCGATGACGGCGCCCTACACCGAAAATGAGCTTGGTGGGATTGGCTGCCTGGCCGGGACGATCGTCGCGGGTGGGGTGGTCATGGCAGTGGCGGGAGGCGGGGCCATCATGGCGGCGCTGCAAGGCCCGATACCGCCGATCCGGGTCGTGGAGGGCGGGGCCGCGCTGGCTTTTCTGCTGTCCAGCGCCTGCTATGTCGGGCAGGCGCTGACTCCGGTCACGATGCTGGGGTGGTCCTCGATCATGGACGCGCTGTCCCAAGCGAGCCCGGCGCGCTGACGATGCTCGCTGCATTCGCGACGGACCGACCGCCGCGAATGTTTCGAGACACGTGCCGATACGGCGGGTGGTAGTGCGGTCAGAGGCCGCGCGGTGCCGCCCCCATCATGCGCCCACCCATCATGGGGCCCTCGCCGCGGCCGGCCTCGCGTCCGCCCTGAGCACCCCCGTTTTCGTGGAAGCTGCCGCCCATGCGCGCCCCCGGTTCGCGAAGCGTCACGCCGCGTTCGGCGGCGCGTTGCATCAACTCGGTGTGTTTCTGGTCCCAGAGCGCTTGGCGATCTTGCGGGGTGGCCTGCTGCATCTGGGTACGGAAGGCCGAGCGCTCTTCCGGGGTCATGAGGCTGCGGCCGGTGACTGTGCCTTGACTGGCGGCCGGACCGGCGGGTCTGGTTCCCGGGGCAGGCGATCCTTGCTGAGCCAGGGCTGGTGTCGCGACCGCCAGAGCCAGGGCAAGTGCCGAACCGGCGAACAGGATACGAAGATCGATCATTGTGTTGTCCCTTTTGTCCGAAGCTCCTGCCTTGCGGCCATGCGCGCTGGGAACGGCCCAGTCTTCGCCAGGATATGGAAACCCTTCGAGGCGTCTCCAGCGCGGCGAGACCATCGGCCCGATCCGCGCCGAAGACATTGACGCAGATCAACCCGGTAGACTGGGTGTCTGGGCATGGCCGCGGTCGGGTCTTGGTGCGTGCGGGACCGGTAAGGGGCGACGTGCAAGGATATTCGCCTCAACAGGCGCACGGACGCCCCGATCCCGCGTCGTGCCCGAAATCGGTCAAGGCGGAAATATCAGCCTATGAAACAGACAGCGATTGATGATTTTGGACGCAGGCGTAAACGACAGGTTAACCGCCGGGAAGCGGAACAAATACCCCCGATTCCCGCGCGGATTTGTAACGGAACCCTGGGTTTTCCACGGTATTTTGTAACGAACCGAGGTGGCCGCCGGTTTTAAAGTAAGGCTCTTATAGCGTTTTCTGTTGGTATGGCCCCAGACCGATGGCTCCGAGGATCATGGCGGCCGAACTCGCGGTCTGACCCATCGCTTCCAAGGTCCGGCGCCATCCGAGATAGTTCGG
>CALQHT020000143.1 GCA_943330455.2 Nitrosovibrio sp. Nv4 | reverse complement strand
CATCGCCTGCGCCCTGGTTTCTACTGTTGGTATCTGTTGGATTCGCAAACGCATGATACCAAAGACCGGGCGCGGGCGTCTCGCCGAATTATCGCGAATTTACGGCGAAATTCACCCTGTCAGTTGGCTTTTGCAAGTGGCTCTTAAGAAGCCTGATAAACGGCGTATTATCAGTGACAAGCAACCCAATCCGAAACCCAGATCTGAACTCCAGCGAAAGACGCCATTTGGCCGTTTCGCAGGAAATTAACCATCCGGCAAGCCCGGTTAACCATTGCCCAAAATCCAGGCAACATACCGGTTTTCGGTGTTTTCAACCCCAAAAACCGGCATCGGACCTTCGGAAACCACTTTTTTCTTGCCATCGCTGCCGCCCGCGGCCTAGAACAAAAAGCAAACATTCAGGCGCTTCCGACGCCTCGGAACACGGCTCCATCCCAATGATGCCCCATTCAAAACGCCAGAATCGCACGCGGTCGGTCGAAAACAGCGCGTTGTACCCATCCTTCGCCCCTCGGCGCGGGCTGTTGTAGAGGCATTGTTTTTGCGTAAAATTTTCAGGCAAGCCCAGGGACGACAGACCGCATGATGGCAACAAGGGACATGGCGCGCGAACCCATCAACGGTCCGGTGTTCCATGCGCCCACCGCCGAGCCCGGTTTGATTGCATCACCCCGCCTGTCGGAGGAACCGTCAATGCCCGCACCCGCCTCGCAAGCCATGCTGCATTTGTCCGAGCGCTCGGACCGCGCAGGCGCCATTCGCCTGGCCGTTCACCTGGGCCTTATCCTCGCGGCCGGGGGGCTGGTTGCGATGGCCTCGGGGTTTTGGATCGTTCCGGCGGTGGTGCTTCTGGGTGGCTTGCAGGCAGCCTTGTTCGCACCGTTTCACGAAACCGCCCACTACACCGCCTTCGCCAGCCGCCGGATCAACACCGTGGTGGGGTGGTTGGTGGCTTTGCCCAGCCTGCACAATTGGCCCATGTACCAAGCGTACCATCGCGTTCACCACCTATACACGCACGACCCGGATCGAGACCCGGAACTGGCGGTTTCGGCCCCCTCCACCTTCGGCCAATACCTGCTGCGCATCGCCGGTTGGACATTCTGGAAAGCCCGCTGGGACTGGTACCGCGACGCCCTGACCGGCGACCTCTCTACCTATTCCTACGTCCGCGAGAACCATCAAGAGTGCATGATTCAGGGACTTCGTCTGCAACTGGCGATCACGTTGGCCCTGGGCGTCGCGATTACCGTGGTCTTCGGATGGCAGGCGCTGCTGCTCTATTGGGTGCTGCCGCAACTCGCCGGCCAGGTCCTGCTGCGGATGTACCTGCTGACCGAGCATACCGGCCTGCCGCACACGCGCGACGGCCTGGCCAACACCCGCACCACCCTGACGATAGCCGCCCTGCGCCTGGTGATGTGGAACATGCCCTATCACGCTGAACACCACCTCTATCCGTTCATTCCATTCCACAAATTGGCCGCGGCGCATCAACTGCTGCGTGGTCAGTTGCAGGCCATCCAACCCGGATATGTGCGCTGGCAGTGGAACTACGCCCGGTCCGTCTTCGGGAAAACGACCTGATGAGCGCCGCGATCCGCCCTCTCTCCCTGCATCCGCGATGACGGAGTGGCGGGCACGTCACGAATGCTCGACCGGGACCATCCGGTAGCGGCGCGCGATACAGGAGACAGGGGCATGGCGCTCGATCTGGTGGCGGCGGCCAAGGAACGCGGGATTCGGTATTTTCTGATTTCCTTTGTCGATCTCTTCGGCGTGATGCGCGCCAAGTTGGCTCCCGCCTCGGCGATCCGCGACATGTCACGGGCCGGCGCCGGGTTCGCCGGTTTTGCAACCTGGCTGGACATGACCCCGGCGGACGCCGACATGCTGGCCATCCCCGACCCCGACAGCCTGATTCAATTGCCCTGGAAACCCGAGGTCGGCTGGGTGGCGGCGGACCTCTGGATGGGCGGTCAACCCGTGGCACAGGCCCCGCGGGGGGTACTGAAGCGCCAGATAGCGGCAGCCAAAGACAAGGGCCTGGCGATGAAGACCGGGGTCGAGTGCGAGTTCTTCCTGCTGGAGGCCGGTGCACACGCGATCGCGGATGGCGCCGACCGAGCAACCAAATCCTGCTATGACCAGGGCGCCTTGATGCGACGCTACGACATCATCAGCGAAATCTGCGACGCGATGCAGACCCTCGGCTGGGGGCCATATCAGAACGACCACGAAGACGCGAACGGCCAGTTCGAGATGAACTGGGAATACGCCGACGCACTGGTCACCGCCGACCGCCACGCCTTCTTCAAATACATGGTCAAGTCGATCGCCGAGAATCACGGGCTGCGGGCGACCTTCATGCCGAAACCCTTCGCCAATCTCACCGGCTCCGGTTGCCACGCCCATGTCTCCGTTTGGCGCGAGGGCCGCAACCTGTTTGAGGACCCGGAGGATGAACTGGGCATCTCAGCCACCTGCCGGCATTTCATGGGGGGCGTGTTGCGCCATGCCGAGGGGTTGGCGGCGCTGACCAACCCGACCGTCAACAGCTACAAACGGATCAACGGCGCGGTGACCCTGTCCGGCGCCACTTGGGCACCCGGCAGTATCACCTGGGCCGGCAATAACCGCACGCATATGGTTCGGATACCGGATGCCGGCCGCTTCGAAATCCGGCTCGCCGATGGCGCCGTGAACCCATATCTGTTGCAGGCGGGATTACTGGCGGCGGGATTGGCGGGCCTCGCGGGTTCGGCCGACCCAGGGCCACCGCTCGATATCAACATGTATACACATGGCGGTTCCGTGCAGGCACGCCGGTTGCCAGCCAACCTGCTGGACGCGCTGCGCGCCTTCGAAGCGGACGAGACCTTGCGCTCGACATTGGGTGAGTCCTTCGCGACCGCCTATCTGCGCCTGAAGCATCAGGACTGGGCGGCCTATGCTCGGCACCTGTCGTCCTGGGAACTGGAGACAACGCTCGATGCCTGAGCCGAGCGCTTTCATTGCCGGTTGCAACGATCCGGGCTGTCGCCATCGACGAGGGCGTTGGTGACGCCCTCGTCGATTCGTGCTCGGGGTCTCGCCCGAGGATCGGCGATCGATCGCCATGAGCGGTGGCGGGTGGCCTCAGGCTGTCTTGGACTTGAGTTCGTCCAATTGAGCCCGTGCGCCGGCGATCATGCAGGACAAGTCGGAGGTCAGCATCACCATGTCGAAGCCGCGCTTCACCGCGCCCGCCGCGAACGGCGCGGCCGCACAGTGCATGACGCATTTGATGCCGTGCTTGTGCGCGGTTTCGCGGATATTGTCGCATGTGGCCATATGCAACGGATCGGGATTATCGGCGCGCGGGGCGAGACCCAGAGCGAAGGACAGATCGGCTGGCCCAATATAGACGGCATCCAGACCAGGCGTCGCGCAGATCGCATCGAGGTTGGCCAGGCCTTCCTTCGTCTCGATCATCGCCATGACGATGATCTCATCATTGGCATTGGCCACATAGTCGGCGCCACCGTAATGGACGGCGCGCACCGGCCCATTCGAACGCATGCCCACGGGCGGATAGCGGCACGCGGCCACTGCCATCGCGGCTTCCGCGGCGTTGTTGACCAGCGGCACAATGATGGCATAGGCGCCGAGGTCCAGGGCCTTCATGATCGCTGCTGGGTCATTCCACGCAACGCGCACGACCGGGACCGTCTCGGTCTGCGAGATCGCTTGCAGCATGGGTCCAACGTCGCTCATTTCCGAGGTGCCGTGCTGCAAATCGACGCACAGGGCATCGAAGCCCAGGCGCGCCATGACCTCGGCCGTCATCCCATGGGATACGGAGAGCCAGCCCAGCGTCGGGCATTGGCCGGCACGCCACATCTGCTTGATCTTGTTCGGACGCATCGTAGTACCTCTGGTGTTGTTCATTGATCCGATGAACGGACCACTCTCTTTCAAACGCGAGCGCTGCCCTTGGTTCAATCCAGGGTCACGCGACCCCAGCTATACACAAGCGGGCCTGGGCCCAATAGTCGTGTCACCAGGAGCCTCTAACGCCAGAGGTCCGGGACATGGACACCGGCGTTGCCCGCCGTGGGTGCGGCGAGTTGCGTTGATAGGTTGCCTTGCGGCCAATGTCGGCAACGTCGTCACGGGATGGCCGCGGGCTGCAACTGATCGACCCGCCATCACCCTGAGGATGAATGTGCGACGCCTATGGTCCGACCGGTTGAGCAAACGAAAACGCGTCGGTTCACGGCCTCTTGCCAACCGATCTGGCTTGTCAGACGCCAAGAACCCGCACACCATGCCTTGGACAGACGACCGTCAAGGGTCCTATGCGCGAAACCGGGGACGGTTGGCAGACTATAGGGCGAAACAAGGTGCGATCGAGAGGAAAACCATGTTTCAGTACGAACCCTTCCGGGATTCGACCGAACACCTGAACGATGGGGAAACCCTGCGGACGCGCCTGGGAGAGGACGGCTATCTGTTTCTGCGAGGCCTGTTGCCACGCGACGCGATCCTCAATGTGCGTGCCCGACTTCTGGACAAGGCGATGGAGGGCGGGTGGCTGGCCCCAGACTCCCCCGTGGCCGCCGGTATCGCCAATGCCGCCGCTGCCTGCAAAGACCCCGAGCCAGACTATATGTCCGTGTTTCGGCACCTGTGGTCCGATGAGGCGTTGCATCGTCTGCGTATCGACCCTCGGGTGTTGGCGCTGTTCGACCGGATCTTCGGTGAGCGCGCCCTGGCACATCCCATGTTTGTGCAACGCAACATATTCCCCCAGTCGGACGTGTTCGACTTCACCACCGGCATTCATCAGGATCGCGTCCATATCGGCGGTGCGACCAGCTACGCGATGTGGATGCCGCTGGGAGATTGCCCGCGGGAGATGGGCACGCTGGCGGTCGCGGCAGGGTCCCATACCACGGGAATCCTTCCAACCCGGGTCGGCTCGGGCGCGGGCGGGATGGACATCGCCGTGCCGATCCCCGGCACCTGGGTCACCGGCGACTTCGAGGCCGGGGATGCGCTGATCTTCCAGGACGTGACCGTGCACAAGGCACTGCCGAACCGAACACGCTCCATCCGCATGTCATTCGACGCGCGGTTTCAGAAGCTTAGCGAGAAGATGGCGGATACGAACCTGGTGCCATATTCCGGCTGCGGCACGTGGGAGGAGGTTTATGCCGGTTGGTCAAGACCCGAGGGCCAGTATTACTGGAAGGACCTGCCGATCGCGACCATGCCGCTGGATCGGTCCTATTACGAGCAACGTGATGCGATGGCGTTCGAGATGGCGGAAGCCGGAGACCGTTCGGCCAGGGACGCGATTCTGCGGATCGTCCAGCGTGATCCGCTGCCCGAAAAGCGGGAACGAGCCGAGAAACTCCTGGTTCGGCTGGATGCGGGCTGACGCCCAGCCTACTCCGCGGCCCGACGATCGTGGCTGTAGCGATTGACCACCGGTCGCAGGCCAAGATTTTCCCGCAACGTCGTTCCTTCATACTCGGTGCGAAACAGCCCCCGCCGCTGCAATTCCGGCACGACCATCTCGACGAAGTCCTCGCCACCACCGGGCAGCGTGGCCGGGGTGATGTTGAAGCCATCGCAGGCCCCCGCTTCAAACAATTCCTGCATGGCATCCGCAATGTCGGCGGGTGTGCCGACCCTTGCGGAACCGGTGATGCCGGAACGAAGATACAGATCGCGAATCGTCGGCTTCTCCCGTCGCATCCGTTCCACGAACTGGGCGCTGAGGCTGCGGAGTTCCTGCGGACCCAACGCATCCTCGGGCATCGGATCGTCCAGCGAATACCGCGAAAGGTCACCAAATGTGCTGTAAAGCGAGCCCAGACCAGCCAACGGGTCGAACAACGCCTGCAACTCATCATACTTCGCCTGCGCTTCCGCACGCGTGCGACCCACGACGGGACAAAACGCCGGCATGATCTTCAGATCATCGGGCTGCCGGCCGTATTTCGCCATCCGCCCCTTCACATCAGCGTAGTAAGCGCGGGCGCTGTCGACCGAGTGGTGTATCGAATAGATGACGTCCGCGGTCGCCGCGCCCAATTCCCGCCCCTGTTCCGACGCGCCGGCCTGGACAATCACCGGATGGCCCTGCGGCATGCAAGCGACGCTCAACGGACCGCGCACCTTGAAGAACCGGCCCTGATGACTGAGCACATGCATCTTCGCTTCGTCGAAATACTGGCCGGACGCCTTGTCGAGCACGAGAGCCCCGTCCTCCCACCCGTCCCAGAGGCCCTTGACCACTTCGACAAACTCGGCCGAACGCGCGTAACGGGTGTCGTAGTCCAGCGTGGTTTCCAGGCCGAAATTCTGTGCTTCGTGCTCCGACCACGACGCAACCACATTCCACCCCGCTCGACCTTTGCTGATCAGATCCAGGGTGGCAAACTTGCGCGCCAGATTATACGGCTCGTTGTAGGTGGTGGATGCGGTCGTTACCAGGCCGACCTGGCTGGTGACCATGGCAAGAGCTGGCAGCAACGTCATCGGCTCCAGTTCGATCATGTCCCTGCCGGTCCGAGCCAGCGAGCCGCGCGGCGTATCGCCCTGCCTGATCCCAGCCCCATCGGCAAAGAAAACCATATCGAGCTTCCCACGTTCGGCCGTCTGGGCGCTGCGCACGTAATGCTCGACATGCAACGTACCATCGGCCGGCACGTCGGGATGGCGCCAGGCGGCCGGGTGGTATCCATGACCGCGTATGGACAGGCCGAGCCGCATCTTGCGAGAGGTCATGGGTGGGTTCCCTTGAGCGGAGTGGCGCGGCGGATGGCGGCCATTCGTTGCCTTGTCCGCCTGGCGATAGTAGGTCGCCTCCGCCGCGTCAGTCCGATGGTTTCAGGAGGCCGGTTTTGGCGACCAGCCATATGCCTTCGCGCAGGCCCCACCCATGAGCATGGCCCGCTCGCTGGCGCTCAGGCGGTCGGTCTTGATAAAGGGCTCGACGGCCTGTTCGTAGTTGACGACAGCAAACGCCCGCGTCCAGTCGGTGCCCCACAGGCAACGCTCGAAACCCCAGGCATCGAACACGCGGGCCAGCGGGTCCCAGATGTCCGGAAAGGGAAACGGCTGGTGGGACAGGGTGCAGGCACCGCTGACCTTGATCACCGCGTTCGGCCGCTTGGCGAGTTCCAGCACTTTCGGGAGGTCGGCCCAAGGCTGCGGCGCCGCGGGCCGCACATGCGGTTGGAGGATGCCCAGATGGTCGATGATGAAACGCGTATCGGGATGGCGATTGATCAGCGCGGTGCCCACGTCCAGATTGCCCCAGAACAGGACATTGACCGGGAAATCGAGGCGCGCGGCCGCACGCAGAATCCGATCGAGGCCCGGGTCCGTCGGTTCCCGTCCCGAATCCTGCGGCAGCATGATGCGGATTCCGACCGCGCCTGGCGTCTTCTTCCAGTCGGCGATGACATCGGCCACCGCCGGATCGTCGGGATCGACCGGCTTCACAATGGCGAACCGGTCAGGATGGGCTTGCTGCACCTGGACCGCATAGCTGCCATCATAGCGATACAGGCCAAAAGCAGAGATGAAGATCGCGCCGTCAACGCCGACCTTGTCCATCGCGGCGACCATCTCGTCGCCCGTGACATGGTCCGGCCAATTCGGCACATTGTGCCACGGTCGTTTCGGCGTGTTCGCCTCATAGGCATGGACCTGCGAATCAATGATCGTCATCGGATAGGCTCCTCTGTGCCACGTGAGCTTGGCGAACATAGCAGCGTCGTGGCCAGGGGGGCCAGACTCGGCCCAAACCGGCGGTGTCGCGGCGCGCGGGTGGCGGGTCCAGCGAAGGGACTTCGCGACGTGCCTCCGGTGCTTACCGTCCGATCGACATCCCTTGCGCCGGTGTCCTTCAGAGAGAACAATGATCCGCAGACCAACAGAAGCGCGATCGCGCCGACAAGGGGAGACAATGCCATGGACCTTGGATTGCAGGGCAAACACGCGATCGTGACTGGCGGCAGCCGGGGGATCGGCAAAGCCATCGCGCGGGAATTGGCGCGCGAGGGGGTCGATGTGGCGATCGTCGCACGCAACAAGGCGGATCTGGAGGCGACGGCGCGAGAGTTGGGCGCCGAGACGAACCGGCGCATCATTCCCCTCGTCTGCGATGTCACCAGCAAGGCGCAGGTCGATGCCATGGTCGCCGAGGCGGCACAGCAACTGGGCGGCGTCCATATCCTGGTCAACAGCGGGTCCGCCCCGGGGGGTTCGGCCACCGCGACCGGTCCGATCGAGACGATCGTCGACGAGGATCTGCTGGAAGATTTCAACGTGAAATACGTTGGAGCGCTGCGCTGTTCGCGCGCCGTCATCCCGTTCATGAAGACTGCGGGCTGGGGCCGTATCATCAACATCAGTGGTGCCAATGCTCGCAACGCCGGCAATCTCAGCGGCGGGGCACGCAATGGCGCCTTGGTGCACATGACAAAGACGCTGGCAGTCCAGCTTGGTCGTCACGGGATCACGGTCAATTGCATCCATCCTGGCACGACCCGGACCGAGCGCACGCCGAGCCTGCTGGCTGAGCGGGGGAAGCAGTTGGGAGTAACGCCGGAAGAGGCGGAGCGGCAGGATTTCGCGCCCGACTCACCGCGCGGCAATGCCATCTGCCGCATGGTGGACGCTTCGGAGATCGCGTTCGTCACGGTGTTCCTGGCCTCGGAGAAGGCCTGGGCGGTGTCGGGCGAGTTGGTCGCGGCGACGGGTGGGGCCGGGCGGGCGGTTTACTTCTGATACGGGTTTGGTCGCGGTGGGGGGATGCGGCCGGACGTTCGGCGACGCGCAACAATAACGGCTCCATTTGGTGCTCGGCCAGGTGGCCATGGCGCTACGGGACCCATGCTCAACACCAAATGCGGCAGCCATTGTCACGCGTCGCCCTAACCTTGCTTCGGCAATGGCCGCCGATGCGGTATGGTCCCGTTCTTCGAGGAGGGCGGTGAATGCGCAAGTTTTTCGGGCCGATGGGCACTGTCAGTCGTCTCATCGTCGAAAGCGAGGTTCTGAAAGGGAACATCCTCGGTGATCCCAGTATGCGCGCCGTCGATATCTATGTCCCAGCGGGACATGACGGTCGCGGGTTGCCGCTGCTCGTCGATCTGGTCGGGATAACCAGCAGCGGCCTGTCCCACACCAATTGGGCCGCTTTCCAGGAGAATATGCCGGAGCGTCTGGACCGCCTTATCGGCGAACAGCGCATGCCGCCGACGGTCGTCGCCTTTCCGGACTGCTTTACCCGGATCGGAGGCAATCAATATGTCAACTCGGCGGCGACCGGTGCTTGGGAGAACTTCCTGATCGACGAGATGCTGCCTTCGATCGAGCAAAAATTCGGCTGCGGTGGCCCCGGCCGGCGTGGCGTATTTGGCAAAAGCTCCGGCGGATATGGCGCCATCATGCATGCGTTGCGCCATGCGGATGTCTGGTCAGCCGCGGCATGCCACTCCGGCGATATGGGGTTCGAGCTTTGCTATTTGCCGGACATGCCCGGCACGCTGCGGGCGCTGGCCGGCTCCGGCAACTCGATCGAAAAGTGGTGGCGGGGGCTGGAGGACGCGAGAAAGCGGCCGGATGGTATCTTCACGGCGTTGAACGTGCTGGCGATGGCGGCGAGCTACGATCCGGATCCGACCGAATTTCTCGGGATGAGGCTGCCGGTCACGTTCGACACTTGTGAGGTGATCGAAGAACGGTGGGCGAACTGGATGCGCCACGATCCGGTCGTCGCGGTCGAGACATTGGGCGACAATCTACGAAATCTGAAGGCGCTCTACATCGATTGCGGGGAGAGGGATCAGTTCAATCTTCTGTTTGGGGCTCGCAGGTTTGTGCGGCAGCTCACCCGCCGCGGTATCGCGCACCGCTACGAAGAGTTCCCCGACAATCACAGTGGGGTCGACTATCGAATGGATGAAAGTCTGCCATTTCTGGTGCAGGCGCTTGCGGCCTGACACTATCTCGGCCGGGTTGTGTCCCGCCTGATGCAGGAGCGAGGGGCGGGTGACCCGCCGCGCTGCCCGCCCGGAGGCTGGCGTTGGCGGGCCACCCAAGCCCGGTTCCATCACCCCCTCTTCACGTTCCAGAAGAGAGGCCCCGTTGCCGCCAACCTCCGGGTCAGGCTCTTGCGGCAGGCGGTCGGGATCTGGAACTGGCCCAGCGTGACCGTCGGCACCTGATCGTAATTCTCGTGCTGGATCGCGGCTGCGACCTTGCTGCATCGTAGCATGTCGGTTTCCCAGGCGAGCCGGGAGCGTTTGAGTCGGCCGGGTGTCGGTCGGCATCGTTTCGGAGCGTGGTTGCCGGGCTTTTCATCGTGTTGGCACCATGTATGCACAAGACGCCGTCCATTGGACCTCCATGGACCGCACCCGATAGATTGCTCGGGGTGTGAGCGATAAACTTCATACCGCCCTGCGATTCGGAGTTTGGTTTCCGTGGTCCGGTTTGTGATAGACTAGGTTCCCGCGACGCACATCTTGTCGTGGATCAACCGGAAACAGTGCATGAAGGCTGGCATGGACGGTACCGCCCCCTCCTCCCCTGGCAGCAGGTCGCATGATCAGCCTGATCAAAGCGCGTCCCTGATCAAGTGGACCTACGGCCTCGTCAATCGCATTGTCATGGTTTTCGATGCCATCTTTCTACTTGGCGGCACTTTTGTGTTCTGGATGGTGTCGCCACGCGATTCACGCCCGTTGATCTGGCTGCAGGCGGGGGCGGTGGCCCTGACCATCCTGATCATGTTCCACATCGTCATACGCGGCACCCAGTCGTATCGGGTCGAGCGATACGAGCGCTTCTACCGGTCCGTGCTCGACCCCGCGGTTGGGATGGTTCTGGCATGCTGCCCCGCCATGCTGATTGTCGTGGCGTTTCTTCCCAATGCCGGTGCGGCCTCCCGATGGCTGTTCTGGTGGATCGGCACGGGATTTGCGGCGATTGTCATCGGGCGTCAGGGCGTGCGGCTGATGTTGCGCATCGTGCGCCGCAAGGGCCTGTTGCGCCGCCGCGTCGCCATCGTCGGCGCCGGACAGCAAAGCGAGGACATGGCGCGCCGGTTGAGCACGCCCGAAAACCGCGCCAACTACGAGGTGGTCGGCCAGATCGACCCGGCCACCAACGAACTCCGCCGCCCCGGCGTGCGGGAAACCGAGCCTGCCATCGACCTGGTGCGCTATGCCCAGAACTACGGCATCGACATGGTGATCGTTACGCTTCCGTGGGAAAAATCGACCGAGATCCTGGCTCTGACCCGCCGGCTGCAATGGATCGCGGCGGATGTGGTGGTGCCGGTCGATGTCGGCGGCCTGCGTCCGCAATTCACCCAGCAGCCCGAAATCTCCGACGGAGCGGTGCTGCAATTGATGCATCGGCCGTTCAAGGGCAGTCAGGGTCTGTTCAAGGTTGTGGAGGACTACGTGGTTGCCGCGATCGGCCTGCTCGTGACCTTCCCGATCATGGTGGTGGCCGCCATTGCGGTGAAGCTGGAAGGCAGCGGCCCCATCTTCTTCAAGCAGCCCCGGGTCGGGTTCAACAGCAAGCCGTTCATGATGTACAAGTTCCGCACCATGACGGTCGATCTGACCGACGACGGATCGCGCGGCACGTCGCGCGACAGCCAACGTATCACCAAGATTGGGCGTTTCCTGCGGCGGACCTCCATCGACGAGTTGCCGCAACTGGTGAATGTGCTGCGCGGTGAAATGTCGATTGTCGGCCCTCGGCCGCATGTCCCGAACATGCTGGTCGGGCAGGGCGTGTATTCGGAGGTCGTGCAGCAATACGCCGCCCGTCATCGCATCAAGCCCGGGATCACCGGTTGGGCACAGATCAACGGCATGCGGGGCGGCATCGATTCGCTGGAGAAAGCCAACCGCGGCGCCGACCTCGATCTTTACTACATCGCCAACTGGTCGCCGAAGCTGGACCTGAAGATCATGCTGAAGACCGTGCTCGTCGGCCTGGTCGGACGCAACGTCTTCTGATCGGGCGGTGGCGCCATATGATGCGCGTGCTGATGCTGCTGTTGGCCGCGCTTGGCGGATCGATTGCCCGCGCCGCGGACCTGCCACCCCAGGTCTTCGCCGCCTACCACGATAGTTGGAGCGAGCCGCCCACCGTCTCCCCCGCGGCAACCTCGATCGCCCGACTCCCCACATCCATCGACGTCGTGATGCTCGCCTTCGCGCGTCCCGACCTGATCTATCGCAACGATCTGGACCTGGCGGGCACCGGCCTGGAATACCGCATCGACGGCGCCACCTTGCGCGATGCAATTGCCCTGCTGCGTCGGCGCAAACCCGAGATCCGGGTGCTGCTGAGCGTCGGCGGCGCGGTGTACCGATCGTGGGGACGGCTGAACGTCGAGGGGCTGGTCGGATTGGTGCGGGACCTCGGCCTGGACGGCATCGACTGGGACTATGAGCTCGGCAATCCGGACTGCCACATGGGCGTTGGAGGCAAGATCGCCTGCGCCACCGATCAGAACTGGCAGCGGCTGGTCATGCTGGGTCGGCGCGCCTTTCCAAGGCCGGCATTGATGACGGTGTCGGTGTGGAGCGTTGGGGCCTATGGCGAAGGCGAGTTCCGACAGTCCCGGCCTCGGTCTCGTTACACCGGTTCGATGCTTGGGGTGCTGCGGGCGGCCTGGGCAACCGAGATCGACCTGGTCTCCATCAACGCCTATGACGCTGGCCCGGATTTCAGCCCCATGGAATCGTTTCGCGCCTATCGCGCCGTCTGGCCCGGCCGGCTCGCCCTGGGTGTGGAGGTCCGTTACGCCGGCGGGGCGGGGCCGTTCCATACTCTGACGCAGGCCGAGACCCTGACCCGCGCGGTCATGCGCGATCCGTTCGGCGGGATGATGCTGTATGCGCTGCTAATGCGCCCGCCGCCGGACGGAGGCATCAGCCCGGACGGACCCGCGCTGGCCGAGGCGGTGTGCCGTGGCATGGCGCGGGCAGGCTGCGAGGCGTTGCCGTCCGTCAGCTCGCCGAACGGCCGGCCCGCATTGGCTCCATCCGGCCAAAATAGAAGCTCAGCGCCATGATCGACACCAGCTCCCCCGGGGTGAAAACGACCGAGTACACGATCGAGACCGCGATCAGATAGACGATGTAGTCGGCGAAGGCCTGAGTCAGCGGGTCGTCGCGCCGGCCCCAACGCATCGCGTAGGTCAGCCCGATTCCGTGCACCAACAGCATCAGGCCGACCCCGACCGCGCCGTATTCGAACAGCACGCCCAGCCAGCCGATATCGGCCAAGAAGAACATCCGGTTGTTGAACAACTGGCCGAGCGTGACCTCGCCAAGGCGGGTGGTGGCGCCAACGCCGAAGACCCAGCGCAGCGGATCGGCCGCCAGATAGTCCCACGCGGTGTAGGTGCTGATTTGGCGCACCGCCAGGGAGTTGCCGAGGTTGTCCCGCAGTTGCGAGACGAATGGCGACCGCGCGGCGAGATAAGCCAGGGCCACCGCGCCGAGGAGACCGCACAGCATGAACGCCGCGACCCGCCAGCGTCGCAGGCTCAGCAGCCCGCCGATGACCACGGCCAGCGCGACCCCTGCGATTGCCGTGCGCTGCTTGTAGATGGTCTGCATCAGGACGAAGCTGACGACGATCAGCACCGGCTTCCACCAGGTGAACCGCGCCCACATCGACCGGTTCAGGTAGAGGATCAGCAGGACGCCAAAGAACATAGGCATGTAGATGCGGTAGCCTCGCTCGATATCCAGCATGAACAGCTTGGTGTCGAGATCGGTGCCGCCATAGGCACTGGCCGGCACGGTGATCCACAACAGGCCCATCAGCACGAAAGTGCCGACCCCCAGGCCCAGAATCTGGGCGCGCAAGGTGGCGCGGTCCAGGCGAGCCCAGGCCAGGATCGCGGCGAGGGAAAAGACATAGGTGAACGGCCATACCTTGACCGTGGTCGCCATCGCATCGGGGAAGTTGTTGCCCAGGTTCAGGATGCTGATCAGCGGAGTCGCCGCCAGCAACCAGACCAGCAGCGCCAGGTGGATCAGCCTGGCCGGGATATCCAGCGACGCCATCGCCCAGACCGCCGCGGGCGCCATCAGGAACGGCCAGAGCTTCGACAGCAGGTAAAGCGGCGGAATATCGACCATGTAATGGAAGCACTGCGCGAACATCGGCAGCATGCCCAGCACGACCAGGGCTTTCCACGACGCGCTGGCCTTATCGTCCTGCCCCTCCGTTCGCCCCAGAATAACGCCCCGCGGCGGCATCAGGACTCGCCCGCGCGGCGCCAGGGACACCCCGCGTGTCATCCCGCCCGATGGAACTTCAAGTCGGCGAGCATGGCCCTACCGCATTCACATATTTCGAAATGGGACGCCGAGCGGAGAAAATTCTCCCCCTCCCCTTGCGGGCTTGGGCCGCGAAGCGGACCAAGGTTGGGGGGAGGGGGACGCCCGCACGAATATTGCGTGAATCCCCTCCCCCCGACCCCCTCCCGCAAGGGGAGGGGGAGAGTTTTCTCCGGTGTCGAAATGTGTGAATGCGGTAGGGGCACAACCCGGGTCATGCCGGGTCCGACCGCCGATGCGTGCGACGGCTCGCCGGGGTTAGCCTGGTCCGCAACCCGATCCACAACACCGGCAGCGATTCCACGAAGACCCGCCGCGCGTGCCGCCGTGGATTGAGCGCCAGGCGCCACAGCGCCTCCAAATGCAGCCGGCGCACCAGTTCCGGCGCGCGCCGCACCACGCCGGTCACGAAATGCAGGGAACTGCCGACGCACAGACCGATCCCGGTGGCGCGCCCGGTCGCCTGGATCGCGATCGCCACCGTCTCCGACTGCGGCGCCCCGACCGCCAGGAACACGTAACGAGCCGGATGGGCCACCACGAAATCGACACAGCGCTGGATCTCGGCCGGGTTGTTGTAGAATCCCATCGGAGGGTTGAACCGGGCGATCCGATGCATGCCCAGCGTGTCACGGAGCCGCTGTTCCACTTCGTCACTGCCGCCGATGATCGTCAGCGAGTCGTCGGGGCCGATGTGATGCGCGAACAGGTAGACGGTCAGATCGCTGCCGGCCGCGACCGGCATCGGCTGATGGAACAGCCGGTCGGCCAGCAGGCCCAGGATCCGGCTGTCATTCAGCACCATCCAGGCCCCGTCATGCGCCGCTCGGAACCTAGTGCCCCGAGTCGTTCATAATGTGGGGTAAAGCCTCTTCAGCTTAACGCGGGCCTCGGCTGTGGTGAATTGCCAATCCGCCTTGGCGTGGTGTTTGTTTCGTCTGGCTTCCCAGGCGGCGACTTCCTCAATGAGGTTTTGCTTGT
>CALQHT020000142.1 GCA_943330455.2 Nitrosovibrio sp. Nv4 | reverse complement strand
GGCTGTGTATGACTGTATTCCTGTGCGGTTCCATGTGATTCGACCCTGTCCCGATTCGCGGTGTTGCGATGGGTTCGCGTCGAATCCATAAATATGGAAAGTACAAGTTATTTAAACCGGACAGCCGTGGATCAAGTCCGGCAATGACGGTGAGGGGGGGGTGCATCAGTCGGGCTTTCGGACGGTTGACATGAATGACCCGACAAAACCGGGGTCAGCCTGGTCTGCCGCTTCCAATCAGTGTGAAGCCGCCCTGGCGGACCGGCCGCCGCGTGCGATCGCCCCCCTAAAGGTCCAGGTCCACGCAAACCGGCACGTGATCCGAACCCTTCACCCAGTCGCGTGCATCCCGCAGGATCGTGTGCCCCTTCAGGGCGTCTTTCAGGTCCGGCGTGACCCAGACATGATCCAGGCGCCGGCCTCGGTCGGAGGCGCGCCAATCCTTGTTGCGATACGACCACCACGTGTACAGCTTCTGATCGTCCGGCACGAAATGGCGGACCGCATCGACGAAGCCGGTGCCCAGCCAAGCGTTCAGGCCCTCGGTTTCCGGGGGTGTATGGCTGACGACGTCGAGCAACTGCTTGTGGCTCCAGACGTCGTGCTCCTGGGGCGCTATATTCAGGTCGCCGACCAGGACCGCGCGTGAAAGCCCGGTGCGGGCGGCGAACCAGTTCCGCGTCTCGGCGATGAAGTCCAGCTTGTGGCCGTATTTCACATTCTGCGCGCGGTCGGGAATATCGCCCCCCGCCGGCACATAGAAATTATGCAGCTCGACCGGTCCGCTGGCCGTTTCCACCAGCCCCGCGATATGGCGGCAATCGCCCTTGCCGCACCAGTCCGGCGCGATATCGAGCGCGGTCAGCGGGGTGCGCGACAGAATCGCGACGCCGTTATAACCTTTCATGCCTCGGAACAGCATATGCGGGTAACCGAATTCTCCCAGTGCGTCGCGGGGGAACAGTTCGTCCGGCACCTTGGTTTCCTGCAGGCAGATCACATCCGGGTTGAGCGTTTCCGCCAGTTCCTTCAACAACCCCATACGCAGCCGCAGCGAGTTGATGTTCCAGGTCGCGATCCGCAATCCAGGCATCAGGCGATCCGGGTCCGAACGGTGCCGACTCCCTGCACGCTGCCTTCCAGCAGGTCGCCGCGCTGCACGGCGGCCACCCCCTCCGGCGTGCCGGTGTAGATCAGGTCGCCTGGCGCCAGCCGGACCAGGCCGGACAGATAGGCGATGGTTTCCGGCACGTTCCAGATCATCTTCGACAGATCGGAGGTCTGGCGAACCTTGCCGTTGACCTTCAGCTCGATCAGGCCGGTGGCGGGGTGGCCGACCTTGGATGCTGGCACCATCAGGCCGATCGGCGCGGAGTGGTCGAACCCCTTGCCCATGTCCCAGGGCTTGCCTTCCTTCTTCGCGGCGTTCTGCAGGTCGCGGCGAGTCATATCCAGACCCGCAGCGTAGCCCCAGACATGGCGGAGCGCATCGGCCTCGGCGATGTCCACGCCGCCTTCCGCGATGGCCACGACCAGCTCCATCTCGTGGTGCAGGTCCTTGCTCTGCGGCGGATAGGGCATGTCGGCGTCGTTCAGCAGCAGGGCATCGGCCGGCTTCATGAAGAAGAACGGCGGCTCCCGGTCCGGATCGCTGCCCATCTCGCGCGCGTGTTCGGCGTAGTTGCGCCCGACGCAAAAGACGCGGCGGACAGGGAATGCGCCACCGCCAGCGACGGGGACGGACACAATGGCGGGCGGCGGGATGACGAAATCGGCCATGGTATAGGGTCCTGCGGACTGAAACTGCGGTTCGACCATAGCGGCGGTGCCGGGGCAGGGAAATAGGGCGATGGAACCGGTGGCCATGGTATGCAGCGGCGGGCACCGTCGTTGAAGGCGATTTCGTGGTGCCCCTGGTCGCGCTAGGATCGCGCAACGCCCCAGGGCGATTCGGCGTTTGTCGAGTCGCTCGCCCCCTCGCCGCACACTGTGAAAGTCAGGAGACCGTGATCGACCGCCCCGCCAGCCCCGGCGTTTCTGCCCCCGGTGTTTCTAACCCAGGTGTTTCTCGCCCCGGTGTTGCGGCCGCGGATGCTGCCATTCCTGGGACCCGCCGGCCCGCGACGCAGGTCACCGTCGTCTCCAACCAGAAGGGCGGGGTGGGCAAGACGACGACCGCCATCAACCTGGCGACCGCCATCGCGGCCACCGGCCAATCCGTGCTGTTGATTGATCTCGATCCCCAGGGCAACGCATCCACCGGTCTCGGCATTGCCCGGTCCGACCGCGGCCAGGGCAGCTACCAGTTGCTGGCGGAGGAGCATCCACGCCTCGACGCGCCCATGCCGACCGCGATCCCCGGCCTTTTCATCCTGCCGGCCGGGATCGAGCTGGTTGGCGCCGAGGTCGAGCTTGTTCCCCTGGTTCGGCGGGAATTCCGGCTGCGGCGCGCCTTGAGCGCATGGCGGGTGGATGGGCGGTTTCGCCACATCCTGATCGATTGTCCGCCGAGCCTGGGATTGTTGACCCTGAACGCGCTGGTCGCGGCGGATGAAGTGCTGATCCCGCTGCAATGCGAGTTCTACGCGTTGGAAGGGATCAGCGGGTTGATGCAGACGATTGAAACGGTCCGTCGGCGATTCAACCAGTCGCTCCATCTGCATGGGATCCTGCTGACGATGGTCGATAACCGGAACAGCATGTCGGAGCAGATCACCAAGGACGTGCGCGACTTCTTCGGGGAGTGGGTGTACGAGACGTATATCCCTCGGAATGTGCGGGTATCTGAGGCGCCGAGCCATGGGAAGCCGGTGCTGACCTATGATTTGAAATCGACCGGGGCGCAGGCCTATGTGCGGCTGGCGGGCGAATTTCTGAAGCGACGGACGCCAGGGGGCATGGCGGGGGGCGCGGCGAGTAGCGCGCCTCGGCAGGCGGCCGTGGGGCGTAGCAGGGCGGACATGAGCAGATGAAACCAGCCAAGAACATGCGACTGGGCCGTGGCCTGGCGACATTGATGGGCGAGATGCGGGCGACGACGGACCAGGCGTCGACGTCCAGTGTCAGCACCATCCCCATCGACCTGCTGGAGCCGAACCCCTTCCAGCCGCGCGGCATGATGGAACCGGCGCAACTGGATGAACTGGCGGAATCGATCCGCACCCAGGGTCTGCTGCAACCGATCGTGGTGCGGCCCAAGCCCGGTCAGCCGGATCGTTACGAGATCGTCGCTGGCGAGCGGCGTTGGCGGGCCAGCGGCCTCGCCGGATTGCACGAAATCCCCGCCGTGGTGCGGGAAATGACCGACAGTGAGGCCGCGGTCATCGGTCTGGTCGAAAACCTGCAGCGTGAAAACCTGAATGCCTTGGACGAGGCCGAGGGCTACCAGCGTTTGGTGACCGAATTTTCTCTGTCGCAGGATGCGGTCGGGTATGCGGTCAGCAAGTCTCGCAGCCATGTCACGAACACGATGCGGCTGCTGGGCCTGCCTCCTAAGCTAAAGGAGTATGTCCACACCGGTGCCTTGTCGGCTGGGCATGCCAGGGCGCTGTTGACGCATCCCGATCCGTTGCCCATCGCGGAACAGGTCATCGCCAAGGGCCTGTCGGTCCGTCAGGTGGAGGCGATTGCCGCGCGCGGCCCCAAGATACGGAAGTCCCCCGATTCAGAGCCTGCCGGCCCTGATACGCTCGATCTGCAACGGGACCTGTCGCATCGGCTGGGCCAGCGGGTAGAGATCGCGGTCAAGCGGGGTGGCAGTGGGAAGCTGACGATCTGGTTCAGAGACCTCAATCAGTTGGATTCCCTGGTCGAGCAGTTGCGTCAACGCTGAGCTGGAAGATCGCGTAGGCCGAGCGGGCGGTGGCTGGTGGGACTGGTCGCGTCCGGGAGCGGGCGAGTTTGCTGGTGCGAAATTCCGCCAATATCACCTATAAGTTGTAATTCCAGCGCGGCATGTTCTTTATTGTAGCTTTTTGAGGCGAAAAGCGCCGGAGAATCTCCGAGATGTTCCGTGGATGTTCCTAGGCGCCTCGAATCGTGTCAAAAAATGTCCATTGGCAGAATATTGAAACTTGAACCGCCTGCGGCCGTATGGGATATGCGCCTCACAAGGTGATCCCCACACCTTGCATGCGTCGAGAGACGCTCGTGTCGGGCCGGCTTCGCATTCCTTCCCTGCGAAGCCGGTCATGACGGGTGCAGGTAGGGATGTTGAGTCGGTCTGTGTCCGACAATCCAGGCCATCGACGTTCTTGACATGGAAGTAAGGGCCGGAAGGGTCCGCGACCGGACCGCTGTACAGGAAGACAAAAGGCCATGGCCGAATCTGTCGTACAAATGGACCTGTTCATACTCGACGGGCAAGCAATGTATTGTAAGGGTATCGTGTCTTTACTGCAGATGGTGCGTCCGAATTGGCGCTGCGTCGTGCTGAACGACCTGGCCGAATTCCATCATCAGGCAAGCGAGTCGCCGGCTTCCATCCTGATCGTCGATCTGCACCTCCCGGAACTCGGGGGTGTCGCGGGATTGGCGGAGTTGCATGCGACCTATCCCAATCATCGGGTTATCGGACTGGCGGAGAATGACGACAGGACCTCCATCCTGGCGGTGCTGTCCGCTGGTGCCCGCGGCTATATTCCGCGCGCCGCCAATCCGACCCAGTTCCTGATCGCGGTGGAGACAATCCTGGCGGGCGGCGTCTTTGCCCCGGCATCGTTGACCGGTGCCATGCAGCCCGCGCCTATCATTGCTTCAGCCGTCACCCCTACAGCCGTTACCGCCAGGGCTGTCGCCGTTGCGCATGACCGTGACGCGCTCTCGGGCCTGACCGAGCGCCAGCGCGAAGTCTTTCTGCTTCTCGCCGAGGGGTGCGCGACCAAGACCTCCGCACGTCGGCTCAACCTGGGTGTCGGGACCGTAAAAGTTCATCTCGCGGCGATTTACCGTTCCGTCGGGGCCAACGGACGGTTGGAGGCTGTTGCCAAGGCCCATCGCGGTTATGCCGTGGGGTAGAACGTGCCTGTGGGCTGAGCCGAACCGTCCTTGGCCCTGACCGCGGCGCTTGACCACATCGGCGCGCGTTCCGCTTCCGCCCCGTCCCCCACTATGGCAACGTCGATCCACCAAAATCGGCAAAGGGGGAAACAGCCATGAGACTCGCGGGAAAAGTCGCCATCATCAGCGGCGCGGCATCGGGCATGGGCGCCGCGACCGCACGGATGTTCGCGCAGGAGGGGGCGAAAGTCGTCATCGCGGACCGTCTGGAACATGAAGGCAAACAGATGGCCGAGTCGATTGGCGCGGCCGCGCATTTCGTGCCTTTGGACGTGACCGAGGAAGAAAGCTGGAAGGAAGCCGTTGCCGCCACCTTGAGCCATTTCGGCAAACTGAACGTGCTGGTGAACAATGCCGGCGTCTCCGGCAGCGCCGAACAGGATCTTTACAGTACCGATGCCTGGCACCGCATCATGGCGATCAATTCGACCGGCGTGTTCCTGGGCATCAAGCACGTGATTCCGGCCATGATCGCGGGCGGCGGCGGCTCCATCGTCAACCTGTCCTCGGTGGCCGGCATTATCGGCAGTGAGGGGATCCACATGGCCTACAACGCCTCGAAAGCGGCGGTGCGGCTGATGACCAAATCCGTCGCGGTGCAGCATGCGCGGGACAATATCCGCGCCAATTCCGTCCACCCTGGCATGATGCCGGCGATGCTCACCTCGGGCCGCACGGCCGATCCGGCCACCCGCGAACGCCGGCTGAGCGTCGTGCCGATGCGCCGAGCGGGAAAGGTGGATGAGGTGGCTTATGCGGTGCTGTTTTTGGCGTCGGATGAATCGTCATACATGACCGGCTCCGAACTCCACGTGGATGGCGGCGCCATCGCCATCTGACCGGTTCGGGGACGCGCGCAAGGACATGGCCACGACGCATCGGATTGCCGCATGGACGGTTGCCTTGGCAACGATCCCAGAGGCGTTGTGGCCGCGTCTGCTCGATCTGCTCGACACCGCCGAACGCGACCGCGCGGCGCGGTTCGTGTTTGAGCGGCATCGGCGCCAGCACATCGCCGCCCACGCGCTGAAACGCCTGATGCTGTCGGCGATGGGTGGCGCGCCGCCGCGAAGCTGGACGTTCGAAGCGCCGTCCGGCGGCAAGCCCAAGGTCGGTCCAGGTCCCGGCCCGCACTTCAACATTTCACATAGCGATGGGTTGGTGGCCTGCGCCATCAGCGACGACCTGGAACTGGGCGTCGATGTCGAGCCGGTCGCGCGCAAGGCGCCCCTGGACCTGGCCCAGACCTATTTCGCGCCGGAGGAAGTGCGCTGGCTCACCGGTCTTCCCCCGTCGGGGCAGCCGTTCGGCTTTTTTCGCCTGTGGACGTTGAAGGAGGCTTACATCAAAGCAACGGGTCTTGGTCTGGCGCAGCCGCTGCACGACTTCGCCTTCGCCTTCGATCCCCTTCGCGTTCTCTTCCACGATCCCGCCCTCGGCGATCCGCGTGCCTGGCGGTTCGAGCAGCGTCAGGTCGGCGAACACCTGCTCGCGCTGGCGTGGCGGGGTGACGGACGGGAAAGGTCGGTGGCGTACCGGGAAGTGTCACTGGAGACACTCCTGTCCGAGATGTCGATCGGATTCTGACAGTCTTTGGTTGGGGGTTGTTGCTCCGCCTCCCGTCTTCCGCTAAAAGCAAACGGCAGCAGGTGGGCGAGGGTGATGGATACGGGTTTATTTTTCGAGGATCTCCAGATTGGCCAACGCGCCAGTCTCGGCAAGACGATCTCGGAAGCCGATATCCTGATGTTCGCGGCGGTCAGCCTGGATACCAACCCCATTCACGTCGATGCCGAGGCCGCGAAACAATCGATCTTTGGGGAGCGCATCGCCCACGGCATGCTATCCGCCTCCCTCATCTCCGCCCTGCTCGGCACGCGTCTGCCGGGGCCCGGCTCCATCTACATGCGCCAAGGCCTGCGCTTCCTGGCGCCAGTACGGATCGGCGATACGGTCCGGGCGACGGTGGAGGTGATATCGCTGAATCCGGAGAAAAAGCGCGCGACACTGAAGACGACATGTATGGTCGGCGACGAACTGGTGATCGAAGGCGAGGCCTATGTTCAAGTCCCGTCGCGAGCGTGACGTTCATGCGACGGAGATTGCATGGCTCATCCTGATCCCCGACGAAGATCGGCCGACCGCAAGGCGGAGAGGCTTGGGCGACGCGGAATAGACGCTGCGACATCCGGTGTTGAGGATGGGTGCCCCTCCGTCATGGCTACGACATTCACATATCGCGGAATCGGGTGCTGGCCGGAGAAAACTCTCCCCCTCCCCTTGCGGGAGGGGGCGGGGGGAGGGGTGATCTCGCACGGATATTGCGTACAACCCCTCCCCCCAACCTTAGTCCGCTTCGCGGCCCAAGCCCTCAAGGGGAGGGGGAGAAGTTTCTGTCCTGCCGCGACGTGTGAATGCCGTAGCCCCATCATGGCGGTTGAAGACCCGCCATCCACGACTTGCTGTGTTGATCAGAGAAAAATCGTGGATGACCTGCCTGCGCAGGCCATAACGGTGTGGGTTGGCCAGGCGCCAAATGCAGCCGTCATTATTGCGCGCCGCGTTATGGGCCAAGCCCAGGAGACACACGGACCGTCAGAACGGCGCAACGCTTTCCACCGCGTCCTGGCCTGTCTTGGCGTCCTGAGTATCGCGGCTTGCGCGGTTGGGCCGGACTATAAGGCGCCAGAATTGCCGGATAAGGCCGGTTTCACCAGTGCGCCCCTGCCGGCGCGGACCACCGCGACCAACACGCCGGGCGGCGCCGCGCAAGGCTTCGTGGAAGGGCGCGATATTCCGAACGATTGGTGGACGGTGTTTCGCTCCAAACCGCTGAGCGATCTGATCGCACGGGCGCTGGGCGCCAATCCGAACGTGGAGGCCGCGAAAGCCACCCTGCGGCAGGCCCAGGAGAATGCCTCGGCCTCTCGCAGCGGGATGTTCCCCTCGCTCAGTGCCAAGGCCTCGCAAACCACCGTTGGGTTTTCCGCGGCGTCGATCGGGCAAACCTATACAGAGGTCTTTACGCTCAGCACCGCCATGCTCAGCGTGTCCTATCCGCTCGACGTGTTCGGCGGCACCCGCCGGCAGATCGAAGCGGCCGACGCCCAGGCCGACTATCAGCGATTCCAGCTGGAGGCATCGTATCTCACGATCAGCTCGAACATCGTCGTTACCGCCATCCAGGAGGCATCGTTACGGCGACAGATTGCCGAAACCGAGAAGATCATCGAGAGCAAGCGGCGCATCCTGAAGCTGGTCCAGCGCCAGTTCGACCTGGGCGGCGCATCCGGATCGGATGTCACAACGCAGGCGGCTGCCCTGGCGCAGGCGGAGGCCGGTTTGCCGCCGCTGCGGCGCAATCTGGCCCAGTTGCGCGATCAGTTGAACCTGCTGGCCGGACGGTTTCCCAACGATACCTCCCTGCCGACATTCGATTTGGAAGAATTGAGCCTGCCGGAGGAACTGCCGGTCAGCCTGCCCTCCGCGCTGCTGGATCAGCGTCCGGATATCCGGTCCGCGGCGGCCCAGTTGCGCGCCGCCACGGCTCAGGTCGGCGTGGCGATCGCCAACATGCTGCCGCAGATCTCGCTCAGCGGCAGTTACGGCAGGCTGACATTGGGGAACCTGATGCAACCGGGCTCCATCATTTGGGATTACGGCGCCAGCCTGTCACAGCCGTTGTTCCAGGGCGGCAAGCTGCTGCACCAGCGCCGCGGCGCCGATGCCGGGCTGGAAGCCGCCGCGGCCCAATATCGCGCCACGGTGCTGGGCGCCTTCCAGAACGTGGCGGACGCCTTGAACACATTGCAGATCGACGCCGACGCCGTCGCTGCCCAATACGCGGCGGAACGTGCCGCGGCGAGCAACCTGGCGATCACCGAAGCGCAGTTCAGAGCCGGTGGAACGTCGTTCCTGGCTCTGCTCAATGCGCAGAATGCCCATGCGCAGGCGCAGATTGCGCTGATCCAGGTGCGCGCCAACCGGTACGCGGATACCGCCGCGCTCTACCAGGCCCTGGGCGGCGGCTGGTGGAATCGTCCGCCCGCGCCCCCAGAACAAAAGGGCTGACCGCATGATAAAGCGTTTAATCATCATGCTGGTGGCGGTCGGTCTGGTGCTGGGCGCCGTGTACGGGTTCCAGATGCTGAAGACCAAGTTGATCGCCAAGGCACTGTCCGACTACGCCGCCGCCCCGCAGACCGTGTCCACGATCAAGGTGGCGCCGCAATCCTGGCAGCCGACCCTGAAGGCGGTTGGCACATTGCGGGCCAGCCAGGGAGTGGATGTGTCCCCTGAAATTCCGGGCATCGTCGAAACCATTGCCTTCGAGTCCGGCCAGGAAGTCGCCGCGGGCACCATCCTGCTGCAACTGCAGGTCAATGATGGGCCGAGCCGGCTGAGGCAATTGCAGGCGATGGCGGATCTGGCGGAGGTGACCTATCAGCGTGACCTGCGCCAGTTCAGGGACAAGGTGGTCAGCCAGGCAACCGTCGATGCCGATCTCGCCAATCTGAAATCGGCTCGGGCGCAGGTGGACGCGCAGCAGGCCTTGCTGGACGAAAAGGTGGTCCGGGCGCCGTTCGCCGGACGCCTCGGTATTCGTCAGGTGGATCGGGGCCAGTATCTCAATCCGGGCACCGCGATCGTGACCTTGCAGGCGCTCGACCCGATGTATGTCGACTTCTTCATGCCGCAGCAGGCGCTGGGGCAACTGGCGTTGCGCCAACCGGTCACGGTGGCGGTCGACGCGTTTCCCGGGCAGAGCTTTACCGGGGCGATTTCTGCCATCAATGCGCGGGTCGATACCGGAACCCGCAACGTCCAGGTTCGCGCGGCGATCGGCAATCCAAAGTCGGTCCTGCTGCCGGGCATGTATGCGACGGTGGAGGTTGTGACCGGGGCACCGCAATCCCTGCTGACGATCCCGCAGGCGGCGATTACCTTCAACGCCTATGGCAGCACGGTTTATGTTCTGGAGGATCACGGCAAGGATGCGGCCGGCAAGACGAAGTTGCTCGTGCATCAGGCCTTCATCAAGACGGGTGCCACCCGAGGCGATCAGATCGTCGTTTTGAGCGGCCTGACGGAAGGACAGAGCATCGTCACGGCGGGCCAGCTCAAGCTGTTCAACGATGCCGCGGTCGTGATCAACAACTCGGTTCAACCCAGCAACAGCGCGACTCCCACGCTGCCGGCACGATAGGCCCATTCGATGCACCTGGTTGAGATATTCGTCCGCCGACCGGTGCTGGCTATCGTTGTCAGCCTTGCGATCATGGTGCTTGGCCTGCGGGCCATCACCAGCTTGCCGATTCAGCAATACCCGCAGACGGAAAGCGCCGTGGTGACGGTAACGACGATCTATTTCGGCGCCGACGCCGCGACGATCGCCGGTTTCATCACCACACCGATCGAGCAGGCGATCTCTCAGGTGGCCGGGATCGACTACATCACCTCGACCAGTGGCAGCGGCGTCAGTACGATCACCGTCTATCTGCAATTGAACTACAGCTCGCGTGCGGCTCTGTCCGATATCAACACGCGGGTGAACTCGATCATCAACCAGTTGCCAACAGGCACATTGCAACCGTCCATCGCGGTCGCCAACAGCACGACCGTGGATGCCATGTATATCGGCTTCTACAGCGACTTCCTGCAACCGAATGAGATCACGGACTATATCGTCCGCATCGTGAAGCCGCGCATCGAATCGATCGCCGGGGTTCAGTTGGCCGAAATGCTGGGATCGCAGAATTTTGCCCTGCGCGCCTGGCTGGATCCCGCGAAACTGGCCGCGCAGAACCTGACCGCGGCGGATGTCGCCGGTGCTCTGTCGCGCAACAATTACATCGCCGGGCTGGGCGGCACCCAGGGCAACATGGTGCAGGCGCTGTTGTCCGCGTCGACCGGCCTGCACTCGGTGGAGGAATTCCGCGACCTGATCATCCGCC
Source organism: Nitrosovibrio sp. Nv4 (assembly GCA_943330455.2). Taxonomy (GTDB): domain Bacteria; phylum Pseudomonadota; class Alphaproteobacteria; order Acetobacterales; family Acetobacteraceae; genus Rhodopila. The sequence continues at coordinate 4,410 of CALQHT020000142.1, read as the reverse complement.
AGTCGAACGGCGCCATCGTGCGTCTGCGCGACATTGCCACCGTGTCGCTGGGTGCGGACAACTATGAATCGCAGGTTTGGTTCAACGGCAAACGCTCTGTCTATGTCGGGATCCAGTTGGCACCGAGCGCCAATCTGTTGCAGGTGCTGGGCGTGGTGCGGGATGTCCTGCCAGGGATCCAGCGAGCTCTACCGGAGGGCCTGAGTGCCACCGTCATCTATGACGCCAGCGGCTTCGTCACCAGTTCGCTGTTCGAAGTCATTGCGGCGCTCGTGGAGGCGCTGGGCATCGTGGCGGCGGTGGTGTTCGTCTTCCTGGGTTCGCCACGCTCCGTCGCGATCCCGATCATCGCCATTCCGATTTGCCTGGTTGGCACGTTCATGATCATGGTGGCCTTCGGATTCAGCATCAACCTGCTGACCTTGCTGGCCCTGGTGCTCGCCATCGGATTGGTCGTCGACGACGTCATCATCGTGGTGGAAAACGTCAATCGCCACCTGGAGGAAGGCAAGACGCCCATGGAGGCGTCGATCCTGGCCGGGCAGGAGTTGGGCGGGCCGATCATCGCGATGACCCTGGTGCTGATCGCCGTCTATGTCCCCATCGGGTTTCAATCCGGCCTGACCGGGGCCCTGTTCACCGAATTTGCCTTCACCCTGGCCGGAGCGGTCACCTTGTCGGGCGTGGTGGCCCTGACCTTGTCGCCGATGATGTGTTCTCGGATGCTGCGGGTACGCGTCCCAGGGGAGGAATCCCGCATCGAGCGGATGTGCGACGCGTTCTCCCGCTGGTTCGACCGCCGGCGCGACCGGTATCGGCGCCGGCTGGAGCACAGCCTGGACTACCGCCCGGTGACCTACACCTTCGCCGCCATCATCCTGGGCAGTATCTATTTCCTGTATGCCGGTTCGACCAGCGAACTGGCACCGCAGGAAGACCAGGGGCTGCTGATCACCTCCTCGACCGGCGCGCCGAATGCGACCCTGGCACAGCGAGAGCCGTATTCCCGCCAGCTCTACGGCATGGTCAAGGACCTGCCCGAACTTGATACATTCTTCCAGATCGACGTGCCCGGGACGTCCGTCGGTGGTCTGGTGCTGAAGCCATGGGACCAGCGCAGCCGCAGTGCAACCGCGCTGCAAACCGCGGTACAGGGCACGGTTTCCGGAATCGCGGGGGAGCAGGTGGTGGTATTCCAGCCGCCCACCCTGCCGGGCGCGTCCGGCCTGCCGGTGCAGTTCGTGATCACCACCACGGCATCCTTCGGGCAGCTCGATCTTGTTTCTCAGGCCATGGTGGCGGCCGCGAAAAAGAGCGGCATGTTCGCCTATGTCACGTCCGATCTGAAGATCGACCAACCGCAATTCACCCTCAACATCGACCGCGACAAGACCGCCATGCTTGGCCTGACCATGAGCGATGTGGGCACCGCGCTGACCTGGATGCTGAGCGGCGCCTATGTGAATTATTTCAGCATGGACGGTCGGTCCTACAAGGTCATTCCCCAGGCCGGACAGGCCTTCCGGCTGAACCCCGATGCGCTGCTGGACTATTACGTCCGGACCGCGGATGGCAATGCGGTCGCTCTGTCCACCATTGCCACGCTTTCGGCTCAGACCGTGCCGGAATCGCTGAACCATTTCGGGCAGCTCAACGCCGCGACCATCCAAGGCGTTCCGGTGCCGGGGATCGCGTTGGGGGAGGCCCTCGCATCGCTGAAGAAGAGTGCGGAAACGATCCTGCCGCCCGGCTTCAATGTCGATTACGGCGGCGCCTCACGGCAATATATCTCGGAATCCCAGGGTGTGGTGGCGATCTTCGCGTTCGCGCTGGTCATCATCTACCTGGCCCTGACGGCTCAGTTTGAGAGTTTTCGCGACCCGGTGATCATCCTGGTCTCGGTGCCGATGTCGATTGCCGGCGCGCTGATCTTCATCAACCTGGGACTGGGGGGCGTGTCCCTGAACATCTACACGGATGTGGGCTTGGTGACCTTGATGGGGCTGATCAGCAAGCACGGGATCCTGATCGTGGAATTTGCCAACGCGCTGCAACTTGAGGGAAAATCCAAGCGCGAGGCGGTTTGCGAAGCGGCGGCGACCCGGTTGCGACCGATCATCATGACCACGGCCGCCATGGTTTTGGGCGTTGTGCCCCTGCTGACCGCGTCGGGCGCCGGCGCGGCGTCGCGGTTCAACATGGGTCTGGTGATCGCGACGGGCATTTCAATCGGCACGCTGTTCACTTTGTACGTGCTGCCGGCGGTTTATCTGCTGATCGCGGCGGACCGGCGGCCGGTGGCGGTGGTCTCTCCGTCCGGAGAGACGGAAGGCGTCGTGTCGGCGCCTTGATTTCGGGCACAGCCGCCACGCCCCCCCCCCCACCTCACCGTCATTGCCGGGCTTGACCCGGCAACCCACGCTTCAACGGTAGGGAGCGGGCTGCCGGATCAAGCCCGGCAATGACGGTGAGGTGACGCCTATGGGTCATTGTTTCAGCCCGTGGGCATCACACCCCAGTCGTCAGCACGATTTTCCCGGCCAGGCTGCGTCCCTTCAGCAGGGTCAGCGCCTGTTCCGCGTCCCGCAATGGCAACGTCTTCGCGGTCCGGGGCTGCAAGCGTCCCATTTCCACCCATCGGCTCAGTTCGTCATATGCCCGCCGTACCCGAGAGGCGTCCGGGCCGCGATAGGCGCCCCAGTAGCAGCCGATCAGGTCGATATTCTTGCCCAAGGCCACGCCAGCCGATAACTGCCCGACCCGCCCGCTGGCAAATCCGACCACAACCAACCGCCCTTCCGACGCGAGGCAGCGCAGAGCGGTGTCAAACGCGTCACCCCCGACCGGGTCCAGCACGACATCGACACCTCGCCCCCGCGTGATATCGCGAACGCGGGCGGCAACATCGTCGGTCCGATGGTCGATCAGATGCGCCGCCCCGTGCGATGCCGCGACCGCCAGCCGTTCCGCGCCGGATGCCACGGCAATGACCTCGGCGCCGAGCGCCCGTCCGACCGCGGTTGCCGCAAGGCCGACGCCCCCGGCCGCACCGAACACCAGCAGGAAATCGCCCGGTCTTACCCGAGCCCGCCACGCCAGCGCGCTATAGGCGGTGCCATAGGCCACCGGAAATCCGGCGGCGGTCGCGAAATCCATGGACGGCGGAATGGCAAATGTCTGGTCGAGCGGCAGGATGACGTCCTCGGCATAACCGCCATGGGTCAGCATCCCCATCACGCGATCCCCTGGGCGCCAGGCTGTCACGTCCGGGGCGACTTCCAGGACCACACCGGCGACCTCGAACCCCGGGGTGAACGGCAGCGGGGGGTTTTCCTGGTATTTGCCGGCGATCATCAGGGCATCGGCGAAGTTCACCCCCGCGGCATGCACGCCGACCCGGATGCCGCCCGGTGTCAGAACGGGAGACGGACGTTCGGCGTAGGACAGATTGCCGGACTCCGCCCAATGCGTGCACAGGATCGCGCGCATGACCCAGTCAGTAGCGACGGCTGATGTTGACCGGGATTGGATGCTTCTGAATGTCCTGGATCAGTCGCGTCAGCACCACCCCCGGACCCAGTTCCTTGAACTCCGGCTCGGCCTCGTTCAGCAGGTATTGGACGGTTTCGACCCAGCGCACCGAATGGTCGATCTGCTTCACTAGGTTGTTCACGATCTCATCATCGCGATAGGGCAGAGCGGTGAAGTTGGAGATCACCGGGATCAGCAAGGGCGAGAACCGCTGGGTGGACAGAAAGTCCTCGAACGACTTCGCAACCGGATGCATGTAGCGGGAGTGGAAGGCCGTCTTCACGTTGATCTGGATGACGCGGCCGCCTTCGGCCTCGATCGACGGGCCGGCTTTTTCAAGGTCCTCCGTCGGGCCGGACAGCACCGTCTGGCTGATCGAGTTGAAGTTCGCAACATCGACGGTGGAAACGCGGGCGGTGGCCATCACCTCCCGGATGCGGGCCGCCGGCATGCCCAGGACGGCCGCCATGCCGCCGCCGGAGATCGCGCCCATCAGCTCCCCCCGCTTTTGCACCAGGCGCAGACCGGTTTCGAAGTCGAATGCCTCGGCCGCAAGTAATGCGTTGTATTCGCCAAGGCTGTGACCGGCGACGAAGTCCGGTTCCGGGCCGCCATCTTCCCTGTGGCGGCGATAGAACAGGGCATTCACGGTGAACAGCGCCGGCTGGGTGAACTGCGTGCGTCCCAGTTGGCGATCCGGATCGCGCAAGCACAAATCCTTCAGGGAATATCCCAGGACGCGATCCGCGGTGGCGGTCATGTCGGGAAACCGGTCGAACAGGTCCTTGCCCATGCCGACCGTTTGCGAGCCTTGGCCGGGAAATACGATGATCCGAGTCATGGTAAAGCTGCCACCAATTGCTGCATGGTTCTGCTGTT
>CALQHT020000141.1 GCA_943330455.2 Nitrosovibrio sp. Nv4 | reverse complement strand
GGCGGGGCTTCCGCCCCGGACCCCGACCAGGGCTCTGCCCTGGACCCGCCAAAGGCGCGGCCTTTGGAATGCGATTCTTTTGGTGCCTTTAAGGATGGGGCCTACCCGGACGGTCAAGCGTCCGGGTAGGCCCCATCCTTAAAGGCACCAATGTTCCGGTTCCAAGGGCCGTCGCCCTTGGTGGGGCCCAGGGGCGAAGCCCCGGTCGGGGTCCGGGGCGGAAGCCCCGCCCTTCCCCCATTGCCGATCCCCGTCCCAGGCGCAAGGATGCGCCACGATTCCGATGCAAAGGCACGAACCAAGATGGCTGGACCCGACTCCGCGAACTGGCAGGACCCGCTCTACGACCTGCTGCGCGCCAACAACATTACCCAGTTCGCCTACGTCCCCGACGCCGGGCACAAAGTGCTGATCGACCGCTCTTTGGCCGACCCGGACGCCCATTCCATCCCCCTGACCACCGAGGAAGAAGGCGTCGCCCTCTGCGCCGGCGCCGATCTTGGCGGCCAGCGCGGCGTGCTGCTGATGCAGTCCTCCGGCGTTGGCAACTGCATCAACCTGCTATCCCTGACCGCCGGGTGCCGCTTTCCGCTGCTGACCCTGGTGTCCATGCGTGGCGACTTCGGAGAGGGCAATGCCTGGCAGTTCGCCATGGGCCAGGCCACCGAGCCCGTCCTGAAAGCCATGGGCGTCGTTGTCCTACGCTGCGATGCACCCTCGGATGTGATCCCGACCGTCACCTCCGCCATCACCATGGTTTTCCAAGCCGGACAGGCTGTCGCCGTCCTGCTCGGCCAGCGCCTGATCGGCGCCAAGAAATTCTGACCGGAGGGCATGGCAATGGCACAACTGAATAAGCTGCGGACCTCCAACCTGCCCGACGCGGTGCTGGATCGCCGCCAGGCGGTTCCCGCATTGATCGAGCGCCCGTCCGACTTCCTGATCGTCACCGGCCTGGCCGGTTCGGCGCAGGAAATCTCGGCAATGACCGATAGCGCGCCCGGAGTCTTCGCCCTCGGCGGCGCGATGGGCGCGGCGTTATCGATGGCCCTGGGCCTGGCTCTGGCGCAACCCAAGCGGCGCGTGCTGGCGGTCACCGGAGATGGCGAGTTGCTGATGAATGTCGGCACCCTGGCCACCATCGCGCTGCAAAATCCGCCGAACCTGACCGTGATCTGTGTGGACAACGGCCATTACGGAGAAACAGGCAACCAGGACAGCCATACCGGCCTCGGCGTGCGGCTGGACACCATCGCCTCGGGCGCCGGTTTCGCCGTCGTGCACACGATCAACACCGAAGCCGACCTGGAAGAAGGCCGCCGGCTGGTGCGCGAGGGCAACGGGCCGATCTTCATCCTGCTGCGCGTCAAGGAAGGCCCGCCGTTGCGCAAGGGCCGCAACCTGGTCCCGCATCTGGAACGCGACAAGTTCCGCGCCGCCCTGCTGGGCTGAACCATCACCGAGAGGAACCGTCCCATGAGCCAGGCCCTCAAAGGCATCCGCGTCATCGACATGACGCACAACCAGGCCGGCCCCGCCTGCGCCCAGATCCTGGGCTTCCTGGGCGCCGACGTGATCAAGCTGGAGGAACCAAAAGGCGGCGATGTCGCGCGCACCAACATGCGCGACAAACCCGACAGCGACAGCCTGTTCTTCCTGATCCTGAACGCCAACAAGCGCAGCCTGACGCTCAACCTGAAGACCGAGGAAGGCAAGGACCTGTTCCGCAAGGTCATCGCCTCCTCCGACGTCCTGCTGGAGAATTTCGGCCCCGGCGCTCTGGACCGGCTGGGCCTGGGCTACGACGCCCTGGCCAAGGTCAATCCCAGGCTGATTTACGCCACCATCAAGGGCTTCGGCACCTACGGCCCCTATGCCGACTTCAAGAGCTTCGAGCCGATTGCCCAGGCCATGGGCGGCGCCATGAGCGTCACCGGCTTCCCGGAAAACCCACCCACCTTCAACTTCCCCGCAATCGGCGATTCCGGGACCGGCATGCACATGGCGATCGGCATCCTGGCCGCGCTGCAACAGCGCCATACCAGCGGCAAGGGCCAGCATGTCGAGGTCTCCATGCAGGACGCCGTCGTCAACCTGATCCGCGTCAGCCTGCGCGACCACCAGCGCACCGGGGCACCGATGCCTCGGTCTGGCAACCAGTTGGGTCGGACAGTGCCCGGCACGACCTACAAATGCGCGCCGGGCGGTGCCAACGACTATGTCTACATCTTCGCTCAGCCGCAGATGTGGAAGCCGCTGGTGAATGCGATGGGCCAACCCGAACTGGCCGACGATCCGCGTTTCGCGACGCCGGACGCACGCTGGGAACATCGGGAAGCCTTCCGCGAGGTCATGGAAGCCTGGACCATGCAGCGCACCAAGCATGAGGTGATGAAGATCCTCGGCGATGCCGGCGTGCCGAGCGGCGCGTGTCAGGACACGGGGGAGGTGCTGGCCGACCCGCATCTGCGCGCCCGCGACATGATCGTCGACGTCGATTACCCGACCCGCGGCACCTACAAGACCGTCGGATCGCCGATCAAACTGTCCGACTCACCCGCCGAAATCACCCGCCCGCCGCTGCTGGGCGAGCACACCGACGAGGTGCTGTCCGCCTTGTGCGGCGTAACCCCAGAGGACCTGGCGCGTCTGCACAAATCCGGCGTGGTGTGACCGGATGAAGCTGTTCTACTCGCCCGGTTCGCCGTACGCCCGCATGGTGCGGGTGGCGTTGATCGAGCTCGGCCTGGACCGCGACGTGGAAAAGCAGGAGGTCACCCTGCGCGATCCGCAATCGGCCCTGCTGCCCTACAACAAGGTGGGGCGGGTGCCGACGTTGCGGCTGGATGACGGCACGGTGCTGACCGAGAGCCTGCTGATCCTGTCCTATCTCGATACGCTGTGTCCCGACCGCCCGCTGTTGCCGCGAGACGGATCGGACGGCTGGACGACCCTGGCCCGCTTCGGCACCGCCATGGGGCTCATGGACGGGATCGCCGTGTGGAACCGCGAATTGCGCCGGCCGGAGCATGAACGCTCTCCGCCCGTGCTGGCCCTGGAGCTGACCCGGGCCAGCCGGACCGCGGATGCGTTGGAAGGGATGGTCGTCAATGGTGCCTATGACGGCCCCATGAACGCCGCTCGTATCGGGTTGGGCAGCGTGCTGGGCTACTGCGAACGCCGCCACCGGACCTGGGATTGGAGACCGGGGCGGCAGGCCCTTGCGGCCTGGTACGATTCCATCGCCCAGGCCCCGTCGTTTCAGGCGACCCTGCCCCCGCTGGGCTGATGGGGCCGGACGTGCCGAGCAGTTGTTGATGGCCCGAACGAACAGGGCGCGACCGGTATGGCCGCGCCCTTTCTGATTCACGCCTGAGTCCGAGGCTTCCGCCCTGCAGGCACGGAGGCGACCCTTCCGTCTACGACGACGCGCGCCGACGGCGCCGGATCACACCCAACCCAGCAAGCCCCGCGGCAACGATCACAAGCGACGCGGGTTCCGGCACCTCGATCTCCGTAATCGTCACGAGGCCATCGCCGACCTGCGCGCCCGCGACGAGCACCCTGTTGTTTGCCTCCGCGGCGAGGAACGATCCGCCACCACCACCGGCGCCACCATCACCGCCGCCACCGCCGCCGGAATAGCCACCGCCACCGCCGCCGGCAGGCCCGCGGCCCGCACCGCCGCCGCCGCCGTAGCCGCCCGACGCCTCGCTGCCAGTGCCACCGGCAAAGCCGGGAAAGCCGAAGCCTCCCCTGGCCCCGGTCCCGTTGGTGCCATTGCTGGTCCGGCCGCCGCCACCACCGCCGCCACGGTCGGACGCAAGACCACCCTAGCCGCCGCTGCCATTGGTGCCGCCGGCACCGCCAGCGCCACCGGATCCGCCCCCGCCGCTGGTGGTATCCAGACCCGCGCCGCCGCCAGCACCAGGTCCCGCGCCACCGCCACCGCCGGCTGCAACCAGCAGGTCGTTCGCCAGGGTGTAGATGAAACTGCCTCCCCCGCCGCCGGATCGGAAGCCGCCAACACCACCAACCACGATGTTCAGCGTGGTTCCGGCGGTCAGCAGAAAGTCGCCACCGATCTGTGCGCCGAGGCCCCCGGGGCCGTTTCCGGGCAGGTCGCCGCCCTGCGCGCCGAAGGCGGTGATCTCGTAATGACCGGTGGTAGCCACGGTGTAGGTCTGCAGCGCCCCCGTATAGGAGAAGATGATCGGGGCCGCGGACGCCGTGATTGGCGCAAGGCACAGGGCAACCAAGGCGGCGCCCACCAATCCACGAACATGCATCCAGGCAGTCTCCGGTAATGGTCGGCGGTTTCGTCGCCGTTAGAGACGATATCGCCGCTTTTGAGGAGGAATACAATCGTCAGACAGTAATCAATACAATTGCAACAGCCGAGGCAGGCTCGGCGCGTAAAGCCCGTCGACGTGGTTGCACCGAAAGGGCTTCGGCGAGCGGGTCGGTCGACGTGGCGCGCATCGCGCTGGGCTGTGTGCGGGGATATTGTGAGCGGCGCCACAGGGTCTGCGATTGGCGGCCGGGGCAAGCATCGCCGGCGGCCCGGTGTGACGGGATCGCGGCGAACCCATCGTTTCAGGCGACCTTGCCACCGACCGGGTCACGGCTGGGTCAGTCCTCGGGACACCGAGCGAGGATGGTCAGGCGCGCATCGATCGTCCGCCCATCCTGCCAATCCTCCAAGGTCAAGGCGCATCGAGGGCCGTAATCGTCACGCTGCCATTGCCTGGCGGCATGCGGGCGTTCAGCACCCGGCTTGTCGCATCCACGGCGAGGAATGAACCGCCGCCACCGCCGCCGGACGGCCCGAAACCCGCACCGCCAACATCGGCGGCAATCAACAGGTCATTTGCGTCGGTGTCGCTGAATCTGCCGTCGGCGCACGCCCGCCGCGTCACACCCAGAGCGATACTGTCTCGCCGATCGGAAAGACCTTGGGGGTATCGATCTCGATGACCGCCCCTCCGGCGAACACCAGGGACACCGAACACGCATATCCGCCACCGCCCATAACCGCGGGCCCCATGAACAGGCGCGCATCGACACCACAGCAAAGCGCGTTCCACGGGGCGTAATGGCCGTGCGGGTTCATCGCTCGCTGCACATCCGGTCGAGGCAGCCACACCGGCGCATTCCGCATTTCACGCTGTGCCCGCACTCGTACCCATTCGATATCGAGGTTGGAAAGGCACCACCCCGACACATGCAATTCAAGCTGACCCGCGGCGACGGTTGCGACCACGGTCAGGTGGCACCAAGGCGCCACCCCACCCAACCTGGGGTCGGGCACGCTCGCCGGCGGCCGTACAAGCGGCAACCGAGGCGGGGGTTCGATCGCGACGTCCGCCTTGGTGAGCCAGATCAGCAAGGTCGGCGCGGCATCCGCCGGTCCCAGCAGCGACATGTAACGCGGACCGATGCTTGCCATCATCTGCGTCACGGTCTCGACGACCGACGCCTCCAGTCCGATCTCGCCCAGCAGACCGCGCAAGGTCGAAGCACCCGTGGGATCGGGGCCAAAGGGGATAGCCTCACTTGTGGCGAAGCCCGCGTCCTCGCCCAGCCGCGCAACCTGTTCGGCGGTGAATTGGTGCTTGTCCTCCAAGGTCGAAAGAAACTCGATGTTGCCCTGATGCAGGGTTTCGAGACGCTGCTGTGCCAGCCAGTTGAGCAGCGGCTGAAGCCCGTCCGGATGGCCCTGATGTCCCGGCAGCAACAAAGCGACGATATCCGCCAAGGCCTGGCCGAGCGCCAGGTAGAAACGCCGGTTCGGCTCCAGGAAAAAGGCGCGTCCTCCCGGCCGGAGCCCGCGGGAGATGGCCGCCAGAAACGCGCCGACGTCCGGGATATGGTGCAGCACGGATGTGCCGACGCAACTGTCGAATGCTCCATCCCGGATACTTGCTTCATGACTGCTATAGGTTGCGAAGGCGACCGATCAATCGGCCAGCAGGCCCCGCCGATGCAGATTCTCCCGACACACGCGCAACATCCCGACAGACACATCCGTCATGACGACATCGCGGGCTTCGTTGTTTCCCAACAGGCCTCGGGAATAGAACCCTGTGCCGCATCCGATCTCGACCACGGATCCCAGACTGTTCGGCCAGCGGTGGCCGGCCGCAACGCGAATCAGGCGATACAACTCGGCGGCCTGGGTTTCGTCGATCCCATGCTCCTGCTCGTAGGCTTCGACATTGAGCGCGGTATCGAAGCGTCCCCGCACGAAATCCGCAATGCCTTCGACGACGGGGACACGGCTCTTGCAGGACCCGCAGGTCAGCGCCCGGCCAAGTCCATTTTTCAACGCGCCCTGGCATTCGGGACAGCAGAACTTCGTTGTTAGCAGTGTCTCCGGCACTGGGGGTCCCCTCGGTCGCGGCGCGTATTTGTACCACTCAATAATGACCGGGCCTCAGGCAGGCTCCGGATTCGACTTGCTGGGCGCGCGGACCAAACCGCACGCCGGCCGATCCGTCCTATCAGTGTCGGGAGCTCGGCGCTACCCGGACCTATGTAAGGGCCGGTCAGGAAATAACCGCATCACTTGGGGCAGGGACGCCAATCACCGCCATGGAGAGCCTTCGCCCACCATGACGGCAATGCCCGGGTCCGTCGAGCGAGACCGCCCTGTCAGGCCGCCCGTGCGATCGTCGGAGCCTCCGAACTGGATTCCATTTGGGACTCCATTTGGGACTCCATTTGGGATTCCACCAACGGAAACACCTTGCTGGGGTTCAGCAACCAGGCGGGATCGAAGGCCGACTTGATCATCCGTTGCTGTTCCAGTTCATGGGCGGCGAACTGGACCGGCATCAGGTCGCGCTTCTCCACCCCGACGCCGTGTTCCCCGGTCAGGCAGCCGCCGACCTCGACGCATAGCTTCAGGATATCGGCGCCGAATGCCTCGGCTTTGACGAAGCTGGACGGGTCGTTGGCATCGAACATGATCAGCGGGTGCAGGTTGCCGTCCCCGGCGTGGAAGATATTGGCGACTTTCAACCCGTAGCTGTCCGACATCTCCCCGATCCGGCGTAGCACGTCGGGGAGGCGGCTGGTGGGGATGGTGCCGTCCATGCACAGGTAATCCGGGCTGATCCGCCCGATGGCGCCGAACGCGCCCTTGCGGCCCTTCCAGATCGCCAGCGACTCCTCGGCGGACTGGGACACTTTCAGGCTGATCGGGTCGTGGCGGTTACAGATCGCGCTCAGCCGGCCCAGCAGATCGTCCTGTTCGGCGGGGCTGCCCTCGACCTCGATGATCAGCATCGCTTCGGCGTCCAGCGGGTATCCGGCATGGGCAAATGCCTCGCAGGCATGGATGGCGGGGCGGTCCATGAACTCCAGCGCGACCGGGATGATGCCGGAGGCGATGATGGAATCGACGCAGGCCCCGGCGACTTCGTTGGATCGGAAGGCCGCCAGCATCGCCCGAGCCCCTTCCGGCCCGCGCAGGATGCGGACAGTGACTTCGGTGACGACAGCCAGCATACCCTCGCTGCCGGTGAGCAGACCCAGATAGTCATAGCCGGCGGCGTCCAGGTGTTCGCCGCCGATATCGATGATGTCGCCTTCGATGGTGACGATCTTCAGACCCAGCAGATTGTTGGCGGTGACGCCGTATTTGAGGCAGTGGGCGCCGCCCGAGTTCATGTTGACGTTGCCGCCGATCATGCAGGCCAATTGGCTGGATGGGTCGGGGGCGTAGAAGAACCCGTCGGCGGAGACGGCGTTGGTGATGCCGATATTGGTCACCCCGGCCTGCACCGTGGCGCAGCGATCGGCATAGTCGATATCGAGGATCTGGTTCATTCGCATCAGACCAATGACGACGGCGTCCTCCATCGGCAACGCACCGCCGGACAGCGACGTGCCCGCCCCGCGCGGCACGACCCGCACGCCGTTCTGGTGGCAGAAGCGCAAGACCGCGGCCACCTGCTCGGTGGTTTCCGGCAGCGCGACGGCGAGCGGCGGCTGGCGATAGGCAGACAGGCCATCGGTCTCATACGGCTTCAGCAGGCGCGGCTCAGAGATCAGACCGGTTTCGGGCAGCAGGGCCTGCAATCCGGCGACGATGCCGTCGCGGCGGGCCATGACATCGGCTTTGGGGGTTGGCAGGCGGATCATGAGATGTCCATTGCGTGACGGTGCATCGGCGGGTGTTTGCCGACTTACAACCTTCCGGATTTTCCGAAATAGTAACCGAGGATCAGTGTGACTATCGGCAATATGGCCGTCTTTATCAGGTCTCCGGCCTCCTTCGTCACGTCACCCCATTGCTCGGTATTCTGGCAGCCTCGAACAATCAGTAACAGGAGCACGAGCCCAAGCACGCCAGCATAGACCGACATCACGATCAAGGCGATGCGCGAGCGATCGAAATCGGCGCGACTTGGTATGTCCGCGACCGCGGTGCTCGACTGATCGACTGCCCTTTCGACCTCCGCTATCCGTTGGATACGACTATCGGGAGGCGACGGCGGTTGCACGGGTTGTTCTGCGGCGGGGAGCGACACGGTAACGCTTACCGCGCCATCGCGACCGCCTTGCTAATCTTACTGGCGACGTCAAGGACCAAGTCGATCTGCGCCCTAATCTGCGATGTGACGGCGCTGTCCGATACGTTGTTCGCTGCCGCCTCCAGATTTCTCGCGACGCTGACGAGCGTTTCATTTGCGGTTGCAATCCGCACGAGGTCGGTTTGCGGTATAGTGGCCATTCTGCAGCCCCTTCCTATCGACGTATGAGAGACCAACCCAGCGAACATGCGGTCACGGCGCTACGATCGCAAGATGCACCTGACAGCGGTGGTACAATTACCCGCTAGGACGTTCATGCGCCAGCCTCGCCCCAATCCCATGAAGATGCCTTTCTGTGTCAGGGTTTGGTCGACGATCCGACATCCTTCAGATCGGAACGACCCTGCTTGCCGGCGGCCTTGCGGCAGGCTTCCCCCCAGCGGCAGGCTCACGATATAAGCAATAGGCTGACAAGAGCCCAACCGAGGAAACAACCATGGCCGACGTATCCAACTTCGAAGACGTCCCCCTGCCCGCCGACAAGATCTGGAGCGTCATTGGCGACTTCGGCGGCATCCGCAAATGGGCCGTCCTGGTGCAGGGCGAATCGGTGGAGGAGACTCCCGCCGGCAAGGTGCGCACCCTGCAAATGCCGGAAGGCCGCGTGGTGAAAGAGCTGCTGCTGGCCAGTTCGCAGTATTCCTACACCTACTCCATGGTCGATCGGCCGGAGATGCCGGGTTATCGCTCCACCGTTGCCGTGGTGCCGCTGGATGCCAACAATTCCCGCATCACCCTGATCATGCACATGGACACTGCCGACGCCGCGGCCGAGGAAGAGGTGACCGCGCGCTACACCCGCAACCTGCGTGGCAATCTGCGCGCCATGAAGAAGGCCCTCGGCGTCGCAAGCTGAGCGCGATCACGGACATCGCCCCCCTCCGACCCGGCCCGTATGACGCTCGGGTCGGAGGGTAGGCAAACCGGGCCGCGCCTGTTACCCAATCAGCCACCGTGCAAGGCAATTCGCGCATAGCGGCCCGCCGAGGGATCTCGGCGGTGCCGATCATGTTTCTGGCCATCGCGCTGCAGGTTCTGCTGCCTGTCGCGATGGTGCGGTCGTTTGCCGCCACGCTCGACCCGTTTTCCCATTCCACCATCTGCTCCACCGAGCCCACCGACAGCGGCGGACCGGCGCAGCACAAGCACACGCTCTGCCCGGTCTGCCAGTTCGCGGCCGCTTCCGACATCGCGCTGCCGACCAGCGTTACCGAACTGCCCCTGCCCGCGCCCCGGTCGGCGCCAACCATGGCGGACCCGGCCCAATCCGCCGGTCCGCGCGGCCCGCCGCACAGCCGACCGCCCGCGACAGGACCACCCTCTCTCGCCTGATCAAGACCGATCCGTTCGTCATTGATCCTGCGCCGGCCGCGTGCCGGCCAGAGGGAGAGTCCCCCCATGTTCCGCCACATGCTTTTGTCCGGCAGCGCCATCGCGATTGCCGCCTTCGTCACGTCGTCCGCCCTCGCCCAGACCGAGGCATCCACCACCCTTCCCCCCGTCGCCGTCACGGCCGCTCCCGCCGGTTCCCTGACCGTACCGCCCCTCGGCCAACAGCGAGAGCAGATGCTGCAAACCGCCGGCTCGGTCGAATGGATCGACATGGAGACCCTGAAAGGCACCTACACCAACAACCTGCGCGACGTTCTGAAAGACGTGCCCGGGGTCTACGTGCAAACCCGCTACGGCCAGGAACTCCGCCTCTCGATCCGCGGATCGGGCATCGGGCGAGCCTTCCACACGCGAGGGATCGAAATCCCGCAGGACGGCATTCCCTTCAACATGGCTGACGGAAGCGGCGATTTCTACCAGATCGACCCGCTGTCGGTGCGTTCCACCGAGGTCTACAAGGGCGGCAACGCCCTGCCGTTCGGCACCTCGACCCTGGGCGGCGCGGTCAATTTCGTCTCCCCCACCGCATATACCGCGGTCGCGCCGAATATCCTGCGCTTCGATGCCGGCAGCTTTGGCACCTGGCGCGCCAACGCCCAGGTGTCTCGGGTGATGGGCGATTTCGATTTCCTGATCAACGGCACGGTCAGCCACGCAGACGGGTTCCGCAAGCATTCCCGCCAGCAATACGAGCAGTTCAACGCCAATATCGGCTATCGCATCACCCCGGATATCGAGACGCGGTTCTATTTCGGGCTCTACATCACCGACCAGAAACTGCCCGGCACGCTCAGCCTGCGCCAGGCGCTGATCAACCCGACCCAGGCCTCGGCCGCCGCGGTTTCGGGCGATCAGGCGCGCAATGTACGCACCGAACGCATCGCCAACCGGACGACGGTGCGGCTGGAGACCGGGCAGCTCGATTTCGACACCTGGTTCATGCACAAGAACCTGTACCATCCGATCTTCCAGGTCATCGACCAGGATGGCTACACATACGGGTTCGCGCCACGCTACACGGTGGCGGGAGAGATCGGCGGGCTGCGCGATGAGTTGATCCTGGGCGGGCGGCTGTTCGGCGGCGACAACCGGGCGCTGCAATTCATCAATATCGGCGGCAGTCGCGGCCAGCAGACGCAAAACCAGCGCCAGAATGCGTGGAGCATACAGGGCTACGCCGAGAACCGGCTCTGGGTCCTGCCCGAGCTCGCCGCCGTCGCCGGTGCGAAGATGTTCTACACCGACATGGACTACACGAATTTCGGCAAGCTGCCGCCGTTCTCGACCGTCTACCAGAACAATTCGGCCAAGTACAGCGGCTTCAACCCCAAGATCGGGCTGTTATGGGAACCGAAAAAGGATATCCAGGCGTTCACCAACGTCACCGGCAGCCAGGACGTGCCGGATTTCAGCGACCTGACGCAAACCCAGTTCAATGGCTCGACCACCTTCGTGCCCTTGCAGGCGCAGAAGGCCTGGACCCTGGAGATCGGCACCCGCGGCCGGTACGACCGGTTTGCCTGGGACGTGACCCTGTATCGGTCCTGGGTGGATGGGCAGATGCTGCAATACACCACCAACCCGAATGTCCCCGCCGCGACCTTCAATGCGGGACGGACCAACCTGATGGGCGTCGAGCTGGGTGCCAGCGTGGATATCGCGCGCGACATGGCGATGACCGGGGACCGACTGACCCTGGCGCAACTGTGGAACTACAGCAACTTCCGGTTCAGCAACGACCCGCAATACGGCAACAACCGCATCGCCGGGATCCCGGAGCATATGTTGCGGACCTCGCTGACCTATCGCCATCCGAGCGGATTTTATATCTCGCCGGCGATCGACCTGGTGCCGATCGGGGCCTGGGTGGATTATGCGAACACCCAGCAAGTGCCGGCGTATATGCTGGTGGGTTTGCAGGCGGGGATGGATTTCCCGAACGGTGTGTCCATCTACATGGATGCCAGGAACCTGTCCAACAACCGATACATCAGCGATTTCGGCACCGTTACCCGCTATAGCGCCGCTGGCACACAGACGTTCTATCCCGGCGACGGACGCTCGATCTATGTCGGCACGCGGGCGTCCTTCTGATGCGCGCGCCCAGTTTCGCCGTTCGGCGGTGCGTGGTTCTGCTCGCGATGATCGGCAGTGCCCTTGCGTCCCCCGCTCTCGCGCATGTGGTGCTGAAGGAGACAACCGCCGTCTCCGGCACCTATCATGTGGCGACCTTCCGGGTGGCGCATGGTTGCGGCACCTCCCCCACCGTGGCGATCCGGATCGCGATCCCGGACGGCATCGTCGTCGCCAAGCCGATGCCCAAACCCGGCTGGCGGATCGACATCGTGCAGGAGACTCTGCCCACCCCCGTGCCGCAAGAAGGTCGCACCCTGACGCAGCGGCCGAAGGAAATCACCTGGAGCGGCGGGCCCTTGCCGGACGAATACCTGGACGAGTTCACCGTCATGGTCCGCCTGCCCGCCCGGACCGGTCCGTTGTGGTTTCCCACCGTTCAGCTATGCGAGCAGGGCGAAACGCGTTGGATCGACACCCCGCCCGAGGGCAAGACCAGCCGCGACATGCGCTTCCCACCGCCGGGGCTGACATTGGTGCCGGCGCCTCAACCCGGAGACCGGCAAGACTGACGCGGCGAACACCCCAATCCCCATCGGCACCGTCCCATTCGCCCAGGTCGAATGGGACGGAAAGTCGGATCAGGATATGACACGACCGATGACGCCCCGGATGTGTTCCCGCATGTCCCCCGGCATGTCCTTGGGGGCGGCACATCGCCACACCTCGCGCCCGCCGAACCGCCCGGCCTGGGGTTGGCGGCTCGCCGTGTCGGTTGGAGTGCATCTGACTCTGGCGCTCGCGATTGCCGGGGTCCCGGCGCCCCCCCCATCCATGCCAGACACAACCACCACGATCGAGATCGATCTGGCGGCGGTCATGAACGACGCGCCTTCGGAAGCGGAATCAGATGCCGCAACCGCGATGGCCAGCACCGCCATGAATGAACCCGACCCAATGCCAACCCAGACAGAGCAGCCTAACCCCGAACCAGAGCCGGCATTGCCGTCGGAACCCTTGCCTGTCGTTCTCCCTCCGCTCGCGCCCCTGCTTGTGGAACCGCCACCGCCCGAGGCGACGCGCACGGAGCCGCCGCCCCAGGAACCATCCCCACCAGAACCCCCACCGCTGGAGCCTCCGCCGCCGGAAATGCCGCCTCCGGAGCCACCACGTCCCGAGTCAGCGCCAATTCCTGAGCCGACGCCCGTGCCACCGCCACCGACTCCATCGCCGCCGGAACCACAAGTTCCGCCCCGTCCGCCGGAACCAGCGCTACCGACGCAACCGGTCCCTGCCCCCCGCAAGCCGCCCCAACCCCGTGCGAAACCGGCACAAGCGGTCGAGCCGGCCGCCGTGAGTGCCGCAGCACCGGCCTCGGTGGCGCCACCGCCCGCGCCCGCGCCGCCGCAACAGGCCTCCGATATCAGTCCGCGGTGGCGATCCGCCCTTGCCGCCTGGCTGCATGCCCGCAAGACCTACCCGCCCGAAGCCCGCGCCCGCGGCGACCAGGGCGGCGCGGCCGTCCGCTTCATCGTCACGCGAGACGGCCAGGTGGTCGCCGTGGAACTGGTTCACGGGAGCGGGTCCGCAATCCTGGATCAGGCTGTCCGTGCCATGCTCGACGGTGCTCGCGTGCCGGCCTTCCCGCCCGACATGCCGCACGAGCGCATCACCGTGACGGTCCAGATCAACTACAGCCTGGATCGCTGACTCTCTGGACTCAGAGTCCCGCCATCCTTATGCTAACCCGCCGAAACAACGACCCATAGGCGTCCCCTCATCGTCATTGCCGGACTTGATCCGGCAACCCACCCCCTGCCGTTGAAGCGCGGGTTGCCGGGTCAAGCCCGGCAATGACGGAGAGGGCGGTTCATAGGTCATTGTTTCGGCCGGTTGGTATTACTCACCACACAACACCCGGTTCGATAGGCTCAGCCACCGCATGCGCATTCTCTACAGCCACCGGATCCAATCCCATGACGGCCAGAGCGTGCATGTCGAGGAACTGATCCATGCATTCCGCGCCGCCGGGCATGAGGTGATGGTCGTCGGTCCCGGATTCTACCAGCAATCCGATTTCGGCGGCGAAAGCGCCACCGTCGCCTGGCTGCGCCGGTTGCTCCCCGGTGTGCTGGGAGAGTTCGCCGAGCTTGCCTACAACATCCCCGCGTATCTGCGCCTGCGCCGAGCATGGAGGAGCTTCCGGCCGGACCTGATCTATGAGCGGTGCAACCTGTATTTCCTGGCGGGTGCCCTGATGGCGCGCTGGCATGGGGCGACGATGTTCCTGGAGGTCAATTCCCCCCTCGCCCAGGAACGATCCCGGTTCGGCGGGCTGAAACTGCCTCGCCTCGCCGCGGCGCTGGAGCGCTTCACCTGGCGGTCGGCCACCAAGGTCCTGCCGGTCACCCATGTGCTGGGCGCCATCGTCGCCGAGGGCGGCGTGCCGGCGGACCGCATCCAGGTGGTGCCGAATGGGATCGTGCTGGAACGGTTCGCCCCGCGCGCGGATGCCCCCGAGAGTCGCGAACCGGACAGCGTTACCGCCACCGTCACCTTGGGCTTCGTCGGCTTCGTGCGGGATTGGCACGGGTTGGACAAGATCGTCGACGCCCTGGCCGAACAGCCCGAGGGCAAGACCCTAAGCCTGACCGTCGTCGGCGATGGGCCGGCCCGCGCGGATCTGGAGCGTCGGGCGGTTCGGCTCGGGGTGGGCGATCGCGTGCGGTTCACCGGGCTGGTGGCGCATGACAAGGTCGCCGACCATGTCCTGAGCTTCGATATCGCGCTGCAACCGGCGGTGGCGCCGTATGCCTCACCACTCAAGATCTTCGACTACATGGCGGCCGAATGCGCCATCGTCGCGCCGGACCAGCCCAATATCCGCGAAATCCTCACCCACGAGCACACGGCCTTGCTGTTCGACCCCAATGACCGGGACGCCCAATGGGCCGCCATCCGCCGCCTGATGCTAGAACCCGCGCTGCGTCGCACGCTCGGCCGCGACGCGCGGGCGGAGTTGGAACGGCGGGATTACACGTGGCACGCCAACGCGGCACGGATCGTCGCCTGGGCGGGCGATGCGGGCCGGCCTTCGGTTTGATTCTCAGGTGATTACAGATCGCGGCTGCGGAGAAAATTCCCCCACCCCTTGCGGGAGGGGGTTGGGGGGAGGGGTGTAGCGCAATATTCATGCGGCCTTACCCCTCCCCCTAACCCCCTCCCGCAAGGGCTACGGGAGTCGCACAAATGCGGAATGAATATATCGCTGACGTGTGCTGCGATGTTCCCTCGATGACCGTCGAAAAGTCTTCCGGAGGGAGGTGGGATTCGGACCGATCTGCTGGGAGGCGTTGCGCAACAGGGCTAGGTCTTCCG